>CAZYPK010000228.1:0-6046 GCA_964649195.1 uncultured Phycisphaeraceae bacterium
CACCCTCACCCGGCTCGCAAAGCCTCGCCGACCTCTCCCGGAGGGAGAGGTGCGGACCACCGCCACATGCGCTTGCCCTGTGGCGTCACCCCAGCCGTTTTGCTTCGACGTTTTTTTCCTCCTTCGTCTTCGGTTCCTCCGCTTGCTCCTTCTTGAACCGGCGCATCGCCTTTTTTCCCAGGTGCTGCGCCAGCAGCAGCGGCGGCATGCGCAGCCAGTGCGAGCGGACATAGAGCAGCCAGCGCGAAAGCTCCGCGCCCCATCGCCGACCCTGGCCGGCATCGGGAACGAAGGCGCGGTCCGCCAGCAGGTCCATCATCATCGACACCGGTGCCAGCGGCTTGCCGGCCCGGGCGGATTCCTCCAGCACCGCCTGCGGAACCGGCGTGTGCAGCAGCCGCGATGTGAAACGCAAGGCGTAATACAGCGGACGATGCAGGTCGAGCTCCTTCGCCCGGCTCACCAACGCCTGCCAGAAATGCTCCTCGCGCGCACCGGCGTCGCGCAGCAGGTCATCCAGATCGAGCAGGTCGCGCAGCCCGCCCGCGAGATCGCCATCCTGAAAAAGGTGTGCCGAGGAGTGAAGGATCATGTCGGCAGGCGCGAGCATTTTCACATGGGGATGATTGAAGCCCGGTATCGGCCGGGCCGCGGCGAAAAGCTTTGCCGGATCGGGCCTCAGCCGGCCGCTTTCGGGCAGGATCGTGTGATGCACATCGAGCACGCCTTTGCGGGCCTTGTGGTGAAGCGGGGGCAGTTCGTGCATCCATTGCCGGTAGTAGCGCTGGTCGTAGGCATCGAGCTTCATGGGCGCCCAGCCTGCGCCGGTCAGCCGTCGCTCGGCGTCGTCGATGCAGGCTTTGGGCACCATGATGTCCACATCACTGACCAGCCTGCCATGACCGGCAGGGCTGTCCGAAAGCACGTAGGCGCCGCCTTTGAGAAAGATGATGTCATACCCCGCATCACCCAGGGCTGCGACCACGCGGTTGGCCTCCCACTTCACCGCCCGCCGATGCTGGTTCGCCACCGCCCGCGAAGCGATCAGGTGATCGCGCACCCGGTCATCGATGCGGGCGTCAAGCCCCAGCGCGCTGACGCGATGGGCCAGCTTCGCCATCGACTTGGTGCGGCGGGTCAGCCGAATGAGCTGATTCCACTGCGGCCCGCTCAGCGAAGGCAGCAAGGTCGGATCGTTGAGGGCGTCGAGCAGATGGACGGCGGATGAACTCATCGCGTCATCACCTCCCCCGTGTCCTGCATGGTGAACTCATTCCTCGACTGCGATGGCTCCAGTTCGATCAGCTCGTTGAGCTTTTCAATGGCCGCATCCATCGAACCGTAGGTGAGCGTGTAGCAGTCGCACGCATCGACGAGGTTGGCCAGCGTTTCAAAGCCCTGCGTGCCCAGCACGGAAAAGTTGAAGGCGTCCTGCGCGATGCGAAGCAGTGTCCGGGCCTTGCTGAAGGGTTCCAGCGAAAGGCCGACGCCCGCGCGCCAGGAGGGGAAGACGATCAGGCGAGGCGTGGCGTGGGTCTGGCCGGCGGCGACGGACTTTTCGTCAACCTGCATGTGGGCGACGGTCCCCTTGCGCGTGCCGGGGATGGCCGGTCCCATGATGACGGCAGGCTCGAAGGCGCGGATGACGTTGATCGATTCCTCCTTGAGACCGATGGGGCGGGGCACGGGGATGAGCCGGATCGAAGGCGGCCTCATGACGCAGACTTCATCCGAGAGCAGCCGCCAGCCGCGCAGACTCAGACCGGCGCAGAGCGTGCTCTTGCCCGCGCCGGGCTGGCCGGGCAGGATCACCGCGCAGCCGTGACGCTCCACGACGGCCGAGTGAAGAATCAGATATTGATGCGGCCGGGTGAAGACGCACCAGTTCAGCGCCCACTCAAACATCGGCAGCGCCAGTGAACGCTCGAAAGAGGGAAACGAAGGCGTCTCACCATCGATGATGAAGCTCGCATGGCGACTGAGCCACTTCTCCCGCAGCGAGCGCGGCGCCACCGCCACCTCGAAGTCGATGAAGTCATGCTCAGGCTCCAGCGGATAATTCGCGTAGAGCAGGTGAATCGGATCGAAGAGGGCAGGCAGCGTCGTCTTCATCCCGAAAACAAACGGCCCCATCCGCGCGCGAACCCCCGGCCCGCGAAGCAGGTGGGCGACATCATGGTTGGACAGGTCGCGTAGGTACATGGAAGGCACGGAGGGAAGAACACGGGGAGGCGTTATTGGGCATCCTGAATAACCTCACGTCCAAGCCGCTTGCGGCTTCGCTATCCCCTGGTTCGCGGTATATCGGGGATTATCCAGAAGTCCCTATTGTTTGGGGTCGGTCCGAAGGGGGCTTTCCGGCTCCCCCGGCTCCCCCGGCTCGATGCTTTCGACAATCATCCCCAGTTCGGCAAACTGCGTCAGGCACTGTTCCATTTGTCGGTGCAGTTCATCGGTGGGTTGAAGGTCAAAAGCCTCGGCGACATGGGCGGTGAGCGTTGCCGCATCGGCGGTGTGATGCTCAAGGTGTCGCAGCGCCTCGGCAGCCAGCGGGTGGAGGATGTGCGTGTCGCCGGAGGGAGGGTGAAAGACCACCGCTTCACCCTCCCAGGAGCGCCACAGAAGTTCGGCATTGGGAGCAAGAGTCCAAGGCATCGGATTAGTTTGATCGGCACAAGCGGTCGGTCGGAATCAAACAACCTGAGTTTCGGATAAGCGTGAGCCGCGACGTAACACGTCGCGGACGTGAGCGACAAGAATGGAGTGACCATCGCGCAGCGGATCACGGGATGCGAAAACGACCGGGCGCCGATCGAGGCTGAAAGAAAAAGATGCGTTCGCGTCCCCTTCAGGTTGTTCACGTCCGCGGCGTGTTACGTCGCGGCTCTTATCCCGAACTCGGGTCATACAGATTCGGAGCGATGAAGAAGGCATTATCCATCCAACAAAAAACCCAATGGTGGAGAGTTCTCCAACCATTGGGGTATCCGGGGGTAGCGATGAGTGCAAAGCGTCTGTCGGGGAATGGCGCGAAGCCGATGATCGAAGATCACCGCACGATGTGCTTGCCTTTCTCGGTGGATTCCTGATCGCGTCGGGTGGGATCGGTCAGAATCTTATATTTGTTGCCGTATCCCTTTTTGATCGGCTTCCACAGGTCGGATTCCGTGACGCCGTTCTTGCCGACATCGCCCGGCTGCACGTAGGCGCCGGGGCCGTAGAGAATGCCCGCCGAGCCGAGCGATGAAAGCTGGGCATGGGCCGGCTTGCCGCGCAGCGTGATCATCAGCGGGGTGGCCACGGCCAGAGCCTTGAGCAGGCGGCGGCGGTTTTCAAACTTCGCGGCAACCTTCGACTTGTTGTCTTGATCCTCCAGCATTCCAGATCTCCGATATCTCCGGGACGAATCAGGCGATGTCACGACGATGAACGCCCGTCTCTCGTCCCATCCTCATGGCAGAGGATGTTCTCTGTTTTCTTCCAACCCCTCGCCACACACATGAACGAGGTGTCCTTTCCGATTCCAATATCTGCATAAAGTTACCATGCCAACACGACTAGTGTCAAGGGTTTCTCGGCAATTCACACGAATTTCTCAAGCAACCGCCCCCTTGGGATTCCTGAATAACCTCACGCCCAAGCCGCTTGCGGCTTCGCGATCCCCTGATTCACGATACATCGGGGGTTGTTCGGAAGTCCCGGAAGTCGGAAAAACATTCGGTTTCCCAGTGGTTTGTTTCGCGCCGACCTCTGATCTCTGACTTCCGACCTCTTTTCCAACGGGCTGGCAGGAGGCCCATCTTCCCGCTTTACTACGGTGTTTTACACGCCCCGGTTCATTCTCCCGCCCGCCCGATTCCGGCGAAGATCGAGCCTTGGGAAGCCGATAAAAAACGCCTTCCCGTGCAGCCGGCACGGCCAAAAACCCCGTTGATCCCCGCAGGCTGTTCAAAGATGATCCAATGTGCCTGATGCAGATAGTCAAGATATTGTCCCTTTATGATGCCTGGGTGAATTGAGCGGTTCTCCGTTCGCCAAGGCGAACGGCTAAATGGGCCGGTCTGTGTACGCTTTTGAAATTTGTACGGAAGCATTTTGAATCGCGGGGATTGATGATATATTCACAACCATTGGCCGGTGGCGGCAACCGGCCAGGTTCCTGCAAATAAAAATGTGAATTGATCGTTGTTCGATGTTTGAAGTCCGACTTTTAACAAGGAGAAGTGTCATGCTCCGTCGATTCAATCCGTCAAAGTGCGTCAAAATGGCGATATCCGGCATCGCTCTGGCGGGCCTTGCCATGCCGGCTCAAGCGGTGGTGCTGATTGATGATTTTTCGGGCCTGACCTCCGGCGGCGTCACCGTCCACAACCAGAACCTGTGGGCGTCGATCCCCGCCGGTTCGGGCAATGTCGCCGTCACCACCTTCGCCGGCAATGAGGTGCTCCGCTTCGGTCAGACCTCAACCGGTCCCTCACGCGGCGTGGTCAGGCCCCTTCAGAGCGGCACGATCGCGGACGGTTCCACGAGCACGCTCTTCCTCAACTTCCGCGCCAACGGCTTGAACCTCGACACCTCCTTCGGCCTGTCCGCCGCTGCCGCGCCTGGCGCCTTTGCCGATTTCGAAGCCCAGTTCACCCTGCTCAATGTCGGCGGCAACCTGACGCTTCGCGCCCGGGATGGCGGGGCAGCCAACGACCTGACCACCCTCAGCGCCGCCACCGATTACAGCCTCTGGGCCGTCATCGACAACGCCGCCGACAGCATGGATGTTTACATTCAGGGCGGCGCCTTCGCCAGCCAGACCCAACTGGCCACCAACCTCGCGTTCCGCAACGGCACGACCGACGGCCTCAACCGATTCTTCGGCCTCACCACCGCCGATATCGCCTCTCCCAGCACCATCCACCTCGACAACATCTACATTGCGGCGGGCGCCAACCTGGACAATCCCACCGTGCTGCCCGACGGCGTGCTGGCCAAGTATGCCTTGGTGTCCGGCACCAACGAATCCTCGCCGGTCACCCTCCGGGCCGACCATCTGACCGCCTCGGCCATGACCACGAATGGAGCCGACTGGGGCAACGGTTCCGTCGGCTTCCACACGCTGCACACGATCAACGCCGTCGCCCCCGAAGGCGCCGGCGGCAACGGGCTGGGCGTTCCCGACGCCCTCGATCCCGATGCCTACTTCACCATCACACTGACCCCCGATGGCCCCACCGACTTCACCGGAATCGAGTTCACGCAGGTCGCAGGCAAGACGGCCAATACCGCCGGTCTCAATTCACATGTCGTCATCCGTTCCAGCCTTGACGGGTTCTCCGACGACCTGGCCGACTTCCTCCTCGTTTACCCCGGCACCGAACCCAATGGCACTTTCGTCACCGCCCTGCAATTCCTCGATCTGTCCACCATTCCGGGGTTCGGCCGCGTGGACGGCCCGTTGGAACTTCGCTTCTACCTCTACGACAACTCCGGAGCAGCGGGCAAGGTGGGCGGGTTCACCGATCTGACCATCTTCGGCGCACCGTCGGTGCCCGAACCGGCATCGCTGGGCTGTCTCGCGTTGGGTTTCGCGGCGCTGGCCCGCCGCCGCCGGGTGGGGGTTCGTTGAACCTCCTGACCTGCGTTCGGGATAAGCGTGAGCCGCGACGTAACACGTCGCGGACGTGAACAGCCTGAAGGGGTGGCCCAGCGCACCTTTTTCTTTCAGCCTCGGCGGGTGGCTGGGGCTGGAGGCTTTGCGCAAGCCCCGGCCCGGCAACCTTCAGCATTCAGCATTCAGCATTCAGCCTTCAGCATTCAGTTTCAGTTGCGCCACCTTGCTTCGTGCGCCTGGGCCGGGGCTTCGCGGACTCAGCCCCAGCCACCCGACGTGATCCGCTGCGCGATGGGCACTCCATTCTTGTCGTTCACGTCCGCGACGTGTTACGTCGCGGCTCATGCTTCAGCCTTCAGCCTTCAGCATTCAGCATTCAGTTTTCAGCCTTCAGTTTCAGTTGCGCCACCTTGCTTCGTGCGCCTGGGCCGGGGCTTCGCGGAC
>CAZYPK010000229.1:0-6037 GCA_964649195.1 uncultured Phycisphaeraceae bacterium
AACACGCTGTTGCGGGTCCTGCAAGGGCCGTGAGGTCATATGCGATTGCCCTGGGTCATGCACAACCTTCCCCTGCATTTTGCCGATAACCCATGTAAGATGAAGCCTCGATTCGTTGTGCCGGGGCTTTCCATTCCACTTGTCGGGCATTGCCTCATCCCGGTGTGCCCCTTATTCTTCTCATCATGGCTGAAGTTCCGCAGAGCAATCTTGACTCCCTGCTGGGTCGCCTGGTCGTCGAGCACGGCCTGGTCAGCGCCGAGGAGGTCAAAGCCGCCGTCGAAAGACAAAAATCCCTCGCCGCGACCGACGCCGATCAGAAGTCGCTGGCCGATGTCCTCATCGAGCAAGGCTCGATCACCGAGCGTCAGCTCAAACGCGTTCGCCCGCAGGTTGAAGAGCAGAAGAACAGCGCGGGCCAGCAGATTCCGGGCTATCAGATTCTCAGAAAGCTCGGTGCCGGCGCGATGGCCACCGTCTATCTCGCCAAGCAGGTGAGCCTCGATCGGCCGGTCGCGATCAAGGTGCTGCCCAAGAAGTTCATGACGAATCCGGAGTTCGTCGAGCGCTTCTATGCCGAGGGGCGCGCCGCCGCCAAGCTGAATCATGCGAACATCGTCGCCGCCTACGACGTGGGCAAGGCAGGCGACTTTCACTACTTCGTCATGGAGTACGTTGAAGGCAAAACCGTTTACGACGATCTCGAAGCCGGCCACACCTACAGTGAAAAGGACGCGCTGAAGATCATCATCCAGATCGCCAAGGCGCTGGAGCACGCTCACAAGCAAGGCTTCATTCATCGTGATGTGAAACCCAAGAACATCATGCTCACCACCACCGGGCAGGCGAAGCTCGCCGACATGGGCCTGGCCCGCGCGGTCAGCGATGTCGAAGCCGCCGAGGCCGAGGCGGGCAAGGCGTATGGGACGCCCTACTACATCTCGCCCGAGCAGATCCGCGGCCTGAAAACCGTTGACTTCCGTTGTGATATCTATGGCCTGGGCGCGACGTTCTATCACCTGGTCACCGGCCGCGTGCCTTTCGATGCCCCCAATCCTTCCGCGGTGATGCACAAGCACCTGAAGGAAAAACTGGTGCCGCCCGATCACATCAATCCCAACCTCAGCGCAGGCATCGGCGAGATCATCGAAGTCTGCATGGCCAAGAATCCCGACGAACGCTATCAGACCACGAGCGATCTGCTTTACGATCTCGAAGCGGTGGCGCGCGGCGAAGCCCCGGTGCAGGCCCGCAAGCAGTTCGACCTGTCATCGCTGGCATCGCTGGATCAGGAAGCCCCTGCCGCCAGTTCGCAGGACTCGGCGCATGGCGACACGGTCGATATGGATGTCGAGGCAACACCGCTCACATCGCAGCCGATCTTCTGGGCGGCCATCGCAGGCTGGATCGCAGCGGCGGTGATGGGCGTCTTGTGGCTGGTGAAGTGAGCGACGGCGATGCGAGCCATCTGAACCACGCGGCTATCATCTCTCCGTGAAAGCTCCCCACCCCAATCAGCCGGATCGGTCCGCTCGCAAGTCGCCTGTTCCATTGATCATTCTGCTCATCGTTGTGATCGCGGCAGCGGCGCCCTTCCTGCTCGTCAAGGGCGGCGATGACATCATCGCCTGGCGCACTGATCTCGACGCCGCCTTCGCCGAGGCGAAGCAGTCGAACAAACCGCTGCTGCTGGATTTCACCGCCGACTGGTGCCCGCCCTGCAAGACGATGAAGCGACTGACTTTTTCGCAGCAGAAAGTGAAGGATCAGGTCGAGGCGAATTACATTCCCGTCCGGCTGGACATGACGCAGCGAAACGCCGCCACGCGGCAACTGGGCGCGCGATTCGGCATTCAGTATCTGCCCACGTTCCTCGTGCTTTCACCGGATGGCAAGGAACAACGTCGGGAATCAGCGGGCATGGATGCGGAAACGTTTTTGAAGTGGCTCAATGAGCCGCGCGGCTCGGATGCGTTTCGGGATGGCTTCTCAAATCCTGAACTTGTCGCTTTGTCCGAGAAAGGTCTTCGGGTTGCCGAAGGAGATTTTCTCGATGGAGTCGGCCAGATGTCCGCGACGTTGCATTTCAAGCCTGCACTTGGGCACCGCCAGCGGATCGCTGTTGCCCCAGTCGCCGGCGGAGTTGATCCAGATGCGC
Source organism: uncultured Phycisphaeraceae bacterium (assembly GCA_964649195.1). Taxonomy (GTDB): domain Bacteria; phylum Planctomycetota; class Phycisphaerae; order Phycisphaerales; family Phycisphaeraceae; genus JTS-RE9. Next base: position 2,159 of record CAZYPK010000229.1, read on the forward strand.
TCATTGCCATAAACCTCGATGATGTCCGCGGCACGCTGAGGCGTCACCTTCGAATCAGGGTAGAGCGTCATGCCCGCCCAGTAGCCGCGATCGAGCACCGCCTTGACGGTGTGCTCCTCGACGTGATCGATCAGCACGCGACCGGGCTCGATGGCGCCGTTGCGCTTGAGGGCATCCATGATCAGGCGGGTGCCTTTGAGCTTGTCCTCCAGATGCGGCGTATGCACCAGGATCAGTTGCCTGTGTTTCGCGGCCAGGGCGATGTGATCTTCGAGGATGCGGATTTCATTTCGGCTGTTCTTGTTGAGCCCGATCTCGCCGATGCCCAGCACGTTGGGCTTGTTCAGAAAATCGGGGATGATCTCCATCACTTCACGGGCCAGTTTCAGATCCTCCGCCTCCTTGGGATTGATGCAAAGCCAGGAGAAATGCCTGATGCCGTATTGAGCGGCACGGGCTGGTTCAAACTCGGTGAGTTGGCGGAAGTAATCGAAAAACCCCTGCGGCGACGAGCGATCAAAACCGGCCCAAAACGCGGGTTCGGTGATCGCCACGCAACCGGCCTGGGCCATGCGCCGGTAGTCATCGGTCGTGCGACTGACCATGTGGATGTGGGGGTCGATGTAAGGCATAAGGAAAAGAGACAAGGGACAGGAAGCAGGAGACAAAATCAGCCGCTTGCGGCGTAGCAACGATCATCGCCCCGGCCACGCGCCGCTGGCGCCCTTCATGCCCGCGGCCGATTCGAGCGGCTCATCCGTGGGATCGCTGAAAGATTCAAGAATTCGCCGGGCGCGGTCGCCCTGGCCGTCGGTGAGAATCGCAATGGCATCCTTGAATGCGGCGATGCGAAAATCCTCGCCGGGCTTTTCAGCTTGTGCTCGTTCGATGCGATCGAAAAACGCGGCGATATCCAGCAGCTTGGCGCGATGCTCCATGAAGTAGGCATCGATCACCTTTTGCCGGGGCATGGGACAGGTGGGCGTGGAAGTGGACATGTCGGGATTGTATGCAGTGAAACCGTTTCACGCCGTGATTGGCTACAACACCGCTTCGCGCTGGGCCGGGCTTAAACTTCGGATCGCCTCGCGCATCACATCGACATCGATCTCATGCACATCGACAGGCGTGCCGATCGCCCGCAGCATCGTCACCGTGAGCCGGCCGCCCAGATGCTCGCGGAACTCTTCGAGGCCCTTGAGCAACTCCTGCATCTGCTGCATGGCATCGTCGTAAAGCTCGAAGCCCAACGCGATCAACGTGTCCTTGATGCGGTTGGCTTCACTTTCATCGAGCATGCCCATCATCGCGGCGTAGGTCACATCGATCGCCAGACCGATGGCGACCGCCTCACCATGGCGCAGGCGGAACCAGGTCATCTGCTCGAGCTTGTGTGCCGCCCAGTGGCCGAAGTCGAGCGGCCTCGCGGTGGTCATCTCAAACGGATCGCCATTCCGCGTGATGTGCTTCAGGTGCCAGTCGGCCGAGGCTGCGATGATCGGCATGGCGATGTCGTGATCCCTGGCCGCGATCGCATCCACGTTCGCTTCGATCTGTTCGAAGAAGGCGCGATCCTTGATGCAGGCCACCTTGACCGCCTCGACGAAGCCGCAGCGCCAGTCGCGATCGGAGAGCGTTCGCAGGAAGGCGTCATCATTGATGACCGCCCAGGGCGGGGCGAAGGATCCCATGTAATTTTTCTTGCCGAAGCCGTTGATGCCGTTCTTGACGCCCACGCCCGAGTCGGCCTGCGCGAGCGTCGTGGTGGGCAGACGAACCAGTCGCACGCCGCGGTGGGCGATCGCTGCCGCGAAGCCGACGCAGTCGAGCACCGCCCCGCCGCCGATGACGACGACGTAGCTCTGCCGGCAGATGGCGGCGTCGTGAATGTGGCGAAGCATGTCCTCGAGCCAGCGCGGTGCGTTCTTGGAATCCTCACCGCCGGGGACAATTTGGATGTCGCCGGGCATGACGAGGCGACCGGGATGAGCCGCCACAAAAGCGCGAACGCGATCAAGCAGTTTCACATCAGCCGCAGCCAGGGCTTCATCAACGAAAAAGAGAACCTTGGCAGGCTGACCGGGCACCGCGGGCGGCAAGACCGAGAGCAACATCGGATTCGCCGGGTTCAACGAATCGCTGGTGAACCGCGTGCGATGCGTGTAGCTGACGGAAAATGTCGCGTCGATCTGCAAGGCAGTTACTCCATGAACCGTAAGCCCGACACGGACCGCAAGCCAAACCCGCACACGGGCCTCACACACTTGTCATGATAGCGTTGGAGGTTTCACCCTTCACCTTCGAGTGCGACAATTGCAGCAGAAGCAGAAGAAATGCCAACGCGATCGCACGCAGCGGGCTTGCCTTTGAAGCGCCATTCCGAAAGCGACTGCCATGCTTTTTCCCACAAAAGAATTGCATCAGCAGGCATTCACGAGTAAAATCGGACAGCGTGACCGGGCGCAATCCAAGTCGGCGGACCTGACCAACGGGAGTCGGATGTAACAGACATCCCCATTCTTTTATGATGGACGACATCATCACCATTCAAGCCGACCTCACCCCTTGGCGGGCCTATCCTGTAACCCCCAGAGTCGCATCGTGGTGTTGTCCGACCGCACGCCGCTTCACGTCCCGCCGGTGAGAACTTTTCGCCCGTCGCTCTGGTCGCTCCTCTTCAAAACCTACGACCGGCTCATGTGGACTTCCCCACTCCCGGCGGGCGCGGCGAAAGGACAGCATTATGCCGTCCTTTCGCCGCGCCCGCCGGGAGTGGGGAAGTCCAGTCTGTTTGTCTTTTGCCTTTGGCTGATAGCTGATAGCCGACCCCTGCTCCTGCCCCGCCCTTCTCCCCTTGACGCGCAGCGGCATCGCCTTCACCATACCCCTGTCGTCAATTTCCGATTCACTCGCTTCCCGAAAGGAAACATCATGAACCGAACCTTCCTCTACGCCGCTCTGCTGGCCGTGCCCATCGCCCTGATCTGGGGCGGTTGCGACAACTCGACCAAGTCCAACGCCAATAAAGCCCAGCCTCACGCTCACGACCACGATCACCACAACCCCTTCAAAGGCGTCCATCACGCCATCGTCGTGCTCGGCGCCACCGAAGGCAACAACGTGGCCGGCGTGATCAGCTTCGCCGAGAAGGATGGCAAGGTCACCATCACCGGAGAGGTCACCGGCCTCAACGCCAACCAGAAACATGCCTGGCACATCCACGAGTTCGGCAACCTCAACAGCAAGGACGGCATGGCCACCGGCGGACACTACAACCCCGAAGGCCACGATCACGGCCTGCCGGACAAGGAAGGCAAGCGCCACGCCGGCGACCTGGGCAACCTCGCCGCCGATGCCGATGGCAAGGCGACCATCGACCTCACCTTCGACAACATCACCATCGCCGGCGAAAAGAACCCGATCATCGGCCGGGCCATCATCATCCACGCCAAGGAAGACGACGGCGGCCAGCCCGTCGGCAACGCCGGCGCCCGCATCGCCCAAGGCGTCATCGGCATCGCCAAGGACCCGGCGAAGAAGTGAGGTGGGGAGAAGGCACGAAGGCACGGAGACACGAAGGCACGAAGGCACGTCGGGTGGCTGGGGCTGAGTCCGCGAAGCCCCGGCCCGGCGACCATCGACTTTCAGTTGCTTCACCTTGCTTCGTACATCTGGGCCGGGGCTTCGCGGACTCAGCCCCAGCCACCCGAAGCGGTTCCAGCCACCCGGAAATAAGTTCTCAGTCTCCGGGGGCCGCGCGGGGCTTATGCGTTTCCCCTGACCCCTGCCAGGGCAAAAGCATATGGGAGGGCGAGGCTCCCGCCGGGAGGGCGAGGCTCCTGCCGAGCCGATTCGGTTGCGACGGCCCCGCTTTGGGGG
>CAZYPK010000230.1:0-6031 GCA_964649195.1 uncultured Phycisphaeraceae bacterium
ATGCGCAAACTCCTGATCCACCTCAACAACCTCGCCAGGATCGAACGACAAAAACTCGCCGTCGGGACTTGACATGCAAGACAGTCGCTTCAGCCCCAACCACCCGACGCCTCTTTAATGGGTCTGCCTCTTTGGATCGGAACCGAACATGGATACCGCCTCGGTCACACTTCTTTCAACAACATCATCCGGCGCGGCGGATCGCATTCCGCCGGCCGGTCGTCGCTGGCTGACGCGGGTGGGACTGCCGGCGGGGATCATCGTTCTCGCGGCGGCGCTCATGGCGATCGTCTCGAAAGATGTCTGGATGCCCGCGAGGGGCGTCTCGATCATCCGCACGATCGCCCGCACGGGCCAGATCAGCGCGGCCGGCGCAATCGTCGGCACAAGCGAATCCGCCGGCCGGTCAAGCCAGGTGATCGTCGCCCAGGCGGCCGGCTGGGTGGAACCGGACCCGTTTCCCATCCGTGTCCCGGCGCTGACCGAAGGCACGCTTGAGCAGGTGCTCGTGCTGGAGGGTGATGTTGTCGCCGCGGGGCAGGTTGTCGCCCGGATGATCGATGCCCAGGCGAAGCTGGCGGTGCGGCGGGCGCAGGCCGAGGTGGATCGGAGACAGGCGATGGTTGATGCGGCACAGGCGGTGTGGGATCACCCGGTGGCGCGCATCAGGGCGGTGGCCGTGGGCAAGGCGACGGTTGAAGAGACTCAATCGGAGGCGGGCGAAACGCAGGCGATGGCGCTGGTCGAAAGCGCCAAACTCGCGGAACTGGAGGGGCACCTCAATCGCCTGGCGCAGTTGCCGGAGGGGATCGTCGAGCAGGATCGGGTGGAGCGGACGCGATTCCAGGTCGAGGCTCAGCGCGCATCGGTTCAGGCGCTGGCGGCGCGACAATCGGTGGTGAAGGCGAAGCTCAAACGACACGAGGCGGAGCTGGCGGCGGCGGTGCGGGAGATGGAGCTGCGCATCGCGGAGAAGCAGGAGTTGGCCCAGGCCGGGGCGATGCTGGAAGAGGCTCGCGCAGCGCTCGCCGAGGCGCAGTTGAGGGAGAGCCGGATGGAGATCAGATCGCCCGCGGCGGGCGTGGTCATGCAGCGTTTCGCCTCGCCGGGCCTTCGCATGATGTTCACCAGCGATCATCCCGATGCCGGTTATGTGGCGGCGCTGTACGACCCGGCGAAACTTCAGGTCCGGGCGGATGTGCCGATGGGCGATGCCGCGAAAATCGGCGTGGGCCAGCAGGCGCAGGTGATCGTCGATGTGCTGCCCGACCGGGTCTTCACCGGCAAAGTGACGAGGCTGGTACACCAGGCGGACATCGGCAAGAACACGATTCAGGTGAAGGTGGCCCTGGATGATCCGGTGGCCCAGCTCAAGCCGGAGATGCTGGCGCGGGTGAAGTTCCTCGCCCAGCCGTCGCAACCTGGCGCCGAAGGCGGAAGCGCGCATCCCGCGATGGCCGCCTCCGCACTGAGCGTCTTCGTGCCTGAGCGTGTCGTGCAACAGGATGGTTCGGGCGCGACGGTCTGGGTGATCGACGCCCGCACCGGCGCCGCCCGGCGACAGGCGATCGCACTGGGCGGCATCAGGCAGGACGGCTGGATCGAAACGGTCGCGGGCCTGAATCCGGGCGATGCGGTCATCTTCGACGCCGATGGGCTGCGCGAAGGCGAACGGGTTCGCGTCATCGGCGAGATCGAGGATGTTTCCAGGCCGTGATCAAGACCGCGCACCATCATTGGAGCTTCACCATGCCACTGATTGAATGTCGCCAACTGACCAAGGAATACCGCAAGGGGCAGGCTGCGATACGGCCATTGGACGATCTGCACCTCGATGTCGAGGCGGGATCATTCCTCGCCCTGATGGGCCCCAGCGGCAGCGGCAAGACCACGCTGCTGAATCTCATCGCGGGCATCGATCAGCCCACTTCGGGCACCCTGCACATCGACGGCCAGGAGATCGGCCGCCTCTCGCGCAGCAGGCTCGCCGCATGGCGCAGCGCCTACATCGGCTACGTCTTCCAACTCTACAACCTCGTGCCCGTGCTCACCGCCTACGAGAACATCGAACTCCCCCTGCTCCTGCACAGGCTCTCCCGCCAGGAGCGGCATCGGCGCGTGGCCACCGCCTTGGACCTGGTGGGCCTGGCGGATCGTCACGACCATTACCCGCGCCAGCTATCGGGCGGGCAGGAGCAGCGCGTGGCCATCGCCCGCGCCATCGTCACCGATCCGAAGATCATCGTCGCCGATGAACCCACCGGCGATCTGGACAAGGCGTCCGCGCAGACCATCATGCAACTACTCAGGCAACTGAACCGCGAACTGAAAAAGACGCTCATCATGGTGACGCACGATGCAAAGACCGCCGATCATGCCGGCGTCACCTTGCACCTGGAAAAGGGCCGGCTGATCGACGGACACTCGGAGGTGAACTCATGATCGCGCCGAAGTTTCTTCCATTGATCTTCAAGCAGATCATCCGCCACCGCGCACGCACGCTGCTCACATCGGGCGGCGTGGCGACGGCGATGTTTCTCTTCGTCGCCGTGCAGTCGATGCAGCGCGGCGTGGCCGTCGCCACGCAGCAGTCGGCGGGCGACAACACGCTCATCGTCTATCGCGAGGATCGCTACTGCCCGTTCACCAGCAAGCTGCCCGAACACTACCTGCCCCGGATCGAAAAGATCGCCGGCGTCAAGGCGGTCGTGCCCATGAAGGTGGTCGTCAACAACTGCCGGGCGAGCCTGGATGTCGTGACCTTCCGAGGCGTGGCGGTCGAACGGTTCATGGAGCAAAACCAGTCGAACTTCCATTTCATCGGCGGATCGCCGGCGGACTGGCGCAAGCGAAGCGATGCGGCGCTCCTGGGCGAGACGCTGGCCAGACGCCGCGGCCTGAAGGTCGGCGATCGGTTCGACGCCGCCGGCGTGGTGTCGTATGTCGCCGGCATCGTGCGCTCCGATGAACCGCAGGATCAGAACGTGGCTTACGTGCATCTGGACTTTCTGCAACAGACGGTGGATCGCAGGCTCGGCATCGTGACGCAGTTCAACGTGAAGGTGGACGATCCCGGCAGGCTGGGGGAGATCGCCGCCGCGATCGATGCGGAGTTCCGGTTCGCCGAGCAGCCGACAAGCACGCGGCCGGAGAAGGCGTTTGTCGCCCAGGCCGCGGCGGACATGATCGAACTCATCGGCTTCGCCAGGTACCTGGGCCTCGGCTGCCTCGTCGCCGTGCTCGCCCTGGTCGCCAATGCCATCGTGCTCGGCGTGCAGGACCGCATCAAGGAACACGCGATCCTCCAGACCCTCGGGTACGGCGGCTCGCTCATCGGCAGGCTCATCATCACCGAAGGGGTGATGCTCGGCGTCATCGGCGGCATGACCGGCACCCTCGGCGCGCTGGCCGTCATCGAATGGGGGCAGTACAGCCTCTCCATGGACGGCCTGAGCATTCCGATTCAGGCCGGCGGCCCGCTGGTCCTCAGCGGGCTGGCGATCTGCATCGTGCTGGGCGTTGTTGCCGGACTCGTGCCGGCGTGGCAGGCGTCGCGCAGGTCGATCGCGGCCTGTTTCCGTGCGGTGTGATGAAGCGAAAAAAATCGAGAACCTTATGCGACTGCTACCGTTTGATTATGCCGTGCGAAACCTGGGCCGCTCACCGCTGAGGCTGGCGATGAGCGTGACGGGCAGCGCGTTGGTGGCGCTGCTGATCATCGCGGCCTCGGCGTTCGTGCGCGGCATGGAACAAAGCCTGGCCGACAGCGGCCAGGCGCGCAATGTCATCCTGCTCGGCGCAGGCAGCGAGGAAAGCATCGAGCGCAGCGAGATCGGATCGGGCGTGCCCACGCAGGCCATCGCCGGCGTGCGCGGCATCAAGTCGCGCATGGGGCAGCCCTGCATCTCGCCGGAAATCCACATGGCGCTCACCGTGGGTCTCACCCGCGAGGAACATGCCGTGTCGCAGGTCGTCGTGCGCGGCGTCGAGGTCTCCGCGTTCCTCGTGCATCCGCAGGTCCGCATCAGCGAGGGACGCATGTTCAACCCCGGCAACAACGAAGTCATCGTCGGCAGGCTCGCTTCCACACGTCTGGGCATGAACGAGCGACACCTGGCCGTCGGCAAAACGATCTGGTTCGACGACAAACCCTGGACCATCGTCGGCCGATTCGAGGCGCCCAACACCGTCATGGATGCCGAGGTCTGGGCCCCGCTCAACGACCTGAAGGTGAGCGCCAAGCGCGACACGATTTCCTGCGCGGTGCTCACGCTGGCCGAGGACGGCGAACTGGAGGATGTGGCCGCCTTCGCCGCCTCGCGGGTCGATCTTGAAATCGTCGCCATGAGCGAGGGCGAGTATTACCGCAAGCTGATCGCCTTCTACCAGCCGGTGCGGATGATGATCTGGATCACCGCCGCGCTCATCGCCCTGGGCGGCGTCTTCGGCGGCCTCAACACGATGTATGCCGCCTTCGCCTCCAGAATCCGCGAGATCGGCACGTTGCAGTCGCTGGGCTTTTCCCGAAGGGCGATCGTCGTCAGTTTCGTGCAGGAATCCACGCTGGCCGCGACGACGGGCGCGATCGTCGCGGCGGCCATCAGTCTGGTCCTGTTCGATGGTTTTGCGATCCGGTTCTCGATGGGCGCCTTCGGCCTGCGCATGGATGGCGCCACCCTGGCAACGGGCCTGGCCGCGGGACTCATCCTCGGCATCCTCGGCGCCCTGCCGCCCGCCTTGCGCTGCCTGCGAATGCCCATCACCCAGGCGTTGAAGGCGGCATGACATGATTGAATCCGGAATGTTCCCAAGCCGGCGAAGCCGGAAGTTCCAAATCACAATGTCCAAATCTCAAACAAGCTCCAAACAAGGCGGAATCAAGACAGAATCAAGGCAGGGATTCCTGAACAACCTCACGCCCAAGCCGCTTGCGGCTTCGCAATCCCCTGGCAGACCATTCGATGCCTTGCTTGAAATTTGGAGCTTGTTTGAGATTTGGACATTGCGATTTGGAGCTTTACTTCATGTGCGCCGTCCGCAGAAGCGACCGTGTCAGAATCCCAATCCCCTTTTCACAGGAGCCACCCATGACCGCGATTCGATTCACCGTGCTCACTCTCGTTCTTCTCGTCATCATCGGATGCAGTGATGCAGGCAACAACAAACCCTCCGCAAACGCGCCGGCCTCGACCGACAACCTGCCTGCGGACCTGTTCGTCTCGTCGAAGATCGAAGGGGCCAGGGATGTCACCGAACTCAAGAAGGATGCCAGGGAAGGTGACGTGGTCATCATCCGCGGCGTCGTGGGCGGCGATGCGAATCCGTTCGTCGCCAACCGGGCGATGCTCAGCGTGATCGATTACGCCGTCGTCTCCTGCAAGGACAACGGCGAGGCCTGCCCGACCCCGTGGGATTACTGCTGCACGCCGCAGGAGGAACTCACCCGGGTCAAAGCGACGATCCAGATCGCCGCGGGCGACGGTTCCCCTTTGAAGGTCGCCCTGAACGTCGGCCAAAAGATCAAGCCTTACGACGTGATCATCGTGCGCGGCAAGGTCGGCCCCAGGCCGTCAGCCGAGGTGTTGACCATCAATGCCGATGCCATCCACGTCGAAGGGGCGAAGAACTGATCGTGTTCCATGTCCGTTTCGCGTGGCTGCCTTATCCGAGCCGGACTCTGTGAGTCCGGTCAGACACGCGATGCCCGTCTTCGGGCTGAGCGTGTCTGAATTCGCGCGGGGAATGTCGGAACATCCATGACGGTCCCCCGCGCGGCCGGCGATCGGTGCAAATCGCTCATCCCCCGCACGAATTCGGCGATGCTCGCTTGCGCGTCGCATCGCCGACCCCCGGGGGCGGGTTTGCAAAACCCGGCTCTGAAAAGGCAAAAGGTTCCAAAAAGATACCCGCGCCGGATGTCATGCACCCCCATTTGAGCCATCAACCGCCAGGGTAAAAGCATATGGGAGGGCGAGGCTCCCGGCGGGAGACGCGCCCTCCCCGCAGGAGACTTCCGCTCTCCCGTCATATG
>CAZYPK010000231.1:0-5996 GCA_964649195.1 uncultured Phycisphaeraceae bacterium
ACGTGCGATATGCGGCGGATGAGGGAGTGTTCAACATATAGTGCCCGGAGTAGTATGTCAGACATTCAGATCATCGAAGCCGACCTGGGCCGCGCCGCGCACGCCGCCGCCGTCATTGACCTGATCGATGGCTACGCCCGCACGCCTTTTGGACAGGGGCGCCCGCTGTCGCAGGCGGTGCGGGATCGCCTGATCGGGCAGCTTCGCAGCCATCCGACGACGCGCATCTTTCTCGCCCAAACCGGCGAGGCGTTTGTCGGCATTGCCGCCTGCTTCGCGGGGTTTTCCACCTTTGCCGCCAGGCCTCTTTTGAACGTCCACGACATCTACGTCCGCGAAGATCAGCAGGGGCGCGGCATCGGCCGCCGGCTTCTCGAAGCCGTCGAACGGGCGGCCCGCGCCGGCGGGTGCTGCAAAATCACCCTCGAAGTGATGGATGCAAATCCCAAGGCCTGCGAGCTTTATCAACGCTGCGGTTTCGAACTGGGTGAAATCGGCCGCGATGCGCATCGTTTTTTGAGCAAAAAACTTTAACCGCGGCGATCGCGTGCATAGCATTGACGTGAAGCCATCAGCTTTCTTTCAGCGGTCAGCCATCGGACGACAATCCGCCTGAGTCGTAAAGCTGATGGCGCAAGGCCGATGGCTGACAGCTTTCCCCCAAGCGAGGTGTGCCATGAAAAACATTCTGGTGGCCGTGGATTTTTCGGATGTTTCCGAGCGCGTCGTCGCCAAGGCCGGTGAGATGGCCAGGGTCACGGGCGCCAAACTCTGGGTGCTGCACGCGGTGACGGATACCTCCTTCATCAGCGGCGCGGGCGAGGTACCCATTCCCTGGACGATTGCCGATGAGGATCTGCCCAAACATTTTCCCGGCGAGGATGGCAGGCTCAAGGAAATGGTCGCATCGCTTCAGGACAAGGGCATCGAGGCCCAGGCGCTGTTCGTGAGCGGGCCGGCCGTCGATCGCGTGCTGGCGTTGGCGGAGGATACGGATGCCGACATGATCGTGCTCGGTTCGCACGGCCACACCGCCCTCTACAAACTGCTCGTGGGCACCATCACCGAAGGCGTCCTGCGAAAAACGCACCGCCCGGTGCTGGTGGTTCCCAGCGAAACGAAGAAGGCCCGCGAGGAACAGCAACCCGCCGTGCCGATGGCGACGCCGTATTAGATTCTGATCCCTTCACTTCTGCGCACGGCGCAGAAGTGAAACTCCAAATCACAGGATCCAAATCTCAAACAAGCTCCAAACAAGGCAGAATCAAAAGGGCGGAAGCACACCAACTCACCGTCCACGGGCAGGCCATTCGATGCCTTGTTTGGAATTTGGAGCTTGTTTGAGATTTGGTGATTGTGATTTGGAGCTTCCGTCGGATGGCTGGGGCTGAGTCCGTGGCTGGGCTGAAGCTCTGCGCTGGGTGGCTGGGGCTGGAGGCTTTGCGCAAGCCCCGGCCAGGCGACCCTCAGCCTTCAAGTTGCTTCACCTTGCTTCGTGCGCTTGGGCCGGGGCTTCGCGGACTCAGCCCCAGCCACCCCGACGGCTCCTCCGGCTCTCCCGGCTTCTCCTGATTCATCACTCCCCGCGTCCCATGCGCGAGCGGAGCATGGAAAGGAAGATCGGCCCGCCGACGATCGCGGTGAAGACGCCGATGGGGAACTGCCTCTGCTGGATCGAGGCCATGAGCGTGTCCGCGAAGACCAGCAGCAGCGCACCCAGCGCCGCCGAGCCGATGAGCAACATGCGATGCGAAGGGCCAAAGAGCAACCGGGCGATGTGCGGGCAGATCAGCCCGACGAACGCCAGCGGCCCGGCCAGCACGACGGCTCCTGAAGCGAGCACCCCCGCGGTGAGGAAAAGCATCGTGCGCAGGCGATTCAGATTCACCCCCATGGCGATCGCCTCGGCATCGGAGAACAGGGCGACATCCATCGCCTTGCCCTGCGAGAGCAGCAGGCCCAGACCCGCGAAGGTGATGATCGTGACGGCGAGCATCTCGCGCGAGCCCAGATTCTCCTCCAGGTAGCCTTGCATCCAGCGGGCGAGCTGGGCCATGTCGCCTTCCGTGTTGAAGTGGAAGAGGATCATGATGATCGCGCCGTTGAAGGCCGAGAGCACCACGCCGGTGAGCAGCACGCCCAGCGGATCGACAATCCCCCGGCGACGGCCCGCCAGATAGACGATGCCCAGCGTACACAGGCCGCCCAGGATCGCGCCCAGATGCAGCGGGGCGATCGGCGAGCCGATCCATTTCGTGAGCATCTTCTGTCCGAGATATCCGACGGCGGCGCCGCTGGAGAGGCCCAGAATGAAAGGCTCCGCGAGCGGATTGCGCAGCAGCGCCTGTAGCGCCACGCCGCTGGTGGAAAGGGCGACGCCGGCGATGATCGCAACGAAGACGTGCGTCATGCGGATGCCCAGGATCGCCACGGGCTGATTGAAGAGACCGGGGCTTGCATCGCCGTCCATCGCCGATGCGGGGGTGATCCAGTCGCCCAGGAAAGGGCGGACCACGCTGGAAAGAAAGTCACCGCGAGGCCAGCCGAAGCTGACGCCGACAAACAGCCGCAGCACGCAGCAGACCAGCAGCGCCAGCAGCAGCGCGGAGAGGAGAACGGATTGCCGGGGCTTGCCGGGCATGGGCACAGTGTACGGTCCGGCGTATTTAGCCGTTCGCCTTGGCGAACGGAGTGTTTGATGGTTTCACCCCAGCGAACGAAGGTAACGGGCGAACACATCGTTGTAGAGCGCCCCGGGTCTGCGGGCTTGCAGATGTTCGACGGCCTGAGACCCGGTGAGGCCCTGTGTTTTCATCAGAATCAACCCGGCCATGAGCGCGGACCGGTTCAGCCCCAGCCCGCAATGGGAAAGCACGCGATGCCCCTTGCCGATCAGCTCGGCCGCCAGAGCGGCGACCGAGTGCAGGCGATCCAACTGAGGCAGATCGCCATCGTGGATCGGAAGGTAGATGTAAAGAAACTGGTCGGCCGCGGTGGGCACCCCGTGATCGATGTCGCCTTCCAGGTCGATCACCGTGGTGATGTCCAGATCATGCACCGGCTTCCAGTCGTGGATCGCCCCGGAAAGATGGAGCAGGCCCGCATCATCGACCGGCACGATTCGCGCCAAAAAGTGGAAAGGATCGTCGTCGGTCACTGCGTCTTCCAGTAGTTGTACGTGACGCTGCCGTTGAGACGAACCTCCACTCCCTTGCGCGTCGTCACGAACCATTCCCATGCCTCGGGCGGCCTGAACTCCCCGTAGTTCACCGAATCGACGCCGCCGTCAATGGAAACATACGAACTCGTCGTGGAAACGTGATGGCTTGCCGAGCGATCGATGGACCCGAAGCCAGGCTCGATGGAGTTGGCGTTGGCGTGATACCGGGGGTCTTCTTCGATGACCAGCGGAGTTCGCAGCTTGTCGATGGACGGCGCGAAGGGATCGGTCATGTAAACGACGCGCGCCATCAGGGGCACGGTGCGGATGCGGGCGCCGCTGAAGGAGAGGAACATGGTGTAATCAAACCCGCCGTTGGATCCGCCGCCGTAGCGCGGGGTGACCTTCAGGGAAGGGCAGCGGTAGAAGGACCGGGTGGATTCGCCGCCGCCGCCCATGTATTTGACGAGCGGCCCCTCCTCGGCCGGCTCGAAAACACCCGGCACGCGCCCCTCGCGGCCGACCCAGCACTTCTGCCACGACTCGGCGCCCTGCCAGTTGCCGTGCGACGCGGCGGGGAGCCAGTGGTTGTTGTCCAGGGCGAAGCGTTGGAAAGCGTCACCGATCTGCCGCAGTTGCGTCTTGCAGCGCGTCTCCTGGGCGATGCCCCGCGCATGGCCGACGGCCGGGAGCAGGATGGAGATCAGCAGCGCAATCATCGCCACGACGAGAAGCATTTCCACAAGCGTAAAGGCGCGTCGGGACATGATGTTCTCGCGAACCGGAGCACCGGGAATCTTGCCGAACGGCATTGCAACCAGGAAAAGGTATTGCGTTGTGAGGGTAACCGACAACGGCAGGTTGAAGCAAGGGGAAAAGTGTTGGAAAAGTGTTGGTGAAAAATATCGAGGGCTTCCCGAATAACCTCACGTCCAAGCCGCTTGCGGCTTCGCGATCCCCGGGTTCGGGCCCTGGTTGCCGACGGCGGTGAAATGGTTACAATGCCCGGCTCGACATTCCCTCAAGGATGATTCTGCCATGGCCACCAAGTACAAATTCAAGCCGAACAAGAGTCTTAAGAAGCGCGTCAAGGTCACCGGTCGCGGCAAGGTGAAGTTTCACCACGCCGGCGCCAGCCACCTCAACAGCGGCAACACCGGCGCGGTGTCCCGCAAGCTTCGCAAGGCCTCCTATGCCAAGTCCGGCGATGTGCTCCGGCTTGAGCGCATGCTCGGCCAGCGGCTCATCCCCGGCGACCGCGCCCGCCCCTGTGCGGAAGATTGCGGCTGCGAAACAAAATGAGCAGGAACAGGAGCAGAGGCAGCGGCAGTGGCAGCTATTCACCGTTGCCGTTGCCTTCATCTGCCACTGCCACTGCTCCTGCTCCTGCCACTGACATAAACCAGCGAGCCGGGTCCCTAAGTCTGTGATTTTCACAGCCCCGTTCTTGCGACAAGTTGGAGTTTCATCATGCCTCGCGCACAAAAGGGTCACGCCACCCGCAAATCGAAGAATCGTGTTTTCAAGCTGGCCAAGGGTTTCCGCGGTTCGCGCGGCCGCTGCTGGCGCAAGGTCAAGCATGCCGTCATCCGTGCCGGCGTGTACGCCACTCGCCACCGTCGGCTGGTCAAGCGCGACTACCGCGCCCTGTGGATCATCCGCATCAACGCCGCCAGCCGGTCCCGTGGTTTGAGCTACAGCCGGTTGATTCAGGGTCTGAAGCTCGCGCTGGTGCCGCTCAACCGCAAGATGCTCAGCGAAATCGCCATCCACGATCCGGCCACGTTCGACGCGATCGTCGAGATCGCCAAGGCCGCGCTGCCCGCCGCCGCCAAGGCCGCGTGATCGGCTTCGCCGCTCAACGGTTCTCCATTTGACAGATTCCGCCGTCACGCACAGCATTCGAGTTGAATGTTGTGCGTGACGTTTTTTCATCCGGGTCGCAAAACATGGGACGTGCCCATCTTTTGCGGCAAGATATTCGGGTGGCTGGGGCTGAAGAAGTTTTGGGTGGCTGGGGCTGAAGCTCTGCGCAAGCCCCGGCCCAGGGAACCTTCAGCCTTCAGCCTTCAGCCTTCAGCCTTCAGCCTTCAGTTGCGCCACTTTGCTTCGTGCATCCGGGTCGGGGCTTCGCGGACTCAACCTCAGCCACCCGCCGGGCTGTCCGCCAGCAGCACTTCGTAGGCGGCGCGCACCTTCTGAAACTTCTGCGTGGCTTGCGCGACGGCTTCGACGCCATTGGCTGTGGCATGATCGGGGTGATGTGCCTTGGCGAGTCTGCGGAAGGCGTCGCGCACCTGCGTTTCGTCGGCGTGGAGGTCCAGTTCCAGGGTGCGCAAGGCTTCGCGGCGGCTCATGGCGAAGGAGGTCGCGGCATCGTGCCGGCGGCGGCGATGAGATGAAGGTTCATCCTGCGGATGCCCGGCGGCGGCCTGGTCATCGAAGCCGGCATCGAACAGATGCTCCGCATCAGGCTGCTCGAAAGGGGCGGCACGGGGCGGGACGGGTGATTCGTGAATCTGGTTCCAGGGAAGGTTGACCAGAACGCCGATGGCTGCGCAGAGGATGCACAGCAGCATGATGGTGAGAAAATGGTCGAACCAGGCGAAGTCAGGATAAGCCTGCTCAAGGGCGATGGTTCCGAGAATGGGAACCGCTCCGCCGAGGATCACGCCGGTCAGCACATTCATCACAGCGCCGCGCCCGTCCATGTTGGCAGTATAGCGGAGGGGGAGACAGGGGACAGGGCAAGGTAAAAGCGTATGGGAGGGCGAGGCTCCGGCCGAGCCGTTCGGTTGCGACGGCCCCGCTTTGGGGGCCTGAGCAAACGAAACTC
>CAZYPK010000232.1:0-5992 GCA_964649195.1 uncultured Phycisphaeraceae bacterium
TACCTCACTTCGGCTGGCCGCATAAGAATTCTTGAGCATTTATAGCGTTGTAGTAGTAATAAGCATTAAGTAATAAGTAATCGCCTTCCTGCCTTGATGCCTTTCCCCTCCGTGCCTTCGTGCCTCCGTGCCTCCCTCCCTTCCTTATACTGTTCCCATGAAGTATCGACTCCTCGCTCTGGATCTCGACGGCACGCTGCTCAACGAGCGGGGCGTCGTCAGTGAGGCGAATCGTCTGGCGGTGGCGGCGGCGCGGGAGCGCGGCGTGCTGGTGGTGCCCTGCACCGGGCGCGGGTGGCAGGAGTCGAAGGAGGCGATGCAGGCGATCTTCGGCGATGTGATGTTCAAGGAGGGATCGCACACCCCGGCGAACACCAGCGCGGATCTGCCGCAGCCGGGGGTGTTCAACACCGGCGCCGCGGTGTGTGATGTGCGCTGCGGCCGGTCGCTTGATCTGGCCTGCATTGAGCCGCATGTGGCGCTGCGCATCGTGGAGGTGCTGCGGGAGATGCCCGATGCGGTGCTGGTTTTCCGCGATCTGTCCGCGGTGGGGCACGATTACCTGGTGACCGGGCAAGGCGGCCTGACGCCCAACACCCAGTGGTGGTTTCAAAAGAGCGGCGCGACGGTTCACTATCAGCGTCAGGTGGATGCGGAGGATCTGCGTCACTGTCTGCGCGTGGGCATCGTGGCCGGGCCGGCGAGGATGGAGATCGCCAAGTCGAAGCTGCGCGAGACGGTGGGCGAGAAGGTTTTCTTTCACAGCTTCGAAGCGGTGCAGATGCCGGCGCCTTCCGAGAGCATGCACATTCTGGAGGTTTTCGCGGCAGGGGTGGACAAATGGCGTGGTTTGTCGTGGGTGGCCCAGGCCCATGACATCGCCCCGCGGGAGATCGCCTGCATCGGCGACGAGGTGAACGACCTGCAAATGCTGCGCGAGGCCGGCTGCGGAATCGCCATGGGCAACGCCATCGCCCAGGCCAAGGCGGCGGCGAAATATGTCACCCGCAGCCATCGGGAAGATGGCGTGGCCTACGCCATCGAACAGCTCCTGAACGGCCACTGGGGTTGAGCCGCCAAGGCCGGTTAAACCGCTCCTTGTCAACACTTTGTGGATATGCTGTCAATAAAATGATCGCGTCGGCGAAGCCCTGCCGAAAAAAAGAAAAAGAAATCTTCATGAATCAGCGGGCGTGCAACCGATGGTCAGAAATGTTGGAAAAGCGGAAAACTGCAAGAACTCTGCGGGGTTTGGCTGCGTAAGGATGGTGTTGCCGGTTTTGGTCGGATGGGTTTGGAACCGGGGGAGCCGGGCTTTTCAAGCTTCGACCGCCGGACGCACGATAACTAGCTGTAGGGGTGATCCGGGATATTTACCCCAAATGGCCGGGTTTCTCTTGCGAAATTATTTGAATTGTGATAATCTTCTAATTGAGGATTGACGAGTTCCCGGATACCGCTTAGGATTCCTCTGACTCGGATCGGCTTGAAGCCGCTAAAACAGAAATTTTCCCCACCGTTCTCTTTCTCCTTCTCCTCCGCCCCGTCCGGCCGTTAAACGCCGGTCGGGGTTTTTCTTTCGGCTTTGTAGCCGCAGCGAGGACGCTGCGGCTATGAAAAATTCCGCAGACGCGCAGCGAGGACGCTGCGGCTATGAAAAATTCCGCAGACGCGCAGCGAGGACGCTGCGGCTATGAATTCTGTCCCCTGTCCCCTGTCCCCTGCCCCGTCCCCCAAGGAATCTGTCCCGTGGATTTATCGTTTCTTCCCGCCGTCAATGCCGCCCTCAATGGCTGTGCGTTTGCGCTGCTTTGCGCGGGCATGGCGTTCATCAAGCAGCGCAGGATCGACGCCCACCGCAGGTGCATGATCGCGGCGTTTGTCATGTCCTGCATTTTTCTGGTGAGCTACCTGACGCACTACGGCTGGCGGGCGTCGGTCGTCGGCGGATCGCACACCCGGTTCACCACCGGCGGCTTCCTCGGCGCGATCTACTACCCGATGCTCATCAGTCACATCCTGCTGGCGATGGCCGTGCCGGCGCTGGCGATCGTGACCATTCGGCGCGGCCTCAAACGGCAGGATGAAAAACATCGCCGCATCGCCAAAATCACCCTGCCCATCTGGCTCTACGTCTCGATCACCGGCGTGCTGATCTACGTGATGCTCTACCACTTGAATCAGCCTTGATCGCCCAAGGCAGATTCCCCATCTTGCCCAGATTGCCAACGTCATGGGATTCAAGGCATTTTCTTGTGTATTTTGCATGAAAAAGCCCATGATCGTTATTGCATCGATGGTGCCCGTTGTGGTATGCTCCTGACTCAAATCGGGAGTGATCGGTTCTTCCAGGGATTGATGGTGGACACCCATCTGTCGGCTGCCGTGACGAACGGGCATGGGTTGATGTGGAGGGGAGTTTGTTCCGCTGATCGCGGTGCAAGGGATGGTTCAACGTCTGTTGGCCGCATCGGCAAGGTTGGTCGTGAAAACGCAACGCCGCCGGCGGGGCGGAGAAGCAGGAGATGAAACGGGGCGGATGGAGCCGGGAGAATCGCGGACTGGCCGGCATGACCGCGAGGGGAGATGTTGACAAGCAGAAGGAGGGGGAGATTGAGAACCCGATCGAGGTCACGACCTCGATCGGGTTTTTTATTTCATGAGCCGCGACTCAACGAGTCGCGGAGACGAACAGCCTCAAGGCGTGCAAGGCGACACGGGAGATGCACGGCAGACGCGCAGCGAGGACGCTGCGGCTATGAATTTCTGCTCCTGTCACTCGAGCAATTGCATCAGGTCGCGCAGCAGGTCTTCGCGTTTGAGTTCGTCCAGGGCGTCGTAGTAGCCCACGACCCGATGCTGCTGATCGATGAGCACGAAGCGCGAGCTGTGCGTGATGGTCATCCTCTCGCCCGGCCTGGCATCGCCCACCGCCAGTTGAAACCCGTCGCGGGCCGAGGTCAGCGACCAGATCGCCTCCTTGCCGCCGGTGAGAAAGAGCCAGTGCGTCGCGTCGGCTTCCCAAAGCCTGGCCCGCTCATCGAGCACCGCAGGCGTGTCGTGATCAGGGTCCACCGTGATGCTCATCAGGCGGATGTCCTTCCACTGCGGCAGCGTGCCCAGCTTCTTCTGCAATTCCGCCGTCTGCGCCAGCACCTGCGGGCAGACCGTCGGGCAGCGGGTGAAGAAGAAGCTGGCGATCCACACCTTGCCCTTGAGGCTGCGCGAATCGAAGGGCTGCCCGAAGCGATCGGTCAGCTCGAAAGGCTTGAGCGTCCGCCGCTGATCGGGCGGCAGGACCTGCCGCGATGCGTGCGCCCCGCCGCGCAGCGGATCGGCCGGGAGCCGGTTTCTTTCGCGCATGGAGCCGACAATGAACAGCGCCGTCGTCGAAAAAACCGCCGCGACGACGAGTGCGATGAGGACACGTTTTGCGGCTTGATGAGTCATGAAAAGTAAGTTCTGAGTTCTGAGTTCTGAGTTTCGAGTTCCGAGTTGAGGCGATTTCGGATTTCGGATTTGGGATTTCGGATTTGTCTTCCTGCCTTTCCCCCCTTCGTGCCTCCGTGCCTTCGTGCCTTTTTCCTCTTGCCTTTCAACTCAGAACTCAGAACCCAGAACTCAGAACTTATTCTCCCCTTTGCCTGTTGACCATTCGCACCGCCATGAAAGTGATGGCGGCGGTGAAGAGGATGGTGATGAGGATGCTCACGCTCAGGTGTACCGGCACGCCGGTGGCCGCCCTGCCGCCGGTGAGCGCGCAGGCGAAGGCTTCGTGGGCGTAGGTGAGCGGGTTGCAGAGCATGACGATCTTCAGGCCCAGCGGTGCGGTTTCCACGGGGAAAATGGCGCCTGACAGAAACCACATCGGCATGAGAAAGACCATCATGATGGCGTGGAACGCCGCCGTGGAATCCATCGGCCAGGCGATGCAGAAGCCCAGCGAGGTCATGGCGACGGCGAGCATCACCAGCAGCGGCGCCGCCGCGAGGATGAGCCAGAGGTTCAGACTCGGCGCGACGAAGGGCCAGATGAGCAGGAAGACGAAGGCATGAATGAGGGCGATGGTCGCTCCGCCGAGCACCTTGCCCAGCACGATGGCCAGCCGGGGCGCCGGCGAGACCATCACGCCTTGCAGGAAGCCTTCGCGTCGATCTTCGATGACGGTGATGGTGGAGAAGATGGCGGTGAAGAGCAGGATCATCGTCACCGTGCCGGGGAAGAAATAGACGAGGTAGCCGGTGGCGGGAGCAGGAGCAGTGGCAAGGGCAGCCTGTTCCCTGTCTCCTGTCCCCTGTCCCCTGTCCCCTGTGTCAACGACAGGAGCGGCGGTGGAAGACGGGGCGATGAAGGCGCGGTTGAGGCCAAAGCCAAGCATCACCCACATGAGGATGGGCGTGACCAGGGCGCTCATCACGCGGTTGCGCTGCCGAAAGAAGCGGACCATCTCGCGCCGCCAGAGGGTGTAGGTGGGCAGGGCAAGGTCGGATGATCGCCCGGTTGCGGCAGCGACGGCGCCCCCGGGGGCGGGTCCGGGGGCGGGGGCGGGAGAAACGATGGCGTCGGGAGTCTGTGTCACGCCATCATGGTAGGCGGAAACGGGAACCGGGAAAAAGCACGGATTTTGGATTTTGGATTTCGGATTTCGGATTTCGGATTTCAAATCTCAAATCTCAAATCTCAAATCTCAAATCTCAAATCTCAAATCTCAAATTTTGGATTTTATCCTTGCCCGCGTTCGCCTCTCGTTGAGTCGTCGCTGCCGGCGGGTGGCTGGGGCTGAGTCCGCGAAGCCCCGGCTCCCCCGGCTCCCCTTGCCGGGGCTTCGCAAAGCCTCAGCCCCAGCCACCCATCCCAAAACTTCTCACCCCCGAAGCTGCGGGAGATTAGAATCACTTCAGATGTCCACGACGGTTCCCCTCTCCATCGCGGCTGTGTCCATCAACGGTGATCGCTACCGTGCCGCCCGCGAGCATTGTCGGCAACACTGGCCGGATCTTTTTTTCGCTTCGCACTTCACCGCCAGGCCCAGGCGTTACGCGCTTTACGCCATCGCCGCGGTGATGCATCAGTTGGGCGAGATCATGGGGCCGCCCCAGGTCGGGGCGAAGCCGCCGTCGATCGTTTCCGCGCAGGCCGCCTCCTGTTGCGGCGGCGGTTCGTGCGAGGGTGAATCGATCGGCAGGCGGCAGGAGGTCTGCCTGGCGGTGATCGATCATCTGCTGGGCGGTGAGTTGACGGGCAAGCCGGAGCTTGATTCGTTTTCGGATGTGCAGCCGGCGCTGCGCCTGCCGCGCGAGTGGTTTGAAACATGGATCAAGGGCATGGCGACGGAGCGCACGCTGCCTCGCTATGCGACAAGCAAAAGGCTCAACGAAACCGCGCAGCAATCCACCGGCATGCCGATGCTGATGATGGCGCGGGCCCTGTGCGAATCGCCGCACCCTTTCCCGGCCACCGTGCAATCGCAATGGCTTGCATGGGGCGCCGGACTGCGCTGGTGCCAACTGCTGCACGAGGTGAAAGGCGACTTTGAACAGCGTCGAATCATGCTGCCTTTGGATGATCTGGTCCGTCATCGCCTTTCGGAAAAGGACATCGCCGCGTTTTCAATTGCATCAAGCGCCCAAGGCGATGGGCGATGGCGGGCGCTGATGAAGTTCGAGCTGGATCGCGTGGGCAATCTCTTCCGCGGCGGCGGCAAGGCGCTGGGCGCGCTGGCCGATGAATCGGCCCGGCGAACATTTGCCGCCGTGGGCGTGTTCGCTTTGCGACGACTGGAAAAACTCATCGCCAAAGGCGGCGACCCGTTTGCAATACAGGTGAAGATGACCACGCTGCACCGCCTGGCGGCGATGCCGCGCGTGGTGCGGATGGTGTGGGAGGGGGGAAAAGCAGGAAAACAGGAAAGCAGGAAAGCAGGAAAGCAGGACAGTAGAACCTGAGTTTCGCTTAAGCCCCGCCCGGAGCCTGAGAACTTTTCCAAACGTCT
>CAZYPK010000233.1:0-5973 GCA_964649195.1 uncultured Phycisphaeraceae bacterium
CGTACTCCCCAGGCGGTGCACTTAACACTTTAGCTTCGACCATGAGGGCGTCAGAGCCTCCACGATCTAGTGTACATCGTTTAGGGCGTGGACTACCGGGGTATCTAATCCCGTTTGCTCCCCACGCTTTCGTGCCTCAGCGTCAGAATCGGCCCAGTTGCTTGCCTTCGCCTTTGGCGTTCCAGTTGATATCTACGCATTTCACCGCTCCACCAACTGTTCCAGCAACCCCTACCGACCTCAAGACATACAGTCTGCCAAGCAGTTCCCGGGTTGAGCCCGGGGATTTCACAAGGCACTTGTACATCCGCCTACGCACCCTTTAAGCCCAGTGATTCCGCGCAACGCTCGAGGCCTCTGTATTACCGCGGCTGCTGGCACAGAGTTAGCCGCCTCTTCCTTTGGGTATGGTCATTTGTTTCCTAAACCCTGACAGCAGTTTACACCCCGAGGGGCTTCATCCTGCACGCGGCATTGCTCCATCAGGCTTTCGCCCATTGTGGAATATTCGTTACTGCAGCCTCCCGTAGGAGTCCGGGCAGTGTCTCAGTCCCGATGCGGCCGGCCGTGCTCTCACACCGGCTACCCGTCTTAGCCTTGGTGAGCCGTTACCTCACCAACTAGCTGATAGGATATTCCCCGCTCCCAAGGCAGCAAGCCTTTGAATGCAAAGCCATACAGCTTCGCAGTGTCATCAGGTATTACCACACCTTTCGGTGAGCTATCCCTGACCTTGGGGCACGTTAGAAATATGTTACTCGCCCTTCCGCCACTCTACTTGGGATTGCTCCCTTTCGCGTTCGACTTGCATGTTTTAACCATGCCGCCAGCGTTCGCGCTGAGCCAGAATCAAACTCTTCAATTGATTTTCATTGCAACCCACGGACAGGAGTCCGTGGGCTTTGGCTTTGAAAGATTAAAGGTTCGACCTGTTAACCCATCGACTGTGACATCGATGGATCGGTCCCGATTCGACGGCCTTTGTCGGCGACTTGCGTCGCTTCCGGGGGCTTTGAATCGCTCCGTGTCCGATTAAATAAGATCACGGAGTTGTTCTTGCTCAACAATCACTCACTGAATTGAATCAGGCGTCACGAAGGATTGTGAACGATCTTCATGAAGTAGGGTTTACATCATGAAGGGTTGTTCCTCTGGGGCCATGACTGACCGGTTCCAGAGGACGCTCACACCCTCGCGGCTTATTTTCCCAACTGTTCACTTGTCAAAGATCAAACCGTTTTACCGGGGGTCTGGCCGGCGTCTTTCGTTGCCAAGCCAACCTGATTTCACCATTTTACCGGTGGAATCTCACTCGATAGTGAAAGCTCCGCAAACGTGATCTTTTCAGATCAGGCGGGCAATGGTAGTCAGTGCTTTTCGTTTGTCAAGTCGCTTGCCTGCGACTCGCCACGTTGGTTGGAACTCGGTGACTCACCATTTTTCGTGTTGGTGGTCACTTGTTTTTCACATCCAATTGCCTTGACGGGGAGGATTAAACCATATCGGTCCGGGGCTGTCAAGCGGGGGGTGAAGCGATGGTTCAGTGGCGGGCTTGGGCGGGGGGTTGCGGCCGGGGTTGGGGGTGGGTAAATGGCGGGTTATGCGTGGTTTATTGGTGAGGAATGGGTGTTGGACAGGTTTGCAGTCGGTTTCAAAAACGGATGGCCGGGGTTGTGGAAAACTTCGGGATGGAGGGGACCCACCCACGGAGTGGGTGGGCTTTGCGTGAGATTATGGTTGGTGGGGGAAGGTTTCGGGGATGACGGACATTTCGGTGGAGAGGGCGAAAGGGAGGCCGCGGGAGTGGGGGAAGCGGATCGAGACATAAAACGCGGTCCAGCCGGTGGCGGGGGTTTCGATTTTCACCTTCGCGGTTCCTTCGCCGGTGAGCGGGGTGCTGGTCCACCTGGCCCTGCGGAAGTCCCGGCTGGCCGCCGTCGCCTGCCAGAGGGTGGCGGCAGCGAGTTTGTTCTGGCCGGCGGTGTCCCAGTTGACGGTCAGCTCACCGGGCGCGGTTTTCTTCCAGGTGACG
Source organism: uncultured Phycisphaeraceae bacterium (assembly GCA_964649195.1). GTDB lineage: Bacteria > Planctomycetota > Phycisphaerae > Phycisphaerales > Phycisphaeraceae > JTS-RE9. The sequence goes on from CAZYPK010000233.1 coordinate 2,033, forward strand.
GCAGGCAGGGTTTGGCCGCGCATCGAGGCATCGAAGAAGGCGATCACGGTGGGGTAGATGCCCGGCCCCAGGTTGTGGCCTGCGTTGGGTTCGTAGTAGAGGTTTTTGTTGCCCTTGAGGTCGGGGAAGTAGAAGCTGGAGGCATCGACGGTCCAGTAGGGATCGTTGGTTCCCAGGAGCACGAGCTTGGGGATGGTGAGCTTGTCGATGTAGGAATAGGGATCGACAAGTTTTACCAGATTTTTGCCTCGCGGGGTTTTGATGGCTTCATCGAGTTTGAGGTCGCTGTAGTCCTTCACTTCCTCGCTGAGCTTGCCGTAGGACTTGCGCTGGTGTTCGAGCTGGGGGTCGAAGTTGAGGACATCGATGACCATGGGTGCGATGGCGATGACGCGCGGGTCGATGGCGGCGGCGAGCCAGGTGGTCCATCCTCGCTTGGAGGCGCCGTTGAGGATAAACGCCTTGATTTCCAGTCCCAAACGCTCCTTCGTCAAAGCCTGCGCGGCGTCCATCGCCTTGACCGCGCTCTTGACCATCGGCAGCAGCAGGGGCCAGTCGGCTTCCTGGGTTTCGAGATATTTGGAGAAGGTCATGGCGATGAGGGCGTCCTCGTACCTGCCGCCGAAGAGCGGCTGATTGGGCACCTGCTGGAGGATGACGAGGATGGCGCCGGTCTGGTTCGCCAGGGCGACCAGTTGTTTGCCGGTCTGCGAGTTTCCGTCAATGGATGGGCTGTTGATGCCGCCGCCGGTGATGTGAAGGATGGCTTTGTCCTTGTGCTCGATCTTCGCCGGGACGATGATGGAGAGCCAGTGGGTCCAGGCGATGCCACGCCAGGTCTGGCTGGTCATCCGGGCGGTGATGATCTTGGTGGCGCCGATGTCGTGGTTGTCCAGAAACTTCACGGCATAACTGGCGTCCTTCCTGTTCACATATTCACGCAGGTCCGCATGAAGCGGCAGGGTGAAGATCGACAGCAGGGCGAAGGCGATCGCGGCAAAGCGGACGGGGTGTCGCACGTGAAGGCTCCAGAGGGGATGGGGATGCTGGAGTATATGTTTGAGGTGGCGGTGAGATGCAATGGGGCAGGCAAAGAAAAACCCACGCACGGGAGTGCGTGGGCTTTGGGGGGCGGATGTTCATTTGTTATCGCTTGGGGGTTCCGTAGAGGTAATGATCAACCTGCGCAGCCCCGTCAGTCGGCGCGTTGGGGTCGCCGGGAAATTCATACGCCAATTGCGCGATACGGAGAAGGGGATTTTCAGCCACCTGTTCATCGGTGATCGGACATTCGGGCGCCCGCACGGGCGGCGGCACGGGTTCCAGCCGTGCAATAAACGCGCTCCCAGGTGGGATATCCACCGGCTGATCGGGCACGAGGACCTTGCCGTCGAAATGGACGTTGATCGTGGTCATGTCAAAATGATAGCCGCGTCAAGGCGACAAGAGGCTTCTGAATAACTGCGATGGATATCGTGAATCAGGGATTGCTACGCCGCAAGCGGCTTGGACGCGGGGTTAATCAGGAGTTCCGTAAGTCCATCGTTTCATTCCTCATCGGCCCGCAGCCTGGCGATGACGCCGAAGTCTTCGAGCGTGGTCGTGTCGCCTTTGACTTCGTGGCCTGACGCCAGTTCGCGGAGGAGTCGGCGCATGATTTTTCCGCTGCGGGTTTTGGGGAGCATGTCGGTGAAGCGGATCTGATCGGGCTTGGCGATGGCGCCGATTTCCTTGCCGACGTGGGCGATGATTTCCGTTTTAAGCTCCGGCGTTGGCGTCTGGCCGGCGCGGAGCGTCACGAAGGCGGCGATGCCGGTGCCCTTGATTTCGTGGGGCATGCCGACGACGGCGGCCTCGGCGACGGAGGGATGCGAGACGAGTGCGGACTCGACCTCGGCGGTGCCCAGGCGGTGGCCTGAGACGTTGATGACGTCATCGATTCGGCCCATGATCCAGAAGTTGCCCTCTTCATCGCGGCGGGCCGAGTCGCCGGCGAGGTAGCAGCCGGGCACGGTGGACCAGTAGGTCTGGACGAATCGTTCGCGGTCGCCGTAGATGCCTCGCATGATGGAGGGCCAGGGCTTGCGGATGACCAGCAGGCCGCCTTCGTTGGGGGCGACTTCGGTGCCATCCTTCTGCACGACGGCTGCGTCGATGCCGAAGAACGGCCGGGTGCAGGAGCCTGGCGTGGTGGTGGTGGCGCCGGGGAGTGGAGTGATGACGTGGCCGCCGGTTTCGGTCTGCCAGAAGGTGTCGACGATCGGGCAGCGGCCGCCGCCGATGGTTTTGTGATACCACATCCAGGCTTCCGGGTTGATCGGCTCGCCAACGGTCCCCAGCACGCGAAGCGAGGAGAGGTCCTTCGATTGCGGGTAATGATCGCCCCATTTCATGAAGGTTCGGATGGCGGTGGGTGCGGTGTAGAACTTGGTGACCTTGTGACGCTCAACGATGTCCCAGAAACGATCAGGGGCGGGGGCGTTGGGGGCGCCTTCGTACATGAGGGTGGGGACACGGTTGGGGAGGATGCCGTAGATGATGTAGCTGTGTCCGGTGATCCATCCGATGTCGGCGGTACACCAGTAGAGTTCGTCGGGGTCTTCTTCGTGGAGGTCGAAGGTGTATTTGGAGGTGAGGTAGGTATAGACCATGTACCCGCCGGTGGTGTGCATGATGCCCTTGGGCTTGCCGGTGGTGCCGGAGGTGTAGAGGAGGAAGAGGAGGTCCTCGCTGTCCATTTCCTCGCAGGGGCAGACCTCGTCGGCATCGGCCATGAGGGCGTGCCAGTCGTGATCCTTGCCCTTGATCAGCGGAGCATCGATGCCGATGCGGCGGAGGACGACGACGTTCTTCACAAGCTGCGTCATGGTCAGGGCGTCATCGACGGTCTCCTTGAGGGGCACGACCTTGCCGCGCCGCCAGCCGCCGTCGGCGGTGATGATGATCTTGCTCTTGGCATCCTCGACGCGATCGCGGATGGCCGTCGCGCTGAACCCGCCGAAGATGATCGAGTGCGGGGCGCCAATGCGGGCGCAGGCGAGCATCGCAATCGCCAGTTCCGGCACCATCGGCATGTAGATCGTCACCACGTCGCCCTTGCGGACGCCCAACTTCCTGAGCACGTTGGCGAACTTGCTCGTCTCGCGCTGAAGATCCTTGTAAGTGAGCGTGCGGATTTCCGGTCCGTTGGTGCCGTCGGGCAGATCGATGAACGGTTCGCCCTCCCAGACGATGGCGGTCTTGTCGCCCAGGCCGGCTTTGACCTGGCGATCGACGCAGTTGTAGCAGAGGTTGGTCTTGCCGCCGATGAACCACTTGGCATCGGGCAGGTTCCATTCGAGGACGCGATCCCATTTCTTGAACCAGTCGAGCTCGGCGGCCTTCTCGCCCCAGAAGCGCGAGGGGTTTTCGATGGACTCGGCGTACATCTCGGCATATTCATCGAACGATCGGATATGAGCCTGGCTGGCGAAACCTCCGGGGGGCGGAAACCGGCGGGTTTCCTTCTGCATCGATTCCATGCCGAACGTCGGGTTCACATCAATCTTGGACATCACAAAACCTCCGGGGGGAACGGAACGCAACCGTGGACACACGGGAAGCACGGCCAGCGAAGGAGCCTCGACGAGCGGCGGGGATTTCTTTCGCGGTGTTAGCTTAAGAAGTGGGAGCGGATGGGGCAAGGAAGAAGTGCGGGGGTGTGCGGGGCAAAAACATATGGCGGGAGAGCGGAAGCCTCCCGCCGGGAGGGCGAGGCTCCGGCCGGGAGGGCGAGGTTCCCACTGGGAGGGCGAGGCTCCCGCCGAGCCGTTCGTTTGCGAAGCCCGTCCGCGGGCTGAAGCAAACGAAACTCGCGCGGCCGGCGATCATGCCTGATCGTTCGCCGGCCGCGCAAGTTTCGTTTGCTCAGGCCCCCAAAGCGGGGCCGTCGCAAACGAATC
>CAZYPK010000234.1:0-2262 GCA_964649195.1 uncultured Phycisphaeraceae bacterium
ACGCGAGCTGGGTTCAGACCGGCGTGAGCCAGGTCGGTCCCTATCTGCTGTGGGCGGAGCAAATTTGAGAGGAGTCAACTTTAGTACGAGAGGATTAAGTTGGACAGACCCCTGGTGCGCCAGTTGCACTGCTAAGTGCATCGCTGGGTAGCTACGTCTGGCAGGGATAACCGCTGAAAGCATCTAAGCGGGAAGCCCCCCTCAAGATAAGATTTGCATGGTCGCAAGACCGAGAGACCCCTGGAAGACCACCAGGTTGATAGGCCGCAATTGTAAGAGTGGAAACACCCTCAGATAAGCGGTCCTAACGGTCGATTGCTTGATCACATCGACCACGAATCGATCCGAAAAAGCCGTCAGCTTTCAGCCTTCAGCTTCCAGCTCAAGGCGGTGGTTGACGGCAAAGATCGTTACGCGGTGCGATGAGGCATCTCGATCATCAAAACCTCGTGAATCTCGATTTCGTTCACCGTGTCATGCCTCCAGGTTCGGCATACATTCGATTAAACCCAACCATCCACTTGAAATTTGTGGACCTCTGCCGTGAAAACGACAGAGGCCCTTTGCCGGTGACCATAGCGACGGGGTCACACCTGATCCCATCCCGAACTCAGCAGTTAAGCCCGTCGTGCCGATGATAGTGCAACCGCGCGAAAGTAGGTCATTGCCGGCTTTATCAACCTCGCGCCCCTAAAGGGCGCGAGGTTGTTTTTTTTACGTGCAGCGAGAACGCGCAGACGCGCAGCGAGGACGCTGCGGCTATAAACGAGCAAGCTGTTTCATTTTCAGCCGCAGCGTCCTCGCTGCGCGTTCCCCTCACAGCCGCAGCGTCCTCGCTGCGCGTCCGTCATCGGATGGTCTCCGGATCACCCCGCCATACTTTCGATGCGAAGGCAGATACGTGTTGATCAGATGATCGAAGTGATCACCATCCACCACCCGTTTGGCCGAGCCGCCGCGCGCGAGAAAAGGACGCCCCATTGAGGCCCCGTGCCGATCGCGCAAGGCGACGTTGAGTGCGCGATGAAGCGCCGGCTTGACGCGCTTGATGGGAACAAACCCCTCCCAACCGACCAAAAGATGCGCATGGTTGAACACCGCAACCCCCATGTGCAGCGACCAGTTCCGCGATGGCCGTTCACATTCCTCGGCGGCGATTTTAAGCAGATATTCGCAATCTTCAGTTGTGAACCGCACCCTCTCGTACTTCGCCCGTCTGCGATAGTTTCCGGCCATGCGGGGATCGCAGGGCAGAATGCCTTTTTTACGCTTGACATACCCGCGCGGATGATCGGGCATCCACGAGCAATAAGAGTGGAATGTGATCAGGTAACACGCCACGCGAAAAACGTAAACCAATGAGAAGATGAATGCAAGCGGGAGGTGCGGACGCAGACGCGCAGCGAGGACGCTGCGGCTGTGAAGGGGCGCGCAGCGAGAACGCTGCGGCTGTGAAGAAATGCGCAGCGAGGACGCTGCGGTTATGAGGGTGCGTTTTCTTTTTTAGCCGCAGCGTCCTCGCTGCGCGTCTGCGTCTGCATCTGCGCCGCGGCCGCGGCGATGAGCGTTTCGATGCGCCCCAGGGAGCGGTCGAGCTGGGCGCGGAAGGCGTTGTACGGGAACAACACGGCGATCGCCACGGCCAGGCCCGCGGCGGTGGTGATCAGCGCCTCGGCGATCGCGGGGCTGATGGCGCGGGGGTCGGTGACGCCTTCGATGGCGAGGATGTTGAACGCCCGGATGAGGCCCGTCACCGTGCCCAGGATGCCCAGCATCGGGGCGGCGGTGATGATCGTCGAAAGCGTGCCCATGAACCGTTCCATGCGCGGCCGCTGCTCATCGACGGCGGCGACGGCGGCGGCCTCGGTCAGCTTCTCCTTCAGCAGCGATCGGACCACCCTGCCATAGATGGAGGCGTCCTTCTCGCTGAGCATTTTCGCGGCTTTCGCATCACCGTGGCGCAGCAGCTCACCCAGGTGTCTGGCACGGGCGAGGCTGGCCCCGCTGTTCGTGCGAATCCAGAACCAGGCGCGTTCGAAGGAGAAGGTCAGTCCGAGGATGGAAAGGAAGAGCAGCGGCCACATGACCCAGCCGCCGCGGTTCATCAGGTCAACGAAAGGTTGCGTTTGCGTGGCGAAGAACATGGGGACAGTGTAGCGAAGTGCGGAAGGGCGGACGCGCAGCGAGGACGCTGCGGCTGAGAAGGGGGACGCGCAGCGAGGACGCTGCGGCTGAGAAGGGGGACGCGCAGCGAGGACGCTG
>CAZYPK010000234.1:2362-5859 GCA_964649195.1 uncultured Phycisphaeraceae bacterium
CGGCTGAGAAGGCGGACGCGCAGCGAGGACGCTGCGGCTGAGAAGGGGGGACGCGCAGCGAGGACGCTGCGGCTGAGGAAAAACGCGCAGCGAGGACGCTGCGGCTGAGGAAAAACGCGCAGCGAGCGAAGGGTTACGGGGCGGCGATGAGGATCAGTTCGGCGCGTCGGCCATCGGGCAGGGGGAAGTGGGCGACCCAGCCGTCGTTGCCTCGGGGGGTGAAGGCGATGGGGCGATCGCCGGCGACTTTCATCGCGTTCAGGCCGGCGGCGGGGGTTTTGTCCAGCAGGGGCAGGTCGGCGGCGGGCATGACGATGGAAAGCGTTTCATCCGCGGGGATGGCGGCGGTCGCCTCGTTCATCTTGACCGAAGCGCCTTCGATTTTCATGGCAACCTTGCCTGCGGTGCGAGGCGGTTCCCATTTCACTTCCTGGGCGCGGTCGGCGACGCCGGTGCGGATGGAAAGGGTGTATTGCGTGGAGGCTTTTTTGAGTTTGGCGGCGAACAGTTCCTTGCGGAGGATGTTCCAGAGGCGGGTGATTTCCGGGATGGTGGCGTTTTTGTTGCCGCGCAGCTTGGCGGCGATTTCATCGGTGTCGTGACCGGCTCCGCCGGCCCCGGCGACGAGGGTGCCGATGGCGCCCAGGGCCAGTTGTTCATCGGAGGCGTTGACCAGAAGGAGAAGTCGGTCTTCACCGCTGTAAGGCTGCAACCATTCGACCGGATGAGGCAGCGAGCCGGCGGATATCTGGCGGGCGAACCAGCCGGTGGCGCTGGCGGCATCGGCCTTGTCGCGGAGGAGGTGGACGGAGTAGGGCGCTTCGTTCTGAATGTTTTCGTAGAAGCGCAGGCCGAAGGCGTGGCGGTCGGTTTGGCCGGTGAGCAGTTGATCGAGCGGCCAGCCGGAGCCGAGCAGGGCGCGGGAGGCGTCGCGCGAGGCGTCGGCATCGGCGCGCATGACCAGTTGCATCAGCGATTGCGCGACGCCGGGCTCATCATGCTTGGCGAGGAAGGCGACGGCGGCGACCGGCGTGGGGGACTGCGTGATGGCCAGATCGACCAGGTTGGCGGTCCACTTGTCGCGGTCGGCCGAGGGGGCGGCGGGGGTTCCGGGGATTCCGGGCGGCGCCATCTTCATCTGGCGCAGGGCGCCCCAGGCCATGTTGCGGAATTTCGCGCTGCCCAGCAGGCGGAAGATCGCGTGGTCGTTGTTGAGGATGCCGACATCATCGAGCAGCAGCGGACGCGGGTCCTTGTCGGTCACAGTCGCGGCGGGCCTGACGGGTTTGAGCGCTTCGCTCAGGGCGCCATCGAGTTGGGCGATCCGTCCGCGCCAGAGGATCTGCCCCTGGGCATTGGCGGCGATGAGCTGGGGCGCCTGCATCACGGCAAACCGGCGCGACAGTTCGCCATTGAATCCTTTTTCATCCCACGCCATCGGCAGGGTGTTTTTGGATTCCTTCACGAAGTTCTCGAATCGTGCCTTGTCGTTGTCGAGGTTGATGCCGATGATCCGCACCCCCTGCGGGCCGTAGGCGTCGGCCAGTTGGGAGAGACGCGCCAGCGTTTCGGTCGGCTGCGGCATGGCGGTTGACCAGAAGGCGAGCACGACCACTTTGGGCGTGACGCCGGCGGCGGGCGCCAGTTCGATCGCTTTGCCATCGGGCGTGGTGAAGGTGAGATCGACCTGCGGTCTGGCGGCGCGGCTGATGAGGTAAAGGGTGCGTTCGACCAGGGCGGGGTCTTCCGAGCCGAGCAGCCGCCCATCGACCGCGTTCATCGCCACCGGATCGGCGACCGCCGCCGTGAGCAGGGCGATGATGATTTCATCCCTTCGCGCTCCGGTGGCGTCGATGCGCAGCCCCTTGGCGACCGGGTCGGCCAGGGCGGGTTTTTCCCTGGCGAGCTTGAACAGCGGCGTAAGGATTTGTTCGACGGCGGGACCGTTCGCGTCGGCGAGGTAGCGGTTGATGATCTGGATGGCCGAGTCGGGGCTGGCGCTGCTGTCGGCGCCCAGCGTGGTGATCATGCCCAGCACCGAGCCGAGCTGCGCCTTGGCGTCGAGCAGGCCGGCCTGCAACGCCTTCTGCATGAGGCTGGCGGAAGCCTTGCCGGGACGGACCGCGAGATACTTCATCAGCTCGCCGGTGGCGGTGCTGTCCTTGGCTTCGAGGATTTTCGCGGCAACCTGGAACTTGGCATCGCCTTCCTCCATCGTGCTCAGGAACGGCGAGAGGGTGATGGCGTGGGCGATGAGGCGGATGGTGTAGGGATGGACCTTTTCACCGGCGAGCACCTTGAGCAGTTCCTGCTCGACGGGATTGGAACTGATGGTGATGCCCGCCGTGGCGGGGGGCTGGCTGGTGGCCGTCGCAGCCATCACATGTTGCAGGCTCTGAAGCAGGTCGAAGGGAAAATCCCAAGGCAGCGGCGCGGGGCCATCCAGCTCGATGGTCTTGGCGTTGCTGCGCGCCTCATAGACGGCCCAGAGCGTCGTGGGCAGCGGCCCGGAAAACTCGTCGGGCAGCTTGGTCAGCACCTGGCGCAGCTCGCGGTACTGCGCTGCCTTGACGCGGTACTCGGCTTCGGCGGTCTGCTTGCGCTTGTTGAAGTCGGGGATGGATTCGCCGGCGTTCTTGAGGATGCGCGGCGGGTTGCCGGGGTTGACCGACTCGGTGAGGCTCGGATTGAGCCTCATGTTGTAGGCGCCGGGCGTGGTCTCCACGACCTTGGCGCCGGGGATGACGCGCTCCATTTTCCAGTGGATTTTGCCGCCGGGATCGAGCCGGACGGAGCGGGCGATGCGCGGCACGCCAGCGGGCAGCACGCCATCGCCGGTGGCGCGGATCGGTTGCCCGGCGGCCAGCGGCGTGGCCTTGCCGGTGATTTCCTCGGACGGGTCGATCAGTTGCCAGCAGATGAAGCGACCGCCGCGCACCTTCACGGCAGCGCCGGAAACGATCACTTCGCTGTCGGGCCTGGAGACCGTCAGCGGGATGCGCACGATGGTGCGGCCTTCGTTGGGGGTGATCTGCCAGATGGAATCGGTGAGCTGGTCGGCAACCGGGAAGACCATCGAGCTGCGCAGCAGCTTGACCAGATCGACTTCGGTTTCCAGCTCGACTTCCTTCGGTTGTTCCGCCTTGGGCAGCGAAGGGGTTGCCTTGGGCGTCGCGGGATCATCGGCACCGGGGGCACCGGGGGCGCCGGGGACAGGCGCCGCAGCCAGCAGCAGGGCGACGATCAGCATGAAAGCGGCGGCGAAGCGACGGCTGAGGATTGGCAGCATGAACAACTCTCCCAGAGTGGGTGAGGCGGATTCGCCAACGGGATGAAACCCGTGGCGACGCAGGAGGGATGAAGGCGTGCGCAGGACGCCTGAATGATGTTAACAACGACCGCCTTTCGATTCCACCGAGGGCTCCCGTTCCGCCAGGGCCGGCGCATATGGGAGGGCGAGGCTCCCGCCGAGCCGATTCGTTTGCGACGGCCCCGCT
>CAZYPK010000235.1:0-5663 GCA_964649195.1 uncultured Phycisphaeraceae bacterium
TTCAGCCTTCAGCCTTCAGCATTCAGCATTCAGCATTCAGCATTCAGCATTCAGCATTCAGCCTTCAGTTTTCAGCCTTCAGTTTTCAGTTGCGCCACCTTGCTTCGTGCATCCGGGCCGGGGCTTGCGCAAAGCCCCGGCCACCCGACGAGCTTTTGTTCGTGAACGGGCTGTTCATCGGTCGCTCCTTGGCCCGCGCCCTTCCGGGCGGGGCTTATCCTGAACTCAGGTAAAAAGGATCATCCATCCTCAAGCCGAAGGCCCGGTCCGTTCGTCGTCAGCCGCTTCCAGTGCCGCGATGTTCGCATCGGTTTCGCTTTCGCCCGCCTCGTCCGCCGTCTCCTCCGGCCTGGGCGCCAGTTCCTTGATCAGGTCGCACGAAGCCTTGTCGATCAGCAGGCGATCGATGATGTTGGCATCCTTGCGGGTGATTTTTCCTTCCTTGTCCGCCGTGAGCGTCACGTTGCGGATCGTGACGACCGCCATCTCATCGCAGGTGGGACAGTCGATCAGTTCGTACTCGGCGAAGCGATCGATGGGATCATCCTGTTTCAGCGGAGCGATGTTGCCCAGCACGGCAAAGTCACCCTGCTCCAGACTCGCCTTGAGCCCGGCGGCATCGTGAACGGGCCGATACGGGCCGATGACCGTCGTCTCCTTGAGCCAGCGGGCGCAGGTTTCGCAATAGGGCGTGCGTGCGATCTCCGAGTAGGCCAGACGGACGGCGCCGCCGATGATGACCAACGCTTCAATGCCCCAGATGGAGATGAGGAACCCGCCGTTGACCGTCGTTTTTTTCAGGCTCCAGACGCCGGTCTCGGCAATCGCTTCAAGGATGAGGAACAGCTCCGCCGGATTGAGCGCCAGCACCTGCCGGGAAGTGACGACATACACCCAGCCCACAAACGCGGCATACTCGGCGACGATCCCGCACAGCACCCCAAGGAACAGGACGACGGGAACATTGCGAACATGCCGGGCCATGGCCAGCTTGCCCACGAACATGCCCAGCCCGACACCCAGGCCAATCGTGAGCAGCACGTTGATGTAAACGATGGGCATGTAGTAAACGATGACCCCGTACAGCGCCCCGCCCAGGGCCGCGACCGCCAGGCCGATCAGCAGCGTGAACAGCACGGCGGCGGGAGTGAACCGGCCCGAATGACGGTAATACAAGGCGGCGTCTGACATGCCATCTCTCCAGTGATGCAGGGGTGTTGACGGTCCGGGGGTGAATGATTCATCGGTCGATCAGAACGGACGCCGATCCTCGCCGTTGCGCCAGTCCTCAAGCTCTTCGCGTTCCTCCTCCGGCGTGGCGGGCAGGGAGTCATCGACATCCTTGAGAATGTCGGTCAACTCCTGCTGCGGATCGAAGCCGGGCACATGGTCGAAGTCGATGTTGACCGAAGGATGGAGCGGTTCGTCCTGCTCGTCGAACAGTTCATCCTCTTCATCCGGCTCCCAGTCGTCGTCGTCGTCATCGTCATCATCATCATGGGTCCACATCTTGTCGCCATCGGCATCGCGGTAGTCGGGATCGGTGGGAAAGATGTCGAACCCGAAGCCCCGCCCGTCGCAGCCGGGGGTGGGGCAGCACCAGAAGCCATGCTTCCCGCCATCGCGGGCCTCCTCGATGCGCCATTCGATGAGATAGCTGTCGTATTCCTGATGGCAGTGCAGGCAGTGAACCTCCACGGGCAGGGCGGGCGGCTTGAAGCAGTCGCGCTCAGGATCGAGGGGATCGTCAGCCATGCTTCCATGATCGCCTGACACGGACGACAAGGCAACCGTCGTCCAAGCCGCTTGCGGCGTAGCAATTCCTGGTTGATGTCGGGTGGCTGGGGCTGAGTCCGCGAATTCATTCGTCGTGGACATGCGCAACCCGGGAGAATGTCATGGGTGGACTGTGGAACTCAAGCGCTTCGCACCGCACGAACGTTGTCACACGACATCCATCGCACGATTGACGCTCCTGCATCTGCCTCTCACGTCCGCGACTCGTTGAGTCGCGGCTCGATGAACGATTCGCTACCATGCCGCCGATGCGTGTGCTGGCCGATGACAAGCGTGTGAGCGAACTGGTCGAAGACATCAGCCATGCGGTGACCCGCGACATGGCCGGCGCCAGGTCGCGCGGCGACGATGCGAAATGGGCCGTCATCGGCATTCGCAGTCGCGGCGATGTGCTGGCCAAGCGTCTGGCCGCCGCCGTCAAGCCCGATCTCGTGGGCACGCTGGACATCACGCTCTACCGCGATGACCTTTCCGAGATCGCCTCGCAGCCGATCGTCAGGCCCACCGAAATCCCCTTCTCGCTCGATGGCCTGAATGTGGTGCTTGTTGATGATGTGCTGATGACCGGCCGCAGCGTGCGGGCCGCGCTGCAACTGCTGATGGATCTGGGCAGGCCCAAGCGCGTCTGGCTCATCGTGCTGGTCGATCGCGGTCAGCGCGAACTGCCCATCGCGCCGGATCATGTCGCCCTCGATCTCTCCGGCAGCGCCGCCCATCGCAGCACCGACGGCCACACCATCGGCCGCGGCGGCGGCGAACTCGCTGATGCGGTCGCACCCGATGAACGGGTCACGGTGAAGCTCAAACCCACCGACAGCGAAGACGCCATTCTGATTCACCCGGCCAAACCGACCCCCGCGAAAGGAGCCGGCGGCCCATGACGCAGGTCCACGGCGACTACCGCTGGCCTCACAAACATCTGCTCGGCCTTGAGGAACTCTCAGCCGACGACCTTCGATTTGTTTTGCAGACGGCACGGGGCTTCGAGGATGTCAGCACGCGCAGCGTCAAGAAAGTCCCCGCCCTGCGCGGCCGCGTGGTGGCCAATCTTTTCTTCGAGGACTCGACGCGCACGCGCATGAGCTTCGAGCTGGCCGCCGGCCGCATGTCGGCCGATGTGCTCAACTTCACCAGCAAGGGCTCGAGCGTTTCCAAAGGTGAAACGCTTGCTGACACGGCGCGAACGATCGAAGCGATGGGTGTGGATGTCTGCGTGCTGCGACATCATCTGAGCGGCGCCGCGGAACAGCTTGCACGAAGGGTGAAGTTTTCCGTGGTCAATGCCGGTGATGGACAGCATGAGCATCCGACGCAGGGGCTGCTCGACATGTTCACGCTGGCCAAGCGGTTTGGCCGGGATGATTTCGACTTCACCGGGCTGACCGTCGCCATCGTCGGCGACATCGCCCACAGCCGGGTGGCCCGGTCGAACGTACACGGCCTGCTCAAGCTGGGGGCGCATGTGATTCTGGTGGGTCCGCCGACGCTGCTGCCGCGATCCTTCGCTGATCTGGGTTGTGAGATTTCCAACCGGCTGGACGATGTGCTGCCGCGCGTCGATGCGTTCAACATGCTGCGCGTGCAGTTTGAGCGGTTGGGCGGCCAGGCGTTTCCCAGCCTGCGCGAGTATGCGACGTTCTTCGGCATGAACAGCCGGCGGCTCAACACCGCCAAATCATCGGCGATCGTCATGCACCCGGGGCCGATGAACCGCGGCATCGAAATCGAATCCTCCGTCGCCGACGGCCCGCGAAGCACGTATCTTGAGCAAGTGACCAACGGCCTGGCGGTGCGGATGGCGGTGCTGTTTCTGGTGACAAGCGCGAAGTAAGTTCTGAGTTCTGAGTTCTGAGTTCTGAGTTCTGAGTTTCGAGTCGGGGAAGCAGAGCAGTTGTTCGGGCTATAATCCCGCGCAGAGGAACCGCCATGAACGATACGGAACTGCTCAAGCGCATCATCACCAGGGAGCGGCATCATGACGAGATTCATCCTGGCCTTCGTGTTCGCAGCCGTGCTGTCGGGATGCCGCACGGGGACGACGATTCTGATCGATCAGCCGATGGATCAGGTCTCAACCGCGATTCGTCATCACTTCGACGACAAAAAACGTCGAGCGCGTCATCCGGTGTGGGAGCCGACGGCCAAGTCCGTCGCCACACTGACCTTTACGGAAGATTTCGACAAATCCTGGACGACAGACACTCGGATCACCATTGAAAGCGAAGCCGAACAGCAGACGCGAATCACGGTCTTCACCGAACACCGGGAAGCTCGCGGGTTTCTGATTTTCCCGTGCAGCCAAAACACGCGCAAGGAGTCGATAGAAGGACACCGCATGGCGGAGATACTGAAAGTGTTGGATGTTCAACCGTACCGTTCACGACGGGACGACATTCGTAGAACTTCGGAGCCGCGATGAGACATCCAGGTGCGACATTTATTGAATCGGGGTCAAAATGGCTTCACATCGGTTTCAGCCGCGCAGCGCCCATCATCGCGATGCTTATCCTGTGGTGTTCGGCCGCGCAGGCGACGCCCGGCGAGGCGTGGGATCGTTCCATGAACGCGGGCAAGAAGGCGTTTGCGGCGCGGGACTATGACGAGGCGCAAAAGCAGTTCCTCCTGTCGGTGAAGGCCGGCGAAACCTTCGGCGGCAAGGACACGCGGCTGGCGGCGGCGTTGGATCACCTGGCCACGGTTTACAGCATCAGGAAGGATTACGCCAAGGCGGAGCCGCTCTATCGCCGGGCGGTGGCGGTGATCGAGGCGGCCTACGACAAGGGGCATCCCGATCTCATCGGCACGCTTCAGAACCTGGCGATGGTGTGCCGGTCGCAGAACAAGATCGACGACGCCCAGGCCATCTACGAACGGGTGTACGCCATCGTCGAGGCGACCTTCGGCAAGGAGGATGACCGCACCGCGACGGCGCTGAACAATCTTGCCGCCATCGAAGGCATCAAAGGCGATCACGCCAAGGCCGCGGATTTTCTGGAGAAGGCCCTGGTCATCCGCGAGAAGAAGGCCGGCGCGGAAAGCGAGGCCGTCGGGCGGAACTGCACCGATCTGGCGAACACGTTTGTACGGGCCGGCAAGCTGGAGGAGGCGCAGAAATACTACGAGCGCGCCCTGGCGATCGCGCAGAAAACGCAGCCGGACAAACCGGCGGTGGTGGATGCGATCAACCGCCTGTGCGCCGTGCACGACGCCCGCCGGCAGTTCGACAGGTCGCTGCCGTTGTATCAGGTGGCGGCGCAGATGCTGGAGAACAACCTGGGCAAGGATCACGCGATGGTCGCCGCCGCCCTGACGAAGGTGGCCAACACCCATGCCGCGATGGAGAAGTACGACCCTGCCCTGCCGCTCTTTCTGCGGGCGCTGGCGATCCAGGAAAAAACGCTGGGGCCTGATGACGCGGAGGTCGGCAAGACCTGTTTCAGCATCGGCAGGCTCTACATGCAGCAGCGGAAGTTCAAGGAGGCCGAGCCTTACTGCAAGCGATCGATCGCGGTGCTTCAGAAAGCGGTGGGCGCCAACCATCCTTTTTACGCGGTGGCGGTGCTGAATTACGCATCACTGCTGGAGAGCACCGGCCGCGCCGCCGAGGCGGAGAAACTCAAGAAGCTGATCGAGCAGTTGCAGAAGCAGCCGCCGGGCAGGTAGGAGCCCGAGTTCGGGATAAGAGCGAGCCGCGACGTAACACGTCGCGGACGTGAACGGCAAGAATGGCGTGACCATCGCGCAGCGGATCACGGGATGCGAAAACGACCGGACACTGATCGAGGCTGAAAGAAAAAGGTGCGACGGGCCACCCCTTCAGGCTGTTCATCTCCGCGACTCGTTGAGTCGCGGCTCTTGGGATGGAG
>CAZYPK010000236.1:0-5595 GCA_964649195.1 uncultured Phycisphaeraceae bacterium
CGTCGCAACCGAATCGGCTCGGCGGGAGCCTCGCCCTCCCATATGCTTTTACCCTAGCCGCAGCGTCCTCGCTGCGCGTCTCACAATAACACAGCAACCCCACGCCATATGGAAAGCATTCATGCCCCCCATCACCCGTCAGCAGGCCCGCGAGATCGACCGCCTCGCATCGGAGCAATACGGCATCCCCTCCATCGTGCTCATGGAAAACGCCGGCCGCAATGCCGTCGATATCGTGCTTGATCTGCTCGATGAAATCGGCGAGGAGCATTACTTCAAAAGCGATGAGCCTCGCGTCGCCATCCTCTGCGGCGGCGGCAACAACGGCGGCGACGGCTACGTGATGGCCCGGCATCTTTACAACGCGGGCGTCGAGGTTGCCGTCTTCGCCGTCGTGCATCCCGAAAAACTCACCGGCGATGCGGCGGTCATGGCGAAGATCGTTCGCGCCATGGACCTGGGGCCGGAGCTGATCCTTGATGATGCTTCCATTGACGATCGTGCCGCCGAGCTGGCGGAGGCGGACATCATCGTCGATGCCCTGCTGGGAACGGGATTCACCGGCGAGCTGCGACCGCCCATGATGCAGGCCATCGCGCTGATCAACGCCCTGCGCGAAGAAGGCTCCACCACGGTTGCCATCGATGTGCCTTCGGGCCTCGACTGCGACACCGGCAAGGCGATGGGCGTCGCGGTCGAAGCCGATGTCACCGTCACCTTCGTCGCGGAGAAGGTCGGCTTCACCCGCGCAGGAGCGGACCGGTACACCGGCAGGATCATCGTCGCCGACATCGGCGCTCCGCCCGGAGCCTGAAAACTTTGGGGTGGGGTGAAACCTTTGGGGTGGCTGGGGCTGAGTCCGCGAAGCCCCGGCGCAGGGGACCTTCAGCATTCAGCCTTCAGCCTTCAGTTGCTTCACCTTGCTTCGTGCGCCTGGGCCGGGGCTTCGCGGACTCAGCCCCAGCCACCCGGATGGCCCCTGGCCCGCGCCCTTCCGGGCGGGGCTTCCGGGGGCTTCACCCATATGTTTTACCCTGTATTTCCCCCGCATATTCTGCAAGAATCCGCGGACAATCGTTATAGTGAAGCGTCTTTCCTGCGAGTGCTGATCCCATTCGTGGCGGTTCCTTTCTGTGCGATGAATTGAGGCGAGCATGTATTTCAAGTTCGACTGTCCCCAGTGCGGCAAGAGCCTCAAGGTCCGCGAGGATCAGGCCGGCCGCAAGGCCAAGTGTCCCTACTGCCATGCCCAGGTTCCGATCCCTGCTCCGCCTGAGATGGGCGAGGAAGAAGCATCACCACTGGCTGCGCTGGAGGCGGCAGGGGCAACGGGCGGCGGCAACGAATCGCGTTCGATCCCCGTCGCCGCAAAGATCCGAAGGCGCGAATCCGCTTACGTTCCGCCATCCGCGGCCCGGCCATCGTCGCGCGCCCGCGCCGCCGGTGATGCCTCGCAAGGCACCAATGTCAGCCTGCTCGCCAGCGGCCTGATCGGGCTTGGCCTTTCCATCCTTTTCTACCTCGCGCTGCTGCCCCTTCGGAAAACCTATCTGGGCATTCTTTTCTACGAGCGCGGCTGGGTGCAGTACGCCCTCACCTTCCTCCTCTGGTGGTCCGCGGCCATCCTTTTCATCAAGATGCGCAAGCTCTCGGCCCAGCGCGATTCCATGATGTTCGATCTGCTGCCCACCGAGATTGCGGCGCAGATCAACGTGCAGTCCGTCGATGACTTTGCCCGTCATGTCCGCGCGCTGCCCGCCGATGCCGGTCGAAGTTTTCTGATCAATCGCGTGCTGCGCGGCCTCGAACACTTTCGCATCCGCAAGAGCCACGGCGAAGTGGCCGGGCTGCTTTCGAGCCAGTCGGAGATCGATGCGACTGCCGTCGATTCGAGCTATTCCTTCGTGAAGGTCTGCGTCTGGGCCATTCCCATCCTCGGCTTCATCGGCACGGTGCAGGGCATCAGCGATGCCGTCGGCGGATTCTCCGGCTCGCTCGAAGCCGCCAAGGACATCGAGGTCCTCAAGCATTCACTCAACGACATCACCGGCGGCCTGGCCGTCGCCTTCGATACCACGCTCGTCGCCCTGGTCATGAGCCTGATGGTGATGTTCCCCATGAGCTCGCTCCAGAAGGCGGAGGAAGACCTGCTCAACTGGGTCGATGAATACTGCAACGAAAACCTGCTGAAAAGGCTGGAGGAACACGAGGCGCAGGCCGCGTTGCCTGAGCCTGGCACGCCTGCAAAACCGGTTTGGGAATCCGATGGCGCCATCCGCGCCGCGGTGCAGTCGGTGATGGCCGGCGACATGGGGCAGATGGTGCATCAGCTTCAATCGCTGCACACGCGGTTCGCCGAGTTGCAGAAGCGACAGGTCGATGAACTGGACAAATCGATCATCGGCATCGCGCAGCGCGCCGAGCAGACGCAGCACGATGTCGCCAAGTCGATGATGGAATCCGCCAGCAGGCTGGAGAAGTATTTCGATTCGCTGGAGCGAGGCATCGCATCGCTGAGCATCGTGCTGCACAACCTGGGCGAAAGGCAGGTCGTCATCACGCAGGCCCCGCGAAGGTCGTGGTGGCCCTTCGGTCAGCGCAACGGAGGCGGCCGCGATGGCTAAAAAATCCCGCGAACATCTGGCGGTTTCGCTCTTCCCCTTCCTGAGCATTCTGGCCTGCGTCATCGGCGTGCTCACGCTGATGATCACCGCGCTGGCGCTGGGGCAGATCGGCGAGAAGGCCGCGAACCAGACGGAGATCGACCGCGCCGAGGAGTTCGTGAAGCTCAGGAAGGAGGCGGAGCGGCTCACGCCGCGCCTGTCGCAGATTCGCATCACGCTGGAAAAAAGCAAAACATTGGAGGCGCAGACGCAGCAGGTGATGCAGGAGCGCGAAGCGCTGGAGAAGCGACTGAAGGAGACCAAGGCGCCGGAGAAAACCGCGGCACAACTGGAAGCGCAGGCCAAAGAGCTCCGGCAGAAGAACGAAGCGATGGCGAAGCAGCTCGCGGAACTGCTGGCGAAGCTCTCGCCGATGCGCGAGGCGGCGGCGAAGATTCCCGATGCGGAGGAGGGCGGGAAGATCACCGTCCGGCCCGGCGGTTCGGGCACGAATCTGAAGCCGGTGTTTGTGGAGTGCGGCGGCAAGGGCATCGTCATCCACGAACCGCCCCGGTCCATTGTCGTGCTGCGGGCGGGCATGGAAACGAGCGAGGTTTATCTGAAGGCGCTCAATCGCGTCGCCGACGAAGAGGATGCGACGATTGTTTTTCTGGTGCGCCCCAGCGGCATCGCCACCTACAACCAGGCCAGGCAGATCGCCCGGCTGCGCCACGCCCGCAACGGCAAGCTGCCGGTGCCCGGTGAAGGGCCGATCGATCTGGGTTTGTTTCGCGGTAAGTAGGACCTTTTGAATCGGATGTGATGCCATGAAAGCCAGGCGCAGACCCTTTGCGGGGACGCTCGATTCACTGATGGACACGACGACCAACGTCGTGGGCATTCTGGTGATCGTTCTGGTCATCACGCAGCTTGGCGTCTCCAGCGCGGTCCATCGCATTCGTTCGAGCCTGCCGGAGGTTTCAGCGGACGAGTTCGACAAGCAGAAGACGGAGACGATGGAGCTTCGCGCCATGGCGGCGAAGCTGGGCGAAGGTGTGCAGGCCGTCGAATCGCAGGTGGCCATTGATGAATCGCTGGTGGCCGGCGCTGCCGCCGCCATCGAGAGGCTTCGCGCCGAACTGGAGGCTCTGAAACTCGCCATCACCCAGGCGGAGCAGGCCCATGTGCTCGTCGAAGAGTTGACGCAGGCGTCGAAGGAACTTCAGAATCAGCTTGCCGCGGCGCTCAAGGAGGAAGCGACGCTCGAGGCGAAGCTGGCCGCGGCGCCCACCGCGCCTGCGCCCCCGGAACCCAAGGAAATCAACCTGCCCAATCCCCGTGCCGCACCGCAGGGGGCGACCGCGATGGTGGTGCTCTGCATCGGCAACCGCGCGATGGCGGTGCCGGTGGAGGGGCTGGTGAATCTGGCGGAGGCCCGCATCCGTCAGTTGCGATTGCCGGCGGACAGGAACGGTGCGGTCGATGGACAGAAGCTCGTGGAATACTTCGATCGTGTCGATGTGGGCAATCGCCAGTTCCGCCTTCGCCTCCGTCTCCACAACTTTGCGCCTTACCTTGTGTTCGAACCCCGCGCGATGGCGGGCGACACGATCGAAGCGATGCGGCAAGGGCAGTCGGGTGTGGGCGTGGAACTGCACCGCGCCGATCCGAAGAGGCAGTTCGCGCGGTTTCTGGTGTGGAGCGACAGCTTCGATGCGTATGGCCAGGCGCGGGCGATCTCCGACTCGGCGAAGCTGCCCGCAGGCTGGGAGCCGATGCTGCCCGCGCAGGTGTTTCAGATCAGCCTGGCCGGCAGCGTGAAGGTGCAGCGTCCGCCGCCGCCACCGCCGAAGGACCCGCCACCGCCGCCGGTGAAGCCGGCCCCCGGCGACAAGCCGATCGACCCGCCCCGGCCGCCGCTGCCTCGTGATGACATCGATTGATCCGGGTTGAAGGGGACAGGAAACAGGGAACAGGAGACAGAAGACGGTGAAGACATGGAGCCGCTTGCGGCTTCGCTCCGACCTCTGGAGACAGGGGACAGGAATCAGAGCGAAGCCGCAAGCGGCTGTGGGCTTCTTCCTGTCTCCTGTCTCCTGTCCCCTGTCCCTGTCTCCTGTCCCCTGTTCCCTGTCCCCCGCTTTCCTTCACTTGACTTCCTTCGCCGTTTCGTCGCCGACATGATGATGCAGGATCGGCTCCAGTTTTCTGGCGGCTTCCTCCAACTTGCGGGTCTGCCTGCGGTGCCAGAGGATCATGCAGGTGACGAAGGTGGCCACGACGGCGAAGATCGCCATCTGCACGCCGTGCGAGTATTCCTTCATCCTGTCGATCTGGTTGGCGCCGAAGTAGCCGACGAAGACGACGATGGGCGTGCCGATAAGGGCGGCGGCGGCGTCGTAGAAGACGAACTTGTGAAAGGGAAACTTGAAGGCGCCGGCGGTGAAGTAAATCGGGGCGCGGATCAGCGGCGTGAGGCGGGTGATGAAGACCGTCTTGCTGCCATGCTTGTGAAACGCCGCCTCCGCCATCGCCAGTTTTTTCTCGCTGAGCATCGACCGCACCAGCGGCAGCCTGGGCACATGATGCCCCAGCCGCAGCCCCAGCCAGTAGATGAAAACGTCGGCGCCGATGATCGAGACATAGACCAGCGGGAACATGATCCAGAGACTTGCCGCCCCTTTGGCGCAGATCCACCCGGCCAGAAGCAGCACGACATCCTCGGGCACGGGAAAGCCCATGCCGGTGCCCCACATGAAAATGGCGACGCCGGTGTAGGACCAATCGAGAAGGAACTGTTCAAGATTCATGTCAATCAGAACGGCGAAGGCGCCCCGGCACACGCGGAGCATCGGCGCGATTGTAGTGGATCAGCCATGGCGGCGTTGAAAATGGCGGGAGGCGGAAGGTTTCCCAGGGATCTTTTAATTCTCCGTCCCGCCTTCGTTGGGAAACTCCAAATGACAAAGCTCAAGTTCCAAACAAGCTCCAA
>CAZYPK010000237.1:0-5402 GCA_964649195.1 uncultured Phycisphaeraceae bacterium
GTTGAAGGACATACGTCGATGCCGATGAGACGGCTTGTAGCGTTGTAGTATTAATGGCTATTTCAGAAGGGCCTCCTGAATAACCTCGCGTTCAAGCCGCTTGCGGCGTAGCAATCCCCTGGTTCACGGTACATTGGGGGTTATTCAGAAGTCCTGACGGGTTCGATGCCACAAGGTTTGAAATAACCATTAAGTAATAAGTATTAAGTAATAAGCATTCGCCTTTCCGCCTTCGCCTTTCGATCCCCAGTTGCCGCCATTCCTTGTTCCGCTAGAATGCTCCGCTCGGCCGCGTGCCAGAGTGGACTAATGGGGCGGATTGCAAATCCGTTGGGAGTGATCCCATCGTGGGTTCGAATCCCACCGCGGCCTGTACCTTTTTCTGAATCCGCCTCGTTTTCGAGGTCTTCGCGGTTCATCGGCGTCGTTGCGCCCGTTGTCTGCCGCTCCCGGATTCAGTCCCGTGCAGACAGCGGCAGCGTGAGAATGCCTGTGAAAACCGACGTTTCCATCCCCCGCGAACCGCCCCGCCGGACGCAGATGGGTTATCTCTATCTTCCGCCGTTTCGCGTCCAGGGCATCTCCATCGCCGGCGAGGAAAGCTGCGTGCAGATTCCCGAGCTGGATATCTGCTTTGACCTGGGGCTGGTGCCTCGCGCCGCCTTGGCCGCCAAGTTTGCCGCGCTCACGCATGGGCACATGGATCACTCGGCCGGCCTGAGCTACTGGTTCTCGCAGCGGAACTTTCAGGGCATGGGCGTGGGCACGCTGATCTGTCCCGCCCCGATCGAAAAGGCGATTCACAACGTGATGGCGGCATGGGTCGATCTC
This sequence comes from uncultured Phycisphaeraceae bacterium, assembly GCA_964649195.1. Taxonomy (GTDB): domain Bacteria; phylum Planctomycetota; class Phycisphaerae; order Phycisphaerales; family Phycisphaeraceae; genus JTS-RE9. Next base: position 832 of record CAZYPK010000237.1, read on the forward strand.
GAAGCCCAGAAGACGCCTTATAATGTGATCCCGCTGGAGCCTGAAGGCGAGGTGGAGATCAAAAGCCACGTTCATCTGCGGGCTTTTTCGACCAGGCACACGGTGCCGTCGCTGGGCTATGTGCTGATTGAAAAGCGGAGCAAGCTGCGGCCGGACCTGGTGGGCCTGCCGCAGGAAAAGCTGGTGGAACTGAAGAACGCCGGCGAGACGATCACGAACACGTTCGAGGTGCCTTTGGTGTGTTACACGGGTGACACGATGTGGGGCGAGCACTTCGATCGGCCGGATGTGCTCAATGCGAAGATACTCATCACCGAATGCACCTTCGTGGAGCCCGGTGATGTCAAGCGTGCCGCGGTGGGACAGCATCTGCATTTGAACGACATTGCGAAGCTGCTGGAAAAGACGACGGCGCAGGCGGTGGTGCTGACGCACCTGTCGCGTCGCTCGCACCTGGGGCAGGTGAAGAAGCAGATCGACGCGGTGATCGATGCGAAGCACCGCGAACGATTGTTCATCCTGATGGATGGCCGGGCGAATAGGGAGCGGTTGGAAGGCCAGCGCGGCGAGGGCGAGGAGAATTAGCCGTTCGCCTGGGCGAACGCAGGGACCAGGATTGATGGTGGATGACGATAAATGCGAGGTTCATATGCCCCCTCTGGAAACAATCAACGTACAGGTCGATGCGGAAGCCGCGCGAATCTATCGCGAGGCCAGCGAGCAGGATCGTCGCAAGATGAACCTGCTGATGGGCCTTGATATACGGATGATGACACGGTCGGATCGCACGCTCGAGCAGATCATGGATGACCTGAGTGATCAGGCCCAGCGAAACGGCCTGACGCCCGAAATTCTGCGGGATATTCTCGATGAGTAGCAGCCATTATGTCATCGATACCAATGTTCTCGTCAGCGCGGCACTGTTCAAGACTTCGATCCCGGCAGCTTGCGTGAAGCATGTTGTCAGGCATGGGACGTTGCTCTTTTCGGAGGCTACTGGCTTAGAACTCATTGCAGTGATGGAGAGGCCGAAGTTCGATGCTCTGGCGCATATGAACGATCGTTTGGAGTTTGCACGCAAAATCCTTGAATCCGCGACCTTGGTTGAACCATTGGAACGTATTCATATCTGTCGCGATGCCAAGGACGATGCTGTGTTGGAAGTTGCAGTTGCTGGAAACGCACAAGGCATTATCACGGGCGATGAAGACCTGCTGGCGCTCGCCCCTTTTCGTAATATCCCGATCCTGACGCCCAAACAGTTTCTCGATTCCGTTGACATCGCCCCGTAGCCACCTGAATCTGATGCCCATGCCCGACCAGACCGCACAACTTCAAGACAGCAGCGCCGTACCCTCGGCAGCCCCCGTCGCCATCGTCGGCATCGGCTGTCTCTTTCCCAAGGCCGACGGCGTTGAGTCCTACTGGTCCAACATCAAGCGCGGCATCGACGCCATCACCGACATCCCCGCCACGCACTGGAACCCTGAGCAATACTTCGATGCCGACCCCGCCAGCCCGGACATGACCTACGCCAAACGCGGCGGCTTCATCTCGCCGGTCGATTTCAATCCGCTCCATCACGGCATCGCCCCCAACAATCTCGAAGCCACCGACACCACCCAGCTCCTTGGCCTGATGGTCGCCGAGCAGGCCCTGCTCGATGCCAACTACGAAACCGGTCGCTCCACAGGCGATGGCAGACCGTTCAACCGCGATCGCACCAGCATCATCCTCGGCGTCACCGGCACGCTCGAACTCGTCATCCCGCTGGGCGCCCGCCTCGGTCACCCCATCTGGCGCAAGGCGCTCGATGAAGCGGGTGTGGACAAAGCAACGGCGGATGATGTCGTGGAGCGCATCGCCGGCGGCTATGTGCCCTGGCAGGAAAACTCTTTTCCGGGACTGCTCGGCAATGTCGCCGCAGGCCGCATCGCCAATCGCTTCGATCTGGGCGGCAGCAACTGCGTCGTCGATGCCGCCTGCGCCTCCTCGCTCAGCGCGATTCACATGGCAACGATGGAACTCCAGACCGGCAGGATGGACATGGTCCTCACCGGCGGACTCGACACGTTCAACGACATCTTCATGTACATGTGCTTCAGCAAGACGCCCGCGCTCTCGCCCACCGGCAACTCCAAGCCCTTCAGCGCCGATGGCGACGGCACGATCCTCGGTGAAGGGCTGGGCATCGTCGCACTCAAGCGGCTCGAGGATGCGATCCGCGACGGCGACAAAATCTACTGCGTGATCAAAGGCATCGGCTCCTCCAGCGACGGAAAAGGCAACGCCATCTACGCGCCCAGCGCCGCCGGTCAGGTCAAGTGCCTCACCAGCGCCTACCGCGAAGCCGGAGTGAACCCGCGCACCATCGAACTCATCGAAGCGCACGGCACCGGCACGAAAGTCGGCGACGGGGTGGAGATCAAGGCGCTTCGACAAGTCTTTGAAAACAGTTCCAAGTTCCGAGTTCCGAGTTCCGAGTTGAAAGGCCCCGATTCAACGGGTGATGACTGCGATGACAGCGCAGGTCTTGCAATCCGCAATCCGACGGCTTCTAAATCCGAAATCCCAAATCCTTCAACTCGGAACTCGGAACTCGAAACTCGAAACTCATACACCGCCGTCGGCAGCGTCAAATCGATGATCGGCCACACCAAAGCCGCCGCCGGTGTCGCGGGCCTGATCAAAGCCGCGCTTGCACTGCATCACAAGGTCCTCCCGCCGACGATCAAAGTCTCGCAGCCGCTGGATGTCGTGAAGCCCGGCGAATCACCTGTTTATTTGAACACCGAACGCCGCCCCTGGCTGCCTCGCAAGGAACATCCCCGCCGGGCCGGTGTCAGCGCGTTCGGCTTCGGCGGCAGCAATTTTCACTGTGTGCTTGAAGAGGCTGCGCCTTCCGACACCCGACACCCGATACCCGACACCCGCTCCTACGACCACTCAGGCACCATCCTCATCGCCCCGCTCAGCGCCGATTCACTCGACACGCTAAAGAAGAACCTGCAAGCCCTCGCACCTTTCGCTGAAAAAGAGTGGCACGACCTGCGCTCCATCACCGCCCGGCAGCGCGCCGAATTCGATGCCACGAAACCCCACCGCCTCGTACTCGTGATCGAACGCGAGCGCACGGACCTCGCCAAACTCATCGCCTCGGCGCAGCGACTCATTGATGCGCAAAACAATGCACCGGGCCGGCACGGCCCGGCTCGCTCCGCTTCCCCCGATGGCGCGTATTACGCCAGCGGTCCCGCAACCAAACTCGCCTTCCTCTTCCCCGGCCAGGGTTCGCAATACGTCGGCATGCTCCGCGAACTGGCCTGCGATGCGCCGCTCGTTCTCGATTCACTGGCCCGCGCCAATGAAGCGTTTGCTCAAGATGATTGCGGTCAAAGGCTCAGCGATCTGATTTATCCGATCCCCGTCTTCGACGACGCTTCACGCAAAGCCGGTGAAGAATCACTGCGGCAAACGCAACACGCCCAGCCCGCCATCGGCGCAGTCAGTGTCGGCGCCCTGCGTCTGTTGCAATCATTCAACGTGAAGTCTTCCGCCGTCGCCGGCCACAGCTTCGGCGAACTGGTCGCGCTTCATGCCGCAGGGCGAATCGATGAACCATCCCTGCACACCCTCGCCAACCTGCGCGGCAGCCTCATGGCCCAGGCCGGCGCGGATCGCGGCGATCGCGGCGCGATGCTTGCCGTCATCGCCGGCGCGGAGCAGGTCGAGGCGATGCTGCGTGAATCAAAGCTCGATGAAGTCGTCATCGCCAACCGCAACTCACCCACCCAGATGGTGCTCTCCGGCTCAACTCCGCAGATCGAGCGCGCCGCCACCGCCTGTGAACAGCGCGGCCTTCGCGCCAGAAAACTCCCTGTTTCCGCGGCGTTTCACTCCACGCTCGTTGCGGATGCTCAAAAACCTTTTGCGGAAGGTTTGTCATCGATCGCCTTCGCCGACGGCACAGTGCCCGTCTATGCAAACACGACCGCCGATGTCTATCCCAAGGATGCAAACGCAACCCGCGCCTTGCTCGCCGCCCAGCTCGCCAAACCCGTCGATTTCATCGGCATGATCGAAAAGATGTTCGCCGCCGGTATCGACACCTTCATCGAAGTCGGCCCCAAAGCCACGCTCACCGCGCTCGTCAAGGCGATCCTCGGCGAGCACAGCCACATCGCGCTTTCCATCGATCAGTCCGCAGGCAGGCGCAGCGGTGAATTCGATCTCGCCTCGCTGCTCGCACAACTCGCCGCACTGGGTCACGCGGTCGATCTCAAGTCATGGGACGCCGCCTTCAAGCCGCCGCCGCAGACCGGCAAGAAGCCGGCGATGACCGTGAAACTCAGCGGCGCGAATCATGTGAAGCAACGCCCGAGCAAACCCCGCCGCGAAGTGAAGAAGCAGATTGCGGCGCAGGTGCCGTCTCACTCCCCTCCCTCCCAGGGAGGGGCAGGGGGAGGGTTGAGTCAACAAGCTTCAATCGAGCCACAACCAGGCAGTTCGCCGACCCTCCCCCAACCCCTCCCTAAGAGGGAGGGAAGCATGAGTCGGCCAACCACACCCGA
>CAZYPK010000238.1:0-5245 GCA_964649195.1 uncultured Phycisphaeraceae bacterium
TTGCTTCGCGCGTCTGGGCCGGGGCTTGCGCAAAGCCTCCAGCCCCAGCCACCCATCGCAGAGCTTCCCCCCAGTCCCCATCGCCTCAGCCCCAGCCATCACCCACCACCGCATCGCGCCACCCACCATCGCATCGCCCCATTGTTTCTGCTACAAAACCATCATGACGACGCCTGCGACGCCATCCGTTGCCGCTCCGCCTTCCGCGCCGCCTTGTCTGGCGGTGAATCTGGTCGGGCTGTCGCTGGCCAATCCGATGATGACGGCTTCGGGCACCTGCGGTTATGCCTGTGAATATGGGGATTTTGTGGACCTGTCGCGGCTGGGGGCGTTTGTGACGAAGTCGATTTCGCCGCAGCCTCGCAAGGGGAACGAGGCGTATCGCATCGTCGAGACGCGCGGTGGGATGCTCAACGCCATCGGGCTGGCCAATGTCGGCGTCGATGCGTTTCTGGCGGAGAAGCTGCCGCAGCTCAGGAAGATGCGGGAGACCGGGCCGAGGATCATCGTCAACGCGGTGGGGCACACCATCGATGAATACGTCGAAGCGGCAGGGCGGCTGGCGAAGGAGGAGTGCGTTGACGGCATCGAGCTGAATGTGTCCTGCCCGAATGTGAAGGATGGTCTGGTCTTCGGCACCAATCCGCCGCTGCTTAAGGAACTGGTGTCGCATGTCCGCAAGGCGATGCGGAAGGATTGCCGGCTGATCGTCAAGCTCTCGCCCAACACCGGCGACATCTGCGCCACCGCCGGCGCCGCCATCGAAGGCGGGGCGGAGATTCTGAGCATGATCAACACCTACAACGGCATGGCCATTGATGTAAACCGGCGCAAGCCCCGCCTGGCCAACGGGTCGGGCGGCATGTCGGGGCCTGCGGTGCGGCCGCTGGCGATCTATCTGGTGTCGCGGGTTTATCGGGAGGTGGCGAAGAAGGCGGGCGTGCCGATCATCGGGATGGGTGGCATCCAGTACTGGCAGGACGCGGCGGAGTTTCTGCTGGCCGGGGCGACGGGCCTGGCGGTGGGGACCGCGCTGTTTGTCGATCCCGCCACGCCGGTGAAGGTGATCGAAGGCGTGCGGCAGTGGCTGGAGCGGCAGGGGTGCAGGTCGATTCAGGAAGTGATCGGCACGGTGAAGTTGCCGGGGGATGGGTGAGGGATTTCGGATTTTGGATTTCGGATTGGGGATTTGAGATCTGAGATTTGAGATCTGAGATTTGGACTTCCTGAATAACCTCGTGTTCAAGCCGCTTGCGGCGTAGCAATCCCTGGTTTACGGTACATCGGGGGTTATTCAGAAGTCCCATTTGATGAGGTGGTTTGAAATTTCAAATTTGAGATTTCGGATTGATTGTTTGAAATTTGAGATTTGGAATTTGAGATTTTCAGCGATAAACGATGCTTACTTCCGCCCAGCGACGTCAGTTTGATTTGCTGCTTGATGAGGTCATCGCGCAGTTGCCTGAGCATTACCATGAGTTGCTCGATGAGATTCCGGTGGTGGTGGAGGATCGTGCCTCGCCGCGGCTGCTGGAGGAACTGGGCATCGATGGGCGGCTCGGCGATTTGTGCGGCCTGCATTCGGGCATCGCGCTGACGAGGCGGAGCGTGCAGCAGAGCGGCAACCTGCCTGACACGATCATGCTTTTCCGCGAGCCGATCATGCGGCTGGCCGGGGCGCCTTCGCGCGTGACCCGCCGGTTCGGGGCCGCCCGCGAATCGGCCAAACGCAACGCCACGCAGGCGCTGGAGGATGAAATCCGCATCACGCTGCTGCACGAGATGGGCCACCATTTCGGGCTTGATGAGGATGATCTGGCCGAGTTGGGCTACGGGTGAAAGGCGCATCTGTTTCGGGAGGTCCCCAAGCCGGCGAAGCCGGAAGCTCCAAATCTCAAGAACCAAATCTCAACCAAGCTCCAAAAATCAAGCAAGGCATCGAATGGCCTGTCCGTGGACGGCGAGCTTGTGTGCTTCCGCCCTTTGATTTTTTCCGCCTTGTTTCCGCCTTGTTTGGAGCTTGTTTGAGATTTGGTGATTGTGATTTGGACCTTTATTTCCGCGCGCAAATGACGGGATCAGTCCCTAACCTTCGGCCACTTCGCGTCAATAGGAGACGAGCCTGCCCGTGCCTATAATGAAGTCGGTGGGCGGGCGTTTGGCCGATAGTGGTTGAAAATGGTTTCCGACCGACATCCCCGACCTCAAGGTTCCAGCACGATGATGAATGAAACGGATTCAACTCGTACCGTTGCGGTTTCGATGGCCGGCGGTTCCCGCCGGCGCGGGGCGGCCACGAAGGTGATCATCGGGGTGATCCTGGTGGTGACGGCGCTCATCGCCGTGGCCAGCGGCATCTCGACGCTCTCCGATTCCGGCCGCGACGGCGAGGACAGCCCCGCCTCCTCCAACGCCAGCCCCGAATGGCACACCGTTTCACGCACCAACTTCGACATCATCGTCACTTCCACCGGCGAACTGGACGCCAAGAACAAGCTCTTCATCCGCAACGAGGTCGAAGGCAAGACCACCATCACCGACATCGTGGATGAAGGCACCCGCGTGTTCAAGGATGATGTGCTGATCCGCCTGGCCGATGACACCATCAAGCTTCAGATCGAGGATTCCAAGGAGGCGGTGCAGAAGGCCGAGGCGGACCAGATCGCCAAGGAGCAGACGCTGGCCATCGAAAAGAGCGAGGCGGAAAGCCTCAAGCGTGCCGATGAGGTCAAGCTCGCGTTGTCGGAACTGGAGTTGGCCAAGTGGCGCGACGGCACGGTGGAGCAGACCAGCCGGAAGTTGCAACTGGCGCTGGTCGAGGCGGAGGACAACCTGATCATCGCCACCCGCCGGTCGGCGGAGGCGAAGAAGCTGATCGAGGCCCAGTTCATCAGCCGCGACGAGTACGACCAGGACATGCTCAAGCTCAAGCAGGCCGAGTCGGCGCTGGAGACCGCGAAGAAGGACATCTTCGTTTACGAACAGTACACCAAGCCCCAGGAGGAGAAGAAATACACCTCCGATGTGGAGGAGGCCCGGGCTTCGCTCGATCGCACCATCCGCAAGAACACCAGCAAGATCGCCACCGCCGAGGCGAACCACCTCAGCGCGGTCCGCTCGCTGGAACTCAAGCAGGAGCGGCTGGCCAAGCTTCAGCAGCAGCTTGAGTTCTGCACCATGCGGGCGCCTTCGGACGGCATCGTGGTCTATGCCTCGAGCGTCGGATCGGGCCGCAACCGCCGCAACGAGCCGATCGGCAAGAACCGCGATGCGTTCTACAACGAGAACCTGATCATCCTGCCTGACACGACGCAGATGATCGCCATTTTGAAGGTCTCCGAATCGCGCATGCCGGACATCGTCGTCGGCCAGAAGGTGACGGTGAACATCGATGCGATGCGCGGGCGTCCGGTCGATGGCGTGGTGGTGCAGAAGGCGACGATGGCCGAGGAAACCAGCGGGTGGAACAACCCGGACGTTCGGCAGTACGAGGTGCGCGTCGAACTGCCTCCAAACCTCGGCTCCAGCGGCACCACTGTCACCACGCAAGCCAGGCGGCGCGGCCAGCCCGGCCCGGCGGGGGAGGATGGCCCCGTCGCCTTGAATCCGGGCATGCGGTGCAACGGGCATATCTTCGTCGATCGGGCGGTCAACGTGCTGGCGGTGCCCATCCATGCCGTCTTCACCGAAGGCCGCGATCGCTTTGTTTACGTCCCGGCCGACAGAGGCCGGGTCAGGCGAACCGTTGTCCGCATCGGCAAGGCCAACGAAACCTACGTGGAGGTCCGCCAGGGCCTGGCCGAAGGCGACCGCGTGCTGCTCCGCAAACCCAAGGCGGGCGAAGTGGAAGTGCAGCCCGGTGAGAAAAACACGCAAAACGGAAAGACGGATGCAAAGCCCGGCGAAAAAACCGGCGAGATGAAATCGCCTGTGAACTCGCAGGCTCCCGAAGGCAATCCGCCGGTCGAGCCAACCGTCCCCTCCCCAAACGGCGGCAAGCCCGGCACACGCATCAAGCAAAAAGAGACCCCCAAGCAGGCGTTGTAGGCCATCATTTCAAGAGGCGTCCGCCTCGTCCGAGCCGCGCGGCCCCCCGGAATCCCCGGCCCCCTGGAACCTGAAAACTTTTGGGTGGCTGGGGCTGAGTCCGCGAAGCCCCGGCCCAGATGCACGAACAATGGCCACGTCACGACAGGCTGCCGGCCCCACGGCCGGGGGTTACGCAGAGCCTTCAGTGCCGGCCACGCGCCGAAGGACGGCTTACCTGTCGCTTTGGCACTCCTGCACCTTACGTCGGAGTGCGACAGGATCAGCGATCCATCGGAATATCTGTGTTGTACCGCCAGCGGAAATGCCGACCGATCCGAATCCGAAAATTCGGCCAAGGAACCCTTGGTTAATGGACAAGGCATCGATCCTGGGGATCATCTGTTCCACGATGACGCGACGGATGATCCCCGATTTTGCAATCACCCGCAGATTGGTCACGACGAAGACGATCGAAATGTATTCGATAAACCGATCGAGAAGTCCGATGAGGGAGATCGCCGCCAACACGATGCCGAAGAAACACCACACTTCTTTCCATCCGCTTCCATCATCCTTGAATATTCCAACCAGAAAGAACGCACCTCCCACGGCGATTCCGAACAAGGGAGTGAGGAACATGAACCAATGCCGCGACGCTTCATGGACAATCTGCTCGTCACGAATCAGGTTGGAAGAGGCATATCCCATGGGGGGTCTCCGTTTCGATCATGACAATTGAACTTGCCGGTTCTAGGCGAAGCAGCGTCTTGACGCACGCGCGTCAAATCGGATTGTCGTCCCCATCCCCCGGTGGCCCGCGCCCTTCCGGGCGGGGCTTCTGATTCATCATACGGCGGGCCTGAACGGGAACCAAACGCGCAGCAGCACCAGGGGTGCTTAATTCTCGACACCCACTTTGTCGGAAGTTCCAAAGGGCAAATCTCAAACTCCAAACAAGCTCCAAGAACAAAAAACGCATTCAAACAGAATCCGGATTCGGATCGGTTTTGCCTGCTATTGGCTCGCTTTCGAGTTTGTTTGGGATTTGGATTCCGTGATTTGGAGCTTTTTCTGCCGGTGGATCAACAGTCTGAGGTGATGTCGTCATTTTTTGTGCGCCTGGGCCGGGGCTTCGCGGACTCAGTCCCAGCCACCCGACGCGAACCTGGGGATTGCGAAGCCGCAAGCGGCTTGGGTGTGAGGTTATTCAGGAATC
>CAZYPK010000239.1:0-5195 GCA_964649195.1 uncultured Phycisphaeraceae bacterium
GAATGCTGAATGCTGAAGGTCGCCGGGCCGGGGCTTCGCGGACTCAGCCCCAGCCCCCCTCCGGCTCTTCCCGGCTCTCCCGGCTCCTTCGGCTCCCCCGGCTCTTCCCGGCTCTCCCGACTCCCCCGACTCACACGCGCACCAGGCCGATGGATCGCAGATCGCGCACCGCATCGGCATGGCCATCGCCATCCAGATCGAGATGGATCACGCTGCTCCGCGCCGCCTCGCGGAAGCGGGCACGGTACCCCGCCGCCTTGGTGCGCAGCAGGTCGAAGCTCGCCTCGCCGCTGACGGTGATCGCGGCCTCGTAAAGCCGGGCCAGCGTGAGCAGCGCTTCCAGATCGCGCATCACCGACATGGAGACGATGGCATCCTCCGCAGGATCACCGTGACCCTCCGCATCGATGCCCAGCAGGCGCAGCAGTTCATCATGCACCAGCGAAGCCTGCGGCGCAAAGGTGCGATGCACCACGGCAAGTGATGAGCCGTTGCCCGGCGGGATCGGATCATCGCCCACGTTGTCCCGAAGCTGCGAGATGGTCAGCGAGGTCGCGCTGTTTCTCGCGATCACTTCACAAGGCGCATCGGCCACGAGGATCACATCCCCCGCGTCGATCCGGGCCGACTCGAAGTCCGCCGTGGCGCTGGTCAGCGTGACGCCGGTGATCGCGCCATCGGAAACCTCCAGGCGTTTCCGGCCTGCGAAAAGCGCCTCGTCAAAAAGCGACGGCTCCAGGGCGAGCAGGTCACGGTCGGTGGAAAAGTTCATGGTGAGGCTCCCGGTGAATGATGGGTTTTCCGCTGTGTGAAACACCTCGCCGCCGTTTCCGGCGGCAAGGTGCGAAGTGATGTGAAGGCTCACGCGACGCCCAGGTTGTGGATCACGCCGTGCGCCGATTCGTTGCGCAGCTCGAGCGTGTATTCGCCCAGGACCATGCCCACTTCGCTGTCGCCGGTGGCGGCCAGTTTCTTGAAGTGGAAGCTGCGGCCGGCCATCGGCATGACGTGCAGCCGCGACGAATCCAGCAGCAGCGCCGCATCCGGCGGCGCCCAGCGCGAGAGGATCACCCGGCAGACGCCGAAGTCGCTTTCGTACATGCTCACCATGTCGCGGAAGCGCGTCTCCCGGCCGCCGAACCGGCGGTCGCCGGCGATGAAGCCGTTGATCCGCCGCTTCTGCAACCCGTTGACGACGATGGTGTCGATCCGCGCCGAGGAGCTTTCCCAGATGCGGCGCAGGGCGTGGTTGAGCAGGGCCTCGTTGAGTTCATCCTCGCCGTCGCCGCCGCCTGCGGGGAAGTCGCCGATGCCGGGGGCGAAGACGTTGGTGGTGATCGACGGGATGATGCCGCGCATCGTTCTGCGGACGCTGGCCGAGCCTTGCGGGTTGCTCGCGGCGGCGACGCCGTTGATGACGCAGTTCTCCAGATCGCGGAGCATCTCGCGCAGCCGTTCCGTTTTCTGGTAATCCAGTTCATCGGCCAGGGCGAGCTGCGTGGCGGCAAGCTGGGAGCCGGAGACTTCGACGGAGGCCGTGAAAATCTGCGTGTAGTTCCGCCTGCGCACGCGGTTGGTGAAGCGGGTGGCCGGGCGGTCATCGCCTTCGATGGCGGCATTGCCGAGGATGCGGATGATCTTGTCGTCGCCCAGGTTCTCGGCGGTGGTGGCGCCGTAGCCGCGCACGACGGTGAGCGTGTTGGTCGAAATGCCCGTGACGAGCATCACCTCGCGCGATGACTCGACCTGAATCTGATCGCCCACGCGGAAGCGATCGCCGTGATCGACGACGAAGCTCGTGTCGGTGGCGGGGTTGCTGTAGGTCGAGTCGTTGATGGCATCGACGTTGGGCAGCAGCTCATCCTCGATCCATTCGTGAATCGTGCTCGTCGCCGCGCGCGGGGCGTTGCCCAGATGATCCAGCAGCGGCGTCTCGAACGGACTGACGATGCCGATGACATCCGAAACATCCTCGGCCAGCTCCGGCAGCGCGGCGCCGGCGGAATACGTTGCTTTTCCAGTGAATGACATGGTGGTGTTCCTTGTGAATGAAGGGTGCGAAGAAACCATTCCGAAACGCGGCTCGGATGTGTTTCCCAAGTGGAAGGCGGATCATTTCTCACGCCCGCTGAGCGTGAGCGCCGTTGCGCCGCAGGCGCAGGTAATGCAGCAGGTCCCGCCGATCACCGCTGGTGGCGGCGGCCTGGGCTGCCTCGTGGGTCGAATGCGAATGGCTGTCGCGCTGGCGGGCGGACATGGCCTGCGCCGCCGCGCCGCCGCGCTGGTGGAAGAGATACGGCTTGCCCCGCTTGAGGTCGGCGATCGCGGCGGCGACATCGGGCTGATCCATCACCTCCACCGCGGCCTCGGTGAGCAGCCGGGCCACCTCGAAATCAACGGCATCGGCATCGGCGAGCAGGGCGTCGATCTTCTGCCTCCGTTCGAGCTGCGCGATGGTCTGCTGCGTCTGATTCAGCCGGCCTTGAAGTTCACCGAGCTGCGCCTGAAGCGCGCCGACCTGCTGCTCGGCAGCCCGGGCCCGCCTGCGATAACGGATCGCTTCGGTGACGGGAACGAGGCGGTCGTTTTCGGGTGGCGCGATTTGCGTGGCGGGTGCGGTTCGGGAGTCGGGGGTCGGATCGGAAGAGGTGGCGGTGTGATCGTCCTGCGCGGTGGTGGAGGCTTGTGCGTCATCGGCGTTCATGGTGATGCTCCGGTGTTGAAGGGGTGGTTGGAAGAGTTCCGAAATTTCAAATCTCAAATCTCAAATTTGAAATCAGCGATCAGGGATTGAGGTTTAGCGATTTGAAATCTGAAATCTGAGATTCGAGATCTGAGATTTGAAATTTGAGAACCGATCCTCCGCCCCCTGGCCGGCCCTGCCCGGCCGTGGCCTCATCTATGTGAGCCGCACACGGAAAAACGCGGGAATTCAGGGCCGGCCGGGAGGCGGAGAAAACAGTTCTGAGTTCTGAGTTCTGAGTTCCGGGTTCCGGGTTCCGAGTTCCGAGTTGTGTGAAGAGCGAGGTCATGCCCCCGCGTAGTCCGCGCCTTCCAACTCGGAACCCGGAACTCGAAACTCGGAACTTTTTCACACCGGGCACTCCGCATACCCCAGTTCCGCCAGCACCTGTTCACGCGGCACGCCCAGGTCGAGCTTCGCCTTCGCGTCGCTCAACCGCTGCTGGCTGTTCTCCGGCAGCGGGCTGGGCCAGTCGATGCGCACCCGTCTTTCGTGCGGCTCGTTGGGCAGCACGCCCAGCACATCGGCCGCATGCAGGATCAACTCGCACAGCCGCTCGATGCCCTGGCCGTAGGTGACGCGCTTCTTCTCCGTGCGCGAGAGCATGCCGATCATCGTCACCCGCAGGGCGTTCTCGCTGGTGAGGTTGCCCACGCGATCGCGGATGACGCCCGCGGCCAGCGGCGTCACCGTGCTGGCCTTGTCCATCGCTTCGCGGATCTCGGTGATGTGGGCGTCCTCCGAAGGGCAGGCGCCGTCCCCGCCGAATGATTCGATCGACGCATCGATGTTGTCCGTGGCCCACATCTGCCCCGGCCCGACCGGGCGATCGATGAACCCGTCGATGCCCTTGCCCAGGTACATCTTGAAGCATTGAAACGTGACCCGATTGGCGCGATCGCTGAGCCTGGTGTTCAGCTCGTTCTGCAGCGGAATGAGCGGCTCCACCTCGCTGAGTCCCTCATAGAAAAACGGCTGCGGCAGGTTCTGCATGTGAACGACGGGAATGCGCCCGATGCGATTGATGCGATGATCGATGCGCCGCCGATCTTCGCCGCCGCCTTCGTATTCGGTGACGTGCGAATCGGTCCAGACCTGTGCGCATTCGACGGCTTTTCGCCTGCCCCGGTTGAATCCGCCGGCGATGCGCCGGCGCAGCCGATCGAGAATGGAATCGTGATCGAGCCGGTTGAGCACGCGGTGGTGATGCACGACGTAGCCGTCGAGCTTGCGGTAATCGTTGGGATCGAGCACGGGAATGGCGCGGGGCGCCTCGATGATCTCCAGCACAAACTCGCGGGCCTGTTCGATGATCCGATCGCGCTGCCGTGCATCGCGTTGTGCGGAGCGATCGTTGGAATCACAAGAAGCGGTTCCGCCCCGGTTGGAATCGGCCGGCGGAGAAATGTCCTGCCCGTTGGCGCCCTGTGCCGGCGCCGGGACGGAACCGCGCGAAGATGCGGTGGGATGCGCGGCGATCTCCCGCAACGGACGATGCGCAGGAGGCCGCACCGCATCGGTTCGCAGGAGCACATCGACATGGCCATACACCGCGCCCAGCAGCGCCATGTCCTGAAGGAAGCCCAGCCCGCCGTTGGCCTCGAACACCTGTTGCAGAAACCGCTCGATCATCTCGGCGCGGCTGCGATCAGGCGCCAGGCTCTGCAAGGCGACCGGCTTGGAAAACATGAAATCGACCAGGGCATGAATGCGCCAGGCGATGTCGTTCTCAATCACGATCTCACGCCGCCTGACCGGGCTGCCCGGAACCACCGGCGGACTGGTCAGCCGCGCCGGCAGCCCGCGCTCCTGGGCCAGACGAAACGCCCGGCCCGCGAGGGTGTCGTCATCCCCGGCGTCGGCCAGGTCGTTGCGGTAGTAATCCCAGAAAAGCCCCAGCCGGGGCAGCACGCGCTCGTGATGTTCCTGCACCAGGAAATCGAGAAATGCCAGGTCAATTTCTGCTGAAACCCTTGATGAATCGCTTGCGGATGATGACATGCCCAGGCTCCTGTTTCGCGTGACTCATTCGTCGCCACGGCGACAGGTGATGAATCACAGGCTCAACAGGGGGTGTCATCTCGCATCGGCGCGCGCCACGGCGCAACAAATCGCGGCAGGGCAACCGCATGTGGCGATCAACGGTGCGGTTGCGCCGCATCGGCCGGCGATCAAAAAGGAAGGATGGATGTTCGCATCGGCGCGAGCCGCGACGTAACACGTCGCGGAGATGAACGGCCTGAAGGCGTGTGACACGGCGCGGCCGATGGACGGCCTCCGTCCTGCCTTTCACTCTGTCCTGGAACACACCATTTTCGAGGTGGTTCACCGCCGCGCGATCGACACTCTTTCAGGCTGTTCGCGTCCGCGACTCGTTGAGTCGCGGCTGTTCAATATGAGCCGCGACGTAACACGTCGCGGAGATGAACGGCCTGAAGGCGTGTGACACGGC
>CAZYPK010000240.1:0-5000 GCA_964649195.1 uncultured Phycisphaeraceae bacterium
TGTGATAACGGAAAAGAGACGTTTGGAAAAGTTCTCAGGCTCCGGGCGGGGCTGAGGCATTGCGAAAAAGCCATATGCTTTTACCCTGCTGAAAAGCTCCGTCGATTCGCTAAACTGACATGTCGTCTTCAGGTTCCTGTCGGAGAACATCCGATTTCCACGGAGGCTATCATGCGATCCATTTCCAGCTTGATTTCATCCTTTTTCGCGTTGCTGTTGCTGCTGGGCGTCCCGGTTCGCGGCGTCGCCGAGACGGAACATGACATCGTCATCTACGGCGGCTCCTCCGGCGGGGTTGCCGCGGCGGTGCAGGCCGTCCGCATGGGCAAGACGGTGATCATCATCGAACCCACCCACTTCCTGGGCGGCCTGACCACCGGCGGGCTGGGCGCCACCGACATCGGCAACAAGGCGGCCATCGGCGGCATCTCCCGCGAGTTCTATCAGGCCGTCCGCAAACACTACGAAGACGAAGCCAACTGGAAACAGGAAAAGCGATCCGAATTCAAAGGACGAGGCCACGAACCCAACGAGGACGCCGGCTGGACCTTCGAGCCGCATGTCGCCCTGGCCATCATGAACCGCTTCGTCAGCGACAACAAGATTCCCGTCGTTTACGGAGAGCGCCTCGATCTGAAAAACGGCGTCAAAAAAACCGGCACGCGCATCACCGAAATCGTCATGGAGTCCGGCAAGTCCTACAAAGGAAAAATGTTCATCGACGCCACGTATGAAGGCGACCTCATGGCCAAGGCCGGCGTCTCCTATCACGTTGGCCGCGAAGCCAACAAGACCTACGGCGAAACGCTCAACGGCATCCAGGTCAGGAACGCCACCAAGCATCAGTTCATCAAAAAAGTCGATCCTTATGTGAAGCCCGGCGATCCCTCCAGCGGCCTGATCGCGCGGGTGCAGGCGGAGCATCCCGGCGTCGATGGCGAGGGCGATCACAAGGTGCAGGCTTACAACTACCGCCTCTGCGCCACCGACAAGCCGGAGAATCGCCGCCCCTGGCCCAAGCCTGAAAACTACGATGAAAAACAGTACGAACTGCTGCTGCGCAACTTCGAGGCGGGCGACAACCGCCGGCCCTGGAACCCGGTCCTCATGCCCAACCGCAAGACCGATTCCAACAACAACTTCGCCTTCTCCACCGACAACATCGGCATGAATTACGCCTACCCCGACGGCGACTACGCCACGCGGGAGAAGATCATTCAGGAACACATCGACTATCAGAAGGGCCTGATGTGGACGCTGGCGAATCACCCGCGCGTGCCCGCCGATGTCAGGCATCACTTCACGACCTGGGGGCTGGCCAAGGATGAGTTTTTGGACAACGACAACTGGCCGCGCCAGCTTTATGTGCGCGAGGCCCGGCGGATGATCGGGCAGTATGTGATGACCGAGGCCAACTGCCGGGGCCGCCGCATGGTGGAGGACAGCGTGGGCATGGCGGCCTACACGATGGACTCGCACAACATCCAGCGGTACGTGACGAAGGAAGGCCACGTGCTCAACGAAGGCGATGTGCAGGTGGGCGGCTTCCCGCCTTATCCGTGCGGCTACGGCTCGATCATCCCCAAGGCGGGCGAGTGTACGAATCTCTTCGTCCCCGTCTGCATCTCCTCCACGCACATCGCCTTCGGCTCGATCCGCATGGAGCCGGTCTTCATGGTCATGGGCCAGAGCGCGGCGACGGCGGCGGCCATCGCCATCGATGACAACGTCGATGTGCAGAAGGTGGACTACGCCAAACTGCGCGAGAGACTCATCGCGGACAAGCAGGTGCTGGAATGGAAAGGCTCGCGCGGCGGCGGCGGCGTCGCGCTGGCGATTCCGATCAAGGACCTCAAAGGCATCATCGTGGATGATGTGGATGTCACCCGCAAAGGCTTCGACGGCCACGGCCACACCGTCGGCCCCTACATCGGACAGGGCTACCGCCACGATGAGGGCGAGCGTCGCGGCCGGCAGTGGATCCGCTTCACGCCCGACCTGCCCAAGGCCGGCAAGTACGAAGTGCGACTGGCCTATTCGGTCAACCCCAACCGCGCCACCAACGTGCCCGTCACCATCACCCATGCGGATGGCAAAAAGACGGTGATCGTCGATCAGAAGAAAGCCCCGACGATCGACAAGGCGTTCATCTCGCTGGGCACGTTCGCGTTCGAGAAAGGCAAGGCGGGCAGCGTGGAAATCAGCAACAAGGATGTGAACGGTTTCGTGATCGCCGACGCGGTGGCGTTCATCGCGGTCGAGTAAGATTTAGCCGTTCGCCTTGGCGAACGGAGAGTTTGCATGCCCATCCTCATCTGCCCCCAGTGTGCCGCCCCCATCGAGCCTGCCGACGTGAACGTCGCCACCGATGTGGCGTTCTGCCGCGGCTGCTCGAAGGCGTTTTCACTGTCGGGCGCCGTGGCCGATCACACCATGGCATCCCTCGGCCTGGCCAGGCCCAAGCGCGGCCCCATCGACATCAACAACCCGCCCAAAGGCGCGTGGTTCCACGACCTCGGCTCCGAGTTCCGCTTCGGGGCTTCGACGCGCTCGTGCATCGCCATCTTCCTCGTGCCTTTCATGCTCGTCTGGTCCGGCGCCTCCATCGGCGGCATCTACGGTTCGCAGATCGTCAACGGCAAATTCGACCCCCTGCTCTCCCTCTTCGGCATCCCCTTCCTCCTGGGATCGATCTTCTTCTGGGGCGTCGCCATCATGTCGATCTGGGGCAGGATCGAAGTCACCATCCGCGGTGATGATGGCGAGCTTTTCACCGGCGTCGGCCCCATCGGCCGCCGCAGGAAGTTCAAGTGCAGCGACATCTCCTTCGTCGGTGAACAACTCCAGCACACCCAGAAAAATTCGTATTACGAAGTCGTGCTCTCAGGCGCCACGCGCATCAAGTTCGGCTCCATGCTCAATGAAGAGCGAAGACATTTCATCACGGAGGTCCTGCGAACCATGGTGGCCCCGCCCGAGCCGCGACTCAACGAGTCGCGGACGTAACCGGCCTGAAGAAGTGTCCCGAATCCAAACAGACTCGTGGCCAGGACCGGCCGCGCGATCGATCACCCCAACACTCCGTTCGCCAAGGCGAACGGCTAAATGCGCCCACCCCATCAGGAAACCCATCATGCGAACCGCTCACCTGCTCGCCCTCATCCTCGTCACCCAACTGGCCTGCGCCACCCTGCGCGCCGATGAACCCAAGGCTGCGCCGAAGAAGAACGACCCCGCCAGGTGGGAAAAGGACATCGCCAGGTTCGAGGCGATGGACAAGGAAAAGCCGCAAAAGAAAGGACAGATTCTCTTCGTGGGCAGTTCCAGCATCCGCCTGTGGAACCTGGAGAAATCTTTTCCGGGGGTCGATGCGATCAACCGAGGCTTCGGCGGTTCGCAGATCGAGGATTCGACCCATTTCGCCGATCGCATCGTGCTGCCGTATGAGCCGCGCACGATCGTGATGTACGCCGGCGACAACGACCTGCATTCGGGCAAGAGCGCCGAGCAGGTCGCGGCGGATTACAGGCGGTTCGTGGCCAAGGTGCGGGCGAAGCTGCCGAAGGTGAAGATCGTCTTCATTGCGATCAAGCCGAGCGTCGCCCGGTGGAAGAACGTACACAACGTGCGCAAGGCGAACGGGATCATCGCCAAGGCGTGCGCCGCCGATGGCAACATGGTCTTCGTCGATATCGACAAGCCGATGATGGGCGCAGACGGCAAGCCGCGCGAGGAACTGCTGGTGAAGGACGGCCTGCACCTGAGCGAAAAAGGATACGAGCTATGGACCTCGCTGGTGAAGCCGTATCTGAAATGAGGAGCGGGTTCCGAGTTGAAAGAATAAGTTCCGGGTTCCGAGTTCCGAGTTCCGAGTTGAAAGGCATGTAACGCCCAAGGAACCGGTTTCCATTGCCTTTTAACTCGGAACTCGGAACTCGAAACTCGGAACTTATTTTAAATATCACACAGCGCCACCGCCTCGCGCAGTCCCTGCACCGGTTCGCGGGTCGGGATGAATTCGTGGCCCACGTAACCGGCGTACTTGATGTCGAGCAGGGCCTTCATGATCGGCGGGTAGTAAAGCTCCTGCGTGTCGTCGAGTTCGCAGCGGCCGGGGTTGCCTGCGGTGTGGATGTGGCCGATGTATTTCGCGTATTCCCTGATGTGGCGGATCACGTCGCCGTGCATGATCTGAACGTGGTAGATGTCGAAGAGGATTTTCATCCGCTCACTGCCGATGCGGTCGCAGACCTCCTTGCACCACACCAGGCTGTCGGCCATGTAGCCGGGGTGGCCTTTCATCGGGTGCGAGCCGTCGCGGGTGTTGAGCATTTCGATGCAGAGGTTGACCTTTTTCTTTTCCGCGTGGCCGATGATCCGCTTGAGGCAGGCGACGGTGTTTTCCAGGCCCACGTCATCGGGGATGGTGACGCCGTTCTCGGTGCGCATGCCGGAGAAGGTGATGACGTTGGTGAAGCCTGCGGCGGCGGTTTCATCGATGCGCTCGGTGAGCGTCTTGAGGACGAAGTCATGATGGGCCTTGTTGCACGGCCCTTTCCCGAAGCCGTGGCTGGAGGTGATGGCGCAGGCCAGGCCGTGCTTCTTGAGGATGGGCCAGTTCGCGGCGGGCGTCAGTTCGACCGACTTCATCCCCAGGCTCGCCGCCAGCGCGGCAAGCTGCTCGATGTTGTGCGTCTTGTTGTAGCACCAACTGCAAACAGACTGATTGATGCGGCCGTTCTTCACCTTGTAGCCTTCATCAGGCGAGATGAAAGGCGCGCCGCCGGCGGGCGCGGTGAGCTGCGCCGCGGCGAGGGGCGAGAGCGCGGCAGCCGTGAGAACACTTCGACGAGTGAGCTTGTTCATGGAAAGGAACTCCGCGCAAGGTGTGGTCTGGTATTCTGCATTGTAACCGCCACGCATTGAAAGCCGCAGCGTCCTCGCTGCGCGTCTCCCGCCGGGAGGGCGAGGCTCCCGCCGAGCCGTTCGTTTGCGAAGCC
>CAZYPK010000241.1:0-4902 GCA_964649195.1 uncultured Phycisphaeraceae bacterium
TGCGACGGCCCCGCTTTGGGGGCCTGAGCAAACGAAACTCGCGCGGCAGGGGAACGGTCAGGCACGATCGCCGGCCGCGCGAGTTTCGTTCGCTTCAGCCCGCGGACGGGCTTCGCAAACGAACGGCTCGGCGGGAGCCTCGCCCTCCCAGGGAGAACGGCTCGGCGGGAGCCTCGCCCTCCCAGCGGGAGGCTCGTCTTTCCGGCGGGAGGCTTCCGCTCTCCCGCCATATGCTTTTGCCCTGGGAGGTTGTTCACCTTTCGTGACCGATCCCATCCGACCCGCTATCGTATTCGCATGTCCCAAGCCGCCGAGCATCCTGTGTCTTCATCGGTCTTCGCCGAAGAGCCTGCGCCCTTCATGGAGCCGATCTTTCTCACCGTCAACGGTCACGACATTCTCTTTCCGCCGCTGCCTTATGACATGCACGCCCGCGCCGACAAGGCGACGCACGATCCCCAGCTTCAGAAGTTCGTCAACCATGCCACCTTCACCCGCGACAACCTGCGCAAGCAGCAGTGCGGCTCGGCGTTCGGCGACAACTACGACAAGATGCGCGAGCTGGCCGGCGCCATCAAGCAGCACACGCTCGATCATCTGGATCACTACCTCGAAAAGTTCATCGACAACGCGACCAACGCCGGCGTGAAGGTTCACTTCGCGCTGGATGCAGCCGAGGCCAACCGCATCTGCGTGGGCATCGCCAGGGAGAACGATTGCCGGATCTGCGTGAAGAGCAAGTCGATGGTGACCGAGGAAACGCTGCTGGTCCCCGAGCTCGAGGCGATCGGCTGCGAGACCATCGAGACCGACCTGGGCGAGTTCATCCTCCAGATCGACAACGACGCCCCATCGCATCTCGTGCAGCCGATGATTCACAAGGATCGCGGCTCCACCGGCGAGGTGTTTCAGCGCGTGCTGGGCGTGCCTTACACGGAAAGCCCGCTGGAGCTGACCAAGATCGCGCGGAAGCACATGCGCGAAAAGTTCCGCAGGGCGGACCTGGGCATCAGCGGCGGCAACTTCCTCGTCGCCGAGACCGGCACCCTCGTCCTGTGCACCAACGAAGGCAACGGACGGCTCTGCACCGGCGTGCCGCGAATCCATGTCGCCTTCGTCGGCATCGAGAAGATGGTCCCCTCGCTCGATCACCTGGCCGTGCTGCTGAAGCTGCTCACCCGCAGCGCGACCGGGCAGCCGATCACCTGTTACACCAGCTTCATCACCGGCCCGCGCCGACCGCACGAGCACGATGGCCCCGACGAGGTCCACATCATCCTCGTCGATAACGGACGCACCGAGGCGCTCAAGGAGGAGACCCGCGAGATGCTCCGCTGCATCCGCTGCGGCGCCTGCCTCAATGCGTGCCCGGTCTATCGCAAGGTCGGCGGCCACGCCTACGGCTCGGTCTATTCCGGCCCCATCGGCGCGATCCTCACCCCGGTCTTCAAGGGACTGGCCAACTACAAGGACCTGCCTCACGCCTCCTCGCTGTGCGGGGCGTGCTACGAAGCCTGCCCGGTGAAGATCAACATTCCCAAATACCTGATCCAGCTTCGGCGCGACATGATCAGCCGGCGCATCACCAAGTGGACCGACCGCGCGGTGTTCAAGCTGTGGGCCAAGTCGCTTCAGAACTCGCTGACCTATCGGCTCGGCGGCTGGGCCCAGAAAATGTTCTTCCGCTTCCAGGCCAAACGCAACGGCACGCTCAAGCAGGGCGATCCCTACTCGGCGCGCGGCTGGCTGTCGAAGATGCCCGGCCAGGCGCACGGCTGGACCCGCGAACGCGACATGCCCTCGCCGCCCGCCAAAAGCTTCCGCGACTGGTGGCGCAGTCAGCGGCGATCGTAACCTGAGTTCGGGATAAGAGCCGCGACGTGACACGTCGCGGACATCGACGGCATAAGAGGCGTGATTCAGCACGGTGGATGGACGGCCTCTGTCCTGTGGCCGCGATTTTCCAGGCATCTCACCGCTGCGCGATTTCCGGTAGTGGTTCAGTTTGAAATGTTCAGGTGGCTGGGGCGGAGTCTTCGACGCCCCGGCGCCTTGTTGTTTCATCGGGCCGAGGCTTCGCGGACTCAGCCCCAGCCACCCGGATTCAAATTGACCCACTACTCGATTTCCCCTCCTTCAGGCTGTTCACGTCGCGGCTCTTATCCCGAACTCAGGCTCGGAGGGAATGCCTTACCGGCCGCAAGGCGTCAACATGCGAAGTCATGGCAACTCGATGGTGGCGGTGCCGTCGTAGAAAATCTTGACGCTCGTCTTTCCGCGATGGCTGAAATAGATCACCACGGCCTTGCGCGCGCCGGACGCCGGATCCCCTTCGATCTTCAGGTGCCCCCACGGGACGCTTGTCGAGTTGGCGGCACGCAGGGCATTGGTGGTGTTGGCGGTGATGTCCGTCCACCGGTCGCGAGCCCCATACTTGGCTTCGAGGATGACCAGCCCCTGCCTGGGGACGTTGGGCAACGGCGCAAAGATCGCCAGCACATCGCCCTCCCGCGCCGAGGCTTCCGCGGGCTTGCCGTTGACGGTGTACTTGACCACCAGACGCTTGAGATTGAATGGCCGAGGATCCCTTCCGGCCACCGCGTTGTCCGCCGTCACCGTCAGTCGATCATCGCGCACCATTCCCCTGATCTTTTCGGTGACGTCAACCTGGATGTCACCGACACCATAGGTCGCTTGCGTGATGACAAGTGCCGATCCCCTGCCCGGTTGGGTCTTGACCGGCTCTTCCTTGGGAGGCGGGGACTTTGGCAACTGCTTCTCCCGGGTGGCCTGAATCTCCTTGAGCATGAGTTCCGCCTTTGTGCGTTGCACGTTGGCGGAATATTCGACGTTCAGGTAACGCCGGTAGTATTTTTCCGCCCTTGCCAGAGGCGTCGCGCTGAATCTGTGCTGCGGCATCGCGGAGGCGGCGCGATACCAGTCGCCCAGGGTCATCGCCTGATCGGACTCCAGCGCGTCGATCGACTTCGACGCCAGCGCGACCAGCGACGCCAGTTGCTCGTCCTTCACACGGCTGAGATAGGCCTGCGCCGCAGCGGGATCATCAAAGTCCATCACATGAATCATCACGATTTCCCTTGCCGTCTCATGGTCGTTGGCATCCTTGAGCAGCCTTTCGTCCAGCCGCGCCAACTGCTTGAGGGATCGATCCTGCGCCACGGCCCATTCGAGCCGTGAACGGGCGGTTTCCGCCATGGGCGAGCGCATCTGCGCGGCAACGGTGACGGCGCGGCGAAAGGCCGCCTGCGCTTGCGCGAAAGACTTCATCCCGGCCTGTTCCTCGCCGATGACCAGAAGCAACTCGATGAGCGACACTCCGGCCCGCTCCCGCTCCTCCGCCGGCCCCGTCGCAAGTTGGCGGGTCAGAATGGCGGTCAGCTTCTCATGTGCGTCGGCACGCCGGCCCCGCACCTCCTCCGCAAGAAGCTGCTGGGCCTCGACCGCCGTCGCATAGCCGCCGGGCGACCGGCCGGCCAGGTCATACGCCGCATCGCACAACAGCGTGAGCATTGCCTCCTGCCCCGAGATCGTCCTGGCGACGGCGAGCAACTCGTTCGCCAAGGCCACGTCATCCGTCCGATCCGGCGTCGCCGTGACCGATTTGATGCGCCCTTCATACAGGGAACGAAACGTCTCCTGGTCGCTTTGTGCCGTGGCGGGCGTCACCGTTACGGCAAGCAAAAACAAGATTGACGCAAGCCCGACAAGAGGGCGAATGGCGATTCGCATGATATCCTCCGGATCGCTGAACCTGATGAAACTCAAGTCCATATCCTACCGTCGATCGTACTCAGGTGATGCAACCGATTAAGAAACCATCTCAAAACGCATCCGAGCCGCACGGCTCGGACACTCGAACGAATTTCCTCTCCCCCACCCTCTGTGCCTTTTGCGCCTCTTCGCGGCCATCCTCCAAAGCCCCTTCGCCACTTCTCACCAGTAATGATGAGCGCTGGCGTAGGTCGATTGCAGTTTGAGCTGCGAGCCGGGCCGCGTTTCGACGTGATTATCCACGAATGCCGTGTGCGATACGATCACCGTCTGGTCCGCGCTGCCGTACCAGTGGTTCGACCCCCATCGCCGGGCGTCGCTGGGCGTCAGCCAGGTGCCGATGTGCTCGTTCAACTGCCGGTTCAGGTCGGACCAGAGAATGTTGTAATGCGTCGGCTGGCCGTTGAGTTTGGGGAAGATCGCCGTCGCCCCGGCGGGCACCGCGACCTTCAGCGCCGCCCTGAAACTGGGCGTGTTCACCACCGATGAACCGAAGTAGTAATAGCCCATCACCATCTCGGAGTTCGTGGCCGTGTGAACCCCCGCCTGGTACCAGTAGAAGTCATCCCGGTTCCAATGCGGGTTGCTCGGCGAATAGATCATGTCGCGGGTCAGCCCGTACTGAAGCATGTAGATGCGCCAGTGGCCCTGCGTCCAGTAGTGGGGCTGGGTCCACTGGGTCCGGGTGACCGGGTTGTAGGAGAAGTCGGGATAAATCTGCTTGTTGTCGCCGGTGTAGGCGGTGAAGGCGATCGTCGCCTGCCGGGCGTTGGACCCGCAGATGGTCTCGCGGGCCCGCAGCCTCGCATGGGAGAGCGAAGGCAGCGTGATGGCGATCAGCATCGTGATGATCGAGATGACCACCAGCAGTTCGACGATTGTGAATGCGCGGCGGACCTTCATGGTTGTCACTCCACACTCGAAAGCCGTGACGGAACCCGACTGAAAGAAAAACAGCCGAAGAAAAAAAAGCATCGGATCGCGGCGAGGCCGGAAGGAACCGCCATCGCCACGTTTATTATACCGTCCGATGGCCGAAATGGAAAAAGCGGATAGCAAATCAGCCGGGTCCCCCCCGGGGGCCGGGGGGCCGGGGGGCCGGGGGGCCGG
>CAZYPK010000242.1:0-4875 GCA_964649195.1 uncultured Phycisphaeraceae bacterium
CTCGGCGGGAGCCTCGCCCTCCCAGCCGGAGCCTCGCCCTCCCAGCCGGAGCCTCGCCCTCCCAGTGGGAGCCTCGCCTTCCCGGCGGGAGGCTTCCGCTCTCCCGCCATATGCTTTTACCTTGGTCGGGATGCGGATAATCATTGACAACGTATAAGACAACCTGTATTCTCAACGTCGCACCCGGGTTCTGGATTGCGGGAAAAATTTCTTTTACTAGGAGTCGGAAACCATGAGACATTTCTTCAACCGTGCGGTTCCCTTTTTTGCATCTGCTCTTCTTTTGCCCCCCCCCCCCGTCACTAACAAAACCCTAAAATATGTTTCGTTTTTTGCGCTCGCCCTGCTTCTGGGCGGTTCATGGGCGAACACCAGCTTCGGCGTGGCGATCAGCGTCAACTTTCCCGGCAACGGCGCGGGCGTGAATGTCGCTCCGGCCCAGGGCGCCGGCGTCCATCAGGTCGGCTATTGGAACAATGTGGCGGCCAACACCAATGCCGGCACCGTCAACAACCTGCTGGGCAGCACCGGCGTCGCCACCACCGCCTCGGTCAACTGGGACTCCAACGGCACCTTTTCAGTCGGCGGAATCAATGCCGCCCTCAGCGGCAACCACGCGATGATGAAGGGCCATCTCGACGCCCGCGCTTCAGGCTTCCCTCCGCCGCTTGACACCACCGTCACCTTCTCCAACATCCCGGCCAACTTCGGCTCCTACGATGTCTATGTTTACTTCGATGGGAACCTGGCCGACGGCTCCGTCAACTCCAACTACACCATCGGCTCGCAGACCTTTTACATCCAGGACACCGCCACCTTCAGCGGCGCCTTCGTGCAGGGCACCGGCACCACGCCGGGCACCCGCACCGCCGGCGCCAACTATGTCCGCTTCGAAAATCTGACGGGACCGGGCTTCTCCATGATCGCCGACTCCGAATCGTTCCGCGCCGAAGTCGCCGGCATTCAGGTCGTCTCCCGCGCCGTCGGCAAGCATGTTGACCTGGCCGACATCGTCGGCGGCGGCAACGGTTCGGGCAACGGCGTCATCGGCGTCGGCATCGACCAGCTCACCGGCAACCTGGTCACGCCCGCGTTTGACCGTCCGGCCCAGGTCGCCGGCCAAGGCTTCCGACCGGTCGTCGCCAACCCCTTCGTGGACGGCGTCTTCGTCACCGATGGCGGACTCACCGGCGTCCAGCAGTACGCCACCACCGGCGCCACCTTCAGCGGAGCGCCCGACACCAACAACGCGACTTGGGACACCATCGAGAACCGGCCCAACAACGCCTCCGGTTCCATCCTCAGCGGCGTCAACTACAACAACGTCAACGGCAACACCATGATCGCCCTCCACGCCAACAACGGCATCACCTTCGACCTCGACGCCATCGAGGCCAATCAGGGAAGGGAGGTCGTCGCGTTCTCCGCCGTCGCCGGTCTCGCCACCACCAATACCGGAGGATCCGCGACCTTCTGGGTCTATCTCGACGGCATCCTCATGGAGTCGCAGGTCATCAACGCCGTCTCCGGCAACCTCGGCGTCGGCTTCGATCTGGAGTTCGCCATCGCATCCGACGCCCGCTTCCTCACCCTCGTCGCCACCGACAACGGCAACGGCATCGGCAACGATCAGATCATCTTCGGCAATGCCCGCCTCCACCTCGCCGTGCCCGAACCGGCCACCGCAATGCTGGCCCTCATGGGCGCCGCCGGCCTGCTGCGCCGCCGCCGTCCGGCATGACAGCGAACATCAGGCCCCGGAAATGGTCAGACCCATGACCCGGTTTCCGGATCGATCGGTTCATCGGGTTCGATGCCGAATTCCTTGAGCCATTTCCGCACCTCTTCGTCCTCGATGATCCGCTGGGCGTCGTCCGAACGGGTTTCCGGTTCCCTTTCGATGGGCGACCGGCGGGGGTCGCCGGTACGGGCGTCCTCATTGATGATCTGTTCCGCTTCGGGGTGATCGGGGTCGATGCCGAATTCCTTGAGCCAGTGGTTGACTTCGCCGGGGGGCAGGGCGGGGCGATGTCGGGCGATGGGGGTCGCAGCGGGGCCGGGGGAGCCGGGGGGCTTCATGGTGGCCAGGGCGCGGATGAAGGCGGCGGTCGAAAGCGTCTGGGCCCGCCTTCGTTTGACGGCTTTGCGAATCTCGCGGTCATCGGTCACGACATACAGCCGGCGAGGGGCGCTGTAGGCGGCGGTGAGCTCGATGATCACATCATCAGCGCTCTTGTGCGGACCCGAGTAGATCAGTTCAACCTGCGATACGGGTGATCTCGCCGCCAGCCCGGGCTTGATCATGCCATCGCACACCACCAGGATGCGGTCGCCCGCCCAGGGTGACTGCGCCAGCAGCCTGCACAGACCATCCTCATCCAGCCCGGCCAGCGACGGCGGCATCGGCGCGTGAAGCAGGTTGTAGCAGTCGATGAACAGAGGCATGGGGGAAGAGCGGGAGGAGCGGGAAGAGCGGGAGGAGCGGGAAGAGCCAACGGAGTCAGAAGAACCGCAGATATTGGAGAGCTTGGGATCGATGAGGGCGCGTGATGCGAAAGGGGCCGCATCGTGACCCGGGGATTGCTACGCCGCAAGCGGCTTGGACGCGAGATTATTCGGGAATTCCTTCCCGCTCTTCCCGCTCTTCCCGCTCTTCCTGCTCTTTCGGCTCTTTCGGCTCTTTCGGCTCTATTGGCTCTTTCGCCGTCGCATTTTCGTGCGGCGGTTGGAGTTCGACGAGGATCGTCAGGCCGCCCCAGACGTAGGCGCCTTGTTCGACGAGCACGCGGGGCTGGAAACTTTTGGGGATGTAGAGTTCGGTGGTGGAGCCGAACTTGATCATGCCGAACCGTTCGCCGCGCTGAAGAATCTGGCCTTCCTTGACGGCACAGACGATGTTGCGGGCGATCATGCCCGAAACCTGCCGCACGGCGGCGACGGGGGTTTTTCTGGCCGGATGCAGCAGGGCGAAAGTGACCCACTCGTTTTCTTCCGCCGACTCAGGCTTGAGGGCGTTGAGATACTTGCCCGGCTTGTGGTGGATTTTGCCGACCTGGCCGTGGCAGGGGGAACGGTTGATGTGAACATCGAGCACGCTCAGGAAGATGCGGATGCAGGTGGCGCCTTCGCCGAAGAGCTCGAAGTTTTCCACGTCATGAATGGAACTGATGCGGCCATCGGCGGGGGCGACGGCAATGTTGCGGCGGACCGGCGTGTTACGTTCGGGATCGCGGAAGAAGGCGAGCAGGGCGAGCGCGAAAAGGATGACGGGGATGCTCGCCCACCCGATGTTCAGGAAAAAGAAAAGCGCGGTCAGCGCCGCGGTGACGAGGACGATGACGAGGTACTGCGGTTTGCCGTGGGGACTGAGGATCATGGTGAGATTGAATAAATGGAAGCCTTGCGGAATGAACGCAAAAGTCGAAAGTCAGCATGTCGGGCGTACCGACGGACTGACTTTCGACTTGGTGGGTGTCATGGCGTTTGGGACGCGCGAGGCAGGAGCAAACACATCTGCAATCGATCCACTCGTTACTGTCCCGTTTTTGCGACTCTTTGCGGCCATCCATTACGTCGTTCGCCAAGGCGAACGGCTGAATGTGTCGGAGTGATATCGTCGAACTCAGCTCTTCTTGCTTTTGCCGATGAAGAAGCCGACGAGTCCGAAGATGATGGCGGCCAGGAGTGCGCCGACGCCGTAGTAGAGGGCGGTTTTGTCTTCCAGACCGCCCGGTCCGGCGAGTTTGTCGGTGATGGAGAGCGGATTGCCGGTGGCGACGGAGATGGCGACCATGAGTCCGACGATGACGACGGTGAGGGCGACGACGAGCATGCCGATGGCCAGTCCGTTGCCTGCGGGGTCTTCCTCTTCGACGGCTTCGACGAAGACGGCCGCGCCGCCGGTGGCTGCCGCGTATTCGAGGCCGCTGGAGCCTGAGCCGCCAAAGGCCGCCGGTTCAAACGCGCCGCTGCTGCCGGCCACCTGGACCTTGGCGTCGGAGCCTTCGCCGCCGGGGTAGATTTCATCGAGCAGTTCGGCGCCGAGGCTGGTGTCATCGGATTCCTGGGTCAGGTCGAGCAGGCCCGAACCGGAGCCGACCGATTCCAGGGCGAGTTCCTCTTCATCATCGACAGGACGAACGATGGTCTGCGTGTGCGGGTCGGCTTCATCGATTTCGCCGGCGTCGAACACGCTGATGCCCGTGGCCATGCGCGAGTCTTCGTTCTTGGACTTCTTGGCGCCGGGGAGGTCGTGGTCATCCAAGGCCAGGTCGATCTGGTCGCCCGAACCGGAGGCGGCCAGGGGAATCTCGCCGGTGGAGAGGCCGGTTTCATCCAGCGGAATGGCGCCGGAGGAAACGCCCAGATCACCCATGCGGCTGTCCTCGTTGCCGGCGGCGGCGAGCGAATCCACCTGGTCGCGCTTGAACATCAGCTTGTCGCGGTCGCGGAACTGCTGAAGCTTGCCCTGCGTCGCCATCTGTTTGATATCGCCCTCGGAAACGCCCAGCTTTTCCGCAGTCTCCGCAAGCGTGTAAAACATCTTCGCCATGGCTGTTGACCCTTTGTGAATGGTCGATGAGAAAACGAGCAACACCGCAAATCATCGTCACGCATCCCCGCATCCATCGGAAGGCTTCGTCTCCAAAGAAGTCGGCCATCCTCTTGGACGATGGTAGTTTAGATAGTTGTCGCCAAGGTCGCAAGGTCACCATGCTCCCAGGTAGGGTAAAAGCATATGGGCCCGCTGGGAGGGCGAGGCTCCCGCCGAGCCGTTCGTTTGCGACGGCCCCGCTTTGGGGGCCTGAGCAAACGAATAATCGCGCGGCAGGCGAACCATCAGGCATGATCGCCGGCCGCGCGAGTTTCGTTTGC
>CAZYPK010000243.1:0-4853 GCA_964649195.1 uncultured Phycisphaeraceae bacterium
GGATGGCCATCGCATCGTGACAATACCGCGCCACAATCCGATCAATTCTTTCACCATGGGAACAATCATTCGCAGAGCAGGCTTGACGAATGACGAATTTCGCAAACTTCTATAAAGCAATTTGCATCCAACAGGAAGGAACCAAACCATGCGAACCCTCATCACCGGCGGCGCGGGCTTCATCGGCTCGCACCTGGCGGACCTGCTTCTCACGCAAGGCAGGGAAGTGCTCATCATTGATGACCTTTCCACCGGCCGTCGCGCCAACATCGATCACCTCGTCGGCAACGGCTGCCGATTGGTTGAAGGCACGCTGAGCACGATCATCCGAGAGCATCCCGCGCTGCTCAATGGCGTCAGCCGCATCTATCACCTGGCCGCCTCCGTCGGCGTGCAACTGGTTGTCAGCGATCCCGCGAAGATCATCCGCAACAACATCGATGAGACAGCCGCGATCATTGATGCCGCCAGACGTGTGAATGCCTCGATCCTCATCGCCAGCTCGAGCGAGGTGTATGGCAAGAGCGACGCCCTGCCGCTGCGCGAAGATGGCGACCTGCTCTACGGCCCGACCACCGGCTCCCGCTGGAGCTACGCCATGAGCAAAGCGGTTGATGAACATCTGGCACTGAGCTGCGACGCACAGATGAAACGCGAAGGCATCGCGGCGGGTGCGGTCGTGGTGCGGCTGTTCAACACCATCGGCCCGCGCCAGGTCGGGCGCTACGGCATGGTCGTGCCCCGCTTCGTGCAGGCGGCGGTGCGCGATCTGCCGCTGACGCTTTATGGCGACGGCCGGCAGACCCGGGCTTTCTGCGATGTGCGCGATGTGGTTCAAGCCATGACCCTGCTGCTCGAAAACCCCGCGAATCACGGGCAGATTTTCAACATCGGTTCCGATGAGGAAATCACCATCGAAGCCCTGGCGGATCAGGTCATCGCCCTGGCGCAGTCCGCCAGCTCCAAAGAACGGGTTTCCTTTGATGCGGCTTACCGTCCGGGTTTTGAAGACCCATTTCGCCGGCGCGTGCCGGATGTGGGCAAGCTGCGCGAAGCCACCGGCTGGCGCGCCCGGTGGTCGCTGGAGGCGACGCTGAAGGAATTGATCGCGATGGAACGGGAACGCGTGTGATCTGTAGTCAGAGGTCGGAAGTCGGCGGTCGGAAGTCGGAGCGAAGCCGCAAGCGGCTGTGTTTTTTTTCCTGTCTCCTGTCCCCTGTCCCCTGTCCCCTGTCTCCTGTCCCCTCTTTTTCAACGGGCTCTTGTCTTGGCGAGCATCAGATTGACCAGTTCGATGAGGGTGGTGATCTGGAACGGTTTTGCCAGTCGCACTTCCGTGGAGGGCGCGTCGATACGGGTGGTTTGGTCGTAGGCGCCGCTGATCAGAATGACCGGCAGATCGGGGCTGGTCCTGCGGATCTGCTCAAGGCATTGCTCGCCGGTGAACCTGGGCAGGTCCAGGTCCAGCAGGAGCAGTCCCAGTTCCTCGCGGCGGGCTTCGTAAATGTTCAAGGCCTGCCGGCCATCACCGACATGGATGATGCGATATCCCGCGGCCTGAAGCGATGAGGCGATGATGGCGCGGACGAACTCGTTGTCCTCCGCGAGCAGGATGGTCTGCCCGTGGCCGCGATGCAGATCATCGGTGACGGTTGGCGGCACAGCGGCGGCAGGCGGCGGACAGGTGGGCAGGTGGATGATGAAGCGTGTGGAGCGGCCGGGTTGGGAGCGTACGCGGATGCGCCCGCCGTGGTCGGTGATGATGCCATGCACGATGGAGAGTCCCAGGCCGGTGCCTTGTCCGCGCGGCTTGGTGGTGAAGTAAGGCTCGAAGATGCGGCGCATGACTTTCTCATCCATGCCGGCGCCGTTGTCGGTGACGGTGATGAGCGCGGATTCGGCCGGCTGTCCGTACCATGAATCGCTTGCGCTTTCCGGGGGTTCCGGGAGGTCCGGGGATTCCGGGGGTTCCGGGGGTTGGGCGTGCCTTCGCAGTCGGATGATCAGCCTGCCTCCGTCGGGCATGGCATCGCGGGCGTTGATGGTGAGATTGAGCCAGACCTGTTGAAGCTGATGGCCGTTGGCGTTGACGAAGATTTCGTCATTCTCCGGCAGGTCTTCGACCAGCTCGATGGAGGCGGGCAGCAGCCGCCTGAGCAGTTGGAGGGACTGGCGGATGTTGGGGGCCAGGTCGATGGCTGATTTTTCGGTGGGGGTGCGGTGGCCGAAGGTGAGCAGGCTGTGGGTGACGCCGGCGGCCTGCTCGGTGGCCAGCTCGATCATGTCGAGGGTTTGACGGGCCTTGGAATCGGGAGCCAGGGCGTCGCGGGTGAGGGAGACGTAACCGTTGATCGCGGTCAGCAGGTTGTTGAAATCGTGGGCGACACCGGTGGCCAGCGTGCCGACGGCTTCGAGTTTCTGGGCCTGCTTCAGTTCATCCTCCAGCCGCTGGCGCTCGGCCTGGGCCCGGCGCACTTCGGTGATGTCCTGCACCGTGCCGATGACCCGTTCCACTTCGCCCTGTTCGCCGTACTGAATCTGACCATCGGCGGTGACGATGCGCTCGCCGCCGTCGGGCCGGAGCACGCGGTACTCGAAGGTCTCCACATCACCGGACGCCAAGGCCCGCTCGGCGATCCGCCAGACGCGAGGCTGATCATCGGGATGCACAAGCTCGAAGGCCCTGGACCATGTGCCGTCAAACTCCGCCGGGGTGATGCCGTGGATGCGATACATCTGCGGCGACCAGGTGACGCGATCCCGGGCGGCATCCCAGCTCCAACTGCCCAGCGAGGCGATCTCCTGGGCCTTGTCGAGAATGACCTGGCTGTCGCGCAGCGCCTGCGCCGCCCGCATCGAGTCGGTGATGTCGATCAGCAGGCCGCACAAACGCTCCGGCTTGCCCTGCTCATTCATCACCACGCGCACCTTGTCGTGAATCCAAAGCACCCGGCCATCGGCGGCCAGCACGCGATAATCCATCTCGAAATCCAGCCCCATATCCGCACGCTGGGCGCAGAAACCGATGATCCGGTCCCGATCATCCGGGTGCAGGAGGCGAAGGAAAAAGTTTTCGTCGCTCGTCCATTCCTCCAGCGGGTAGCCCAGCATCTGCTCGGCGCGGGCGCTGACGAAGGTGAACCCGAAGCTGTGAGGCTTGCACTCCCAGACGATGCCGTCGATGTCGGCGATGAGATCGCTCAGCCGCTGCCTGCTGCCGCGCAGCGCCTCCTCGGCCAGCTTTCGGGCGGTGATGTCGCGGACGATGACGAGCACCTCGCCTTCGCTGGCCGGGGCGATGCGCCATTCGCGCCAGTGCTCGCGGTCGCCGGTCTGCCAGGCATATTCGTGGGTCTGCACCTGCCCGGTGGTCAGCGCCGCATGGAGGTGCGCCATGCCGATCTTCGCCAGTTCGGGCGGCAGCAGGTCGCGGATGTTCCGCCCCAGTTGCCTGGGCGTCACCCACAGCGCCTCGAAGTTCTTGGGGTTTTGCACGGCGAGGAACGTGCCGTCGCGGGCGATGTGCAGGATCATGTCCGGGATGGCGTGCAGCATGGCGCGGTTGGTCTGCTCGCTTTGGACCAGCTCCTGCCGGGCGATCACGCGATCGGTGATGTCGCGCGTGATGCCGCCCACCCGCGGCACGCCGCCGGCCTCGTCGCTGATCACAAACCCATGATCGTGAACCCAGCGAACCGCGCCATCGGACTGCACGATGCGATACTCCTGCTCGAAGACCCCCGTGTGCAGGGAATCGAGATAGGCCTGGCCCACGCGCATCCGATCATCGGCATGAATCGCCTGGAGCCAGTCCATCGGGTCGTTGCCCAGCCTCCCGATCGGACGGCCAAAGAGCATCTCATAAACGCGGTTGACATACGTCACCTGATGCGTGGCGGCGTCGTTGATCCAGAACACCTGGCCGCTCTGGTCCGCGAATTGACGGAACAGCGATTCGCCGCTGCGCAGTTCGGACAAGGCCCGTTGCAGGTCGGTCGTGCGGCGGGCCTCGGCGATTCTCAGGGCCTCCATCCGCCCCAGCGTTCGCAGCCGGACGACATGCAGCGTCGCGGCCAGAATGGCGCAGGTGACATGGGAGTAGATCCAATCGACCATCTCCGGATCGCCCGCCGACCGCCAGACGCTCGCGCCCCAGGCCAGCAGGGCCAGCGTCGTGCAGAGAAGCAGATTTCGCGTGGAGAGCATGAACACGCCGATGGCCAGCAGGTAGATGCTCGTGTATTTCTGAAGGGAGGGGTTCATCAGCAGTTGCTGTTGCGTCACCTCGTTGCCCAGGGCGATCAGGGCGATCAGGGCGCCGACGTTGTGGACGTGACGATCAGGCACGCGGGCCAGCCGCAGCCACCAGGCCAGCGCCAGAAGAACGATCGAAGAGATGGCGGCCACCAGTGTCATCGGCAGGCGCGCCGGCGGCGACAGGACCAGCGCATGACTGATCGCCGAAGCGAGGAAAATCAGCGCCAGGCTCAAGGCGACGATCCAGAGCGCCTCCCGGGCGGTGGCCAGCACCGTCTTCTTCAGCGTTTGCGGTGAACCGCCACCGCCGCCATCGGTCATCCGCGATCCGCTCTGAGACGTTGAAACTGAATCCATCATGAAAACCTGAGTTCGGGACAAGAGCCGCGACTCAACGAGTCGCGGAGATGAACGGAAAGAAGAGTGGTCCGTTTCACGAAGGATGACCGGTGACAACGCCCCTGTCGCGCGGGGATGTTCGAGGCTTGCAACACAAGGCGTGCGCGGCGCTCCTTCAGGCTGCTGATCTCCGCGACGTGTTACGTCGCGGCTGGCGAGCCGCGACTCAACGAGTCGCGGAGATCAGCAGCCTGAAG
>CAZYPK010000244.1:0-4773 GCA_964649195.1 uncultured Phycisphaeraceae bacterium
CGCATCGCCGGTCCGCCGACCGGCGATGCGGACGAGTCGGATGGATCAGGCTGCGAACTCATGCGGGCAAATGGTAGCGGGTGGGGAGAAAGAGCGCGGAGAGCGGGAGAGCGGAAGATCGGAAAAAGCATGGGAAGCGGATGGACGGACAGAACGGAGAAACTCTCCGGCTTCACAACTCCGAATTTTTCGCTTTCCCGTTTTTGCCTTTCGCCTTATTTCACCTCCACGCACGCCAGGTCGCCCGCCGCGTTTCTTACGTAGATGCGGCCGTTGGCGATGATCGGCGGGGTCCAGCACTTGCCGGGGATCAGGCGGTCGATGCGGTGGAGCTCGTTGTATTCATCGGGCGAGGCGGCGGCGACGACGAGGTCGCCGCGATCGCTGAGGATGATGAGCTTGTCGCCGGCGAGGGTGACCGAGCCGACGCCCAGGCCGCGGTGCATCCATTTGCGTTCACCGGTGTTGAAGTCGATGCAGGCGAAGTTGGCGTCGCCGCGCTGGTGCGAGTTGCCGTGGACGCCGTAGAGGTGGCCGTCGCGCAGGACGCAACTGTTCATGTGGTTGGCCATGACCTTGGTCTGGTAGATGTTTTGAAGCCGGTCGCCGGTGAATTCGTAAAGGCCGGCCCCTTTGCCGTAGCCGGTGGAGATGAAAATCTTGTTGTCCACGACAATCGGCGTGGCGGCGCTGGTGTCGTACTGGGTGGTCCAGGGGGTCGATGCCAGCAGCTTGCCGGTCCGGGCATCCACCACGATCAGGGTCTGGCTGTTGAGGTCGGCCAGCAAGGTTTTGCCATCCCATTCAAAGGGCACTGCGGAACCGTAGGCCTGCTTGAAGCTGTCGCTCTTCCAGATCAGTTCGCCGCTGCCCTTGTTGAACGCCGCCGTCGCCGTGCCTTGGACGATCACCTTGTCGCCCAGGATCAGAGGCGAGGATGCGAAACCCCATTCGGGCGTTTTGCCGCCGAGCGATTGGCGGATCGAAGCCTCCCAGATTTTCACGCCCTTGGCCGCATCGAGGCAGAAGAGCTGGCCTTCCTTGCCGACGACGAAAAGGCGATCGCCATCGACGGTTGGCGTGGAGTTGGGACCGCCTTCGTAGAGGTTGGCGATCTTGGCGCAGGGGTAGGAGAACTTCCAGATTTCCCTGCCGGTGAGGGCGTCGAGGCAGTAAACGATTTCACGGTCATCCGCGTGGCCGATGGTGTAGAGCCGGCCGTTGGCCACCGACATGGAGGCGAAGCCGAGGGAGACATTGACCTTCCACGCGACCTTGGCGGACTGCGGCTTCCAGTCGGATTCCTGGGAGACGCCATCGCGTTTGAGGCCGCGCCACTGCGGCCAGTCGGCAGCCGATGTCGAGGCGGTCAGGGCGGCGACAAGGGCGAAGGCGAAGAGGAAAAGGCGATGTTGATGGCGAACGGTGCCCATGAGGTCTGCTCCATCGGTCAGTTGAGGGGGATTGATGCGGGATCGTAGCGCAGGTTGGCCTGGATTTTGAAGAGATAGTCATGCAGCGTTTTCATGGCGGGCAGTTCATCATCCACGCTGCGCACGAGGTGGTCGAAGCCGCCGGTGTTGAGGGCCAGGTCGTAATTCACATCCCCGGCTTCGGGAAAGAGCGGGCCGGCGCCGGCTTCGTGGATTTTGCCCTGGATCAGGATGTTCCAGATTTCCCGCTTCTGCTGCGGGGTGATGGTGGCGACACGTTCCCCCTCGCGCCGCATGGCCGACAGGCCGCCGGCATAACGAAGCTCACCGGCACGGGTGATCTCAAAATAGGTCAGCCGCTGGGTGACGGTTCGCGTGTAGAGGGACAAGGCGAAAGTCTCCGGCGGGGTGTCCGAAGCCTTGATCGCAGGCCCGCTGCATGAGGACAACGAAAGGCAGGCCAGCACGATGGCGCAAAGCAGGAGGGAACAGAAGAGTGAAGATGGTCGTCCTGGGAGCAATCGGCATCCTTTCAACGCGACACAGCCACGCGATCATACGCAGGCCCTCATGGTTGCTCAATCAGACCAACGCAATTGCTACGCCGCAAGCGGCTTGGATGTGAGGTTGTTCAGGAATCCCGAATCTCAAATTTCAAATTTGAAAATTTGAAATCTTGGTGTCCTGTCCCCTGTCCCCCGTCCCTTTCCTCATTTGCATCCCCGGGCGGTGCATGTTGTGATTCCCCGATGGCCGATGCTTTCCGTTCAATCTCCGCTTCCGCGTTTGCGGTTCAAAGGCAGATCACTCACGCGCCGCACGGTCATGTGCTGACGAATGTGAATGTCTGGTCGCCGGACAGTCGGTGGATTGTGTATGACGTGCGATCGGATGTGGCGGGCAGCCTGTTCGATGGTCGGCGGATTGAAGCCGTCAACGTGAACAGCGGCGAAGTCAAGGTGGTTTATGAATCGGAACCCGGCACCCACTGCGGCGTGGCGACGTTCAGCCCGGCGCAGCCCCAGGTCGCATTCATTTGCGGACCCCGCCAGCCTGCCGCCGACTGGTCCTACAACGCCTGGCATCGCGAAGGGTTGATCGTGGACTTTAGCCGTCCGGATCAGGCCATTCATCTGGATGCGCGCGATGTGGTCCCGCCCTTCACTCCCGGCGCCCTGCGCGGCGGCACGCACGTCCACATCTTCAGCGATGACGGCCTGTGGGTCAGCTTCACTTACGAGGATCACATCCTCGCCACCGCGGACCGATCCGCCATCACGCCGATCGATCTGAACCAGCGAAACGTCGGCGTATGCGGTCCGGTGCGATCCGTGCAGACGCCGGCGACTCACCTGCGAAATCACGATGGCTCCCGTTTCACCGTTCTGGTGACCCGCACCCACGACAACCCGCGGCCAGGCAGCGACGAAATCCAACGCGCCGTCGAAGATGCCTGGGTCGGCACGCAGGGCTACATCAAAGCCGATGGCACGAGGCAGCGGCGGGCGCTGGCTTTTCAAGGCGAAGTCGTCACCGAACAGGGGCAGCCGATCAGCGAGGTGTTCATCGTCGATATCTCCGATGACATCACGCAGCCGGGCGACGGTCCGCTGCAAGGCGCCATCACGCAACGACCGCACCCGCCGCGCGACACGGTGCAGCGCAGGCTCACTTACACGACCGGACGACGCCACCCCGGCATCCAGGGGCCGCGCCACTGGCTGCGCAGCTCGCCCGATGGCGCCCGCATCGCCTTCCTCATGAAGGACGACGCCGGCATCGTGCAGCTCTGGACCGTCTCCCCGCAAGGCGGCCCGATGATGCAGCTCACCGGCAGCCCGTGGAGCATCGCCTCGGCATTCACCTGGAGCCCCGATGGCCAGGCCATCGCCTGCGTCATCGATCGCAGCGTCTTTCTCATCGGCACGCGGACCGGGCACGCCACGCGCCTCACCCCGCGCAGCGATGAGGCCACCGCGCCGCGGCCGGAGGCGTGCGTCTTCTCGCCGGATGGAAAAGCCATCGCCTACGTCCGCACCGTTGAAACGGCGGGTGCGCGTTGCAATCAGATTTTCACGGTGCAGGTGGGGGAGGGGGAGGGGGAGCCGGAAGAGCCGGAAGAGCCGGAGGAGCAGGAGGAGCAGGAAGAGCAGGGAGAGCAGGGAGAGCAGGGTGGCTGGGGCTGAGTCCGCGAAGCCCCGGCTCAGGCGCACGAAGCAAGGTGAGGCAACTGAATGCTGAATGCTGAAGACTGAAGGCTGAAGGTCGTCGGGCCGGGGCTTCGCGGACTCAGCCCCAGCCACCCAAAAGTTCTCAGGCTCCCCCGGCTCCTCTGGCTCCTCTGGCTCTCCCGGCTCCCCCCGCTCTTCCGGCTCCCCTCCCCTCAGTTATTGTTTTCGAGCTTTTTGAAGAGCACTTCGTCCACAACGGGGACGTTGAGGCCATCGACGGTGCCGCCGGCGATGGCTTCGAAGGTGAGATCCGGGTCGGGGCGCCAGTCGCTGCTTTGGTCGAGGCGGGTGAAGGTGTAGCCCTCGCGGTGGGCGTAGCGGATGCCGAAGCGTTTGTCCATGATGTCGGCATTGACGACGAAGTTGGGCGTCCTGACGCCGACGCGGATGTAACGGTTCGTGCTGTTGGTGTGATACCAGGAGAGGGCGCGGTAGCTGTAGCCGATGGTGATGCGGTAGGTGTTGAAGGCGGGATCGTGCCACCAGTTGGCGCCGACGGAGTTCCACCAGTTGCCGACCTTCACATTCATGCTGTGATAGGGCGTCAGCGGTGCGCCGGTGGTGTCGAGGCTGGGGCAGTGAAGGGCCGAGGGCTGCACATCGAAGAACCCGCCTGCCAGCGTCAGCCCCACCCCCAGCGGGGGGCGGGGCACGGGCGCTCCGGCGGCGCTGGCGCGGAGGTCGAACGAGTAGGCCCAGTTGCCTGCCGCATCCACCGAAGGCGGAAAGAAATCCTTGTTGTTGATCCCGTAGTTGTCGCACGCCAGCGCCTGGCTCCGCGAGTTGGTCATGCAGATCGTTCGCCGGGTCACCTCCCTGGACTTGGCCAGCGAAGGCAGCGTGATCGAGATCAGCAGGGTGATGATGGAGATCACCACGAGCAGTTCGATCAGGGTGAAGGCGGGGGAGCCGGGGGAGCGGGAAGAGCCGGAAGAGCCAGGGGGAGCCGTCGGGTGGCTGGGGCTGAGGCTTTGCGAAGCCCCGGCAAGATGAGGCAGGATGCCGGGGCTTCGCAGAGCCTCAGCCCCAGTCACCCGACGCTGTGGATCGCTCACCCCTTGGCCCGCGCCCTTCCGGGAGCCTGAGAACTTTTCGACTTCAATTCCCAC
>CAZYPK010000245.1:0-4739 GCA_964649195.1 uncultured Phycisphaeraceae bacterium
GGGTAACGCGCCCGGCCCATTTCACGCCACCATTTGCCGATGGTCTCCACCGCGAAACGGGCGGTGTCGTGATCGGTGCCCACGCTCACCCAGCCCTCGTTGGCCGACAGGTCGTAAACGCCGTAGGGCGTCACTGGGCCCTTGTCCGGGGCCTTGTCGATGAAGTCGTACACCCGCACTTCCTGCGGACTTCCCTGGGGATGCCACTCCTTGCCGCCGTTCTTAAAATCCCCCACCAATTCCTTCTTTTTGGCATCCACCGACACCACCGGCTGGCCCCGCGACTGCAGCGCCTTCGCGCGGGCGTTGATGTGATGGAACTGGGCGTCGCGGTCGATGTGCTTGCCGCCTTCACGAGTCTTGCGGTTGCCTTGCAGGCGGTAGTCCGCCGCCTTCAAGAGAGCCGCCACCGTCCGCGCCGACACCGGATGTCCCTGCCGCGTCAACTCCGCCGCCAGCCGGCTGGTGCTCTTGAGCGTCCACCGCAACGGCGACATCGGATCACCGCGCGACACCGGCGCGACCAGCGCTTCCAGGGCCTGCGCGATCGTGGGATCGATCTGCGTCAGCGGCTTGCCGCCGCCGCCGGGCCGGCGAA
This sequence comes from uncultured Phycisphaeraceae bacterium, assembly GCA_964649195.1. Classification (GTDB taxonomy): domain Bacteria; phylum Planctomycetota; class Phycisphaerae; order Phycisphaerales; family Phycisphaeraceae; genus JTS-RE9. The sequence continues at coordinate 599 of CAZYPK010000245.1, forward strand.
TCCGAGACGTGGGCGGCGCGGCGCCGGCCTTCTCTCTGGCCTCCAACTCGCGGATGCCTGAGCGGATGGTCGTCCGCGACATGCCCGTGGCCCTGGCCACGGCGCTGATGCCGCCACGCGCGAGCGCCTTGGCCTCGGTCGCGGCCCACTGCCGGCGAACCCGTTCATCCATCACGGGATCCAACGATTGAAACTTGCGCCGAATCCCTTTGGTAATGACAGCGTCATGCATCGACGCAGTAGAGCACAAACGAGGATATTGGACAAGTTATCCGTGCGCGATTCCTAAGGGCAATGCTCCGTCTTACAGAACGACCAGACGAGCGAGCGGCCCCGCCGGTCGAACTCCAACCGCCGAATCTCGAAAGGTTCGCAGGCCATCGGCGCGACACCGTTGAACACGATGTGGTCATCCTCAAATACTGGATCACCTGTGCCCTCGAAGCCGGCAATCGCGGTATCGAGCACGTTGATGATCTTCTTGCAGTCCCGCACCGCGTCGGCAAACCGGTCTGCGGGCAGTTCCGTCGGTCGTTGCCAGTTGTGTGTGTATCCCATCTGAGTTCCGCCTTTCTGGGTAATGGTAGAGATTTCACCGGTAACGTCGCGCGCGGCCGCTCATGCGTCCGCCTTCGCGGTGCCGGCGCTGGCGTTGAAGGTGAACTCGCCGCGACCGGTCTTCGTGAAGCGGGCCTCCTTACCCTTTTCGGCGATCTCGCGGATGATCGCCGCGTAGATCGTGGCGGCAGGCGTCTTGCCGCCCGTCTGCCAGAGGCCCTTGTCGAGCATCTGCTGGACCATCATTTTGCACTTCAGCGGCGTGCCCGCGTCCTTGAGCATCTGCGCCGCCACATCCAGCCCGCTCGGCCCGCGGGTCGATTCCTTCTTCGCCTTCGGCTCGCGCTTGGCCTTGCCGCCCTTGGCCCCCGTTTCCGCCACGTTCGCCCCCGTCACCCCCGGTTCGTCCTTCACCTGGCCTTTGGCGTCCGCCGCCTTCCAGCCGAGGAGTTTGCGTCGGGCCGCGTCCTTGGCCTTGGCGTAGGCGGCGATCCATTTCTCGCCAGCCTTCTTCGCCGCGTCCTCATCATCGAAGCGCAGTTCCAGGACGTGGTGCTCGAGCTTGTCCTCGCGGATCGCCGCGTCCCACTGACGGTCCTTCTTGTCGAACGCCAGCGCGACCGTCAGCGCCTCGGGCGCGGGCGTCGGCTCGATAGCAGGCTGCGTGTCCGCCTTGGCCTTCTTGCCCTTGCCTTTCGTGGCAGCCTTGGCGTCGGCGGCGCTGGTCGCCATCGCCCGTTCGCTGGCGGTCATGCCGTCGGACGACGCGGCCCGCTCGGCGTCGAGACGCGCGTTCTCCTGATCGGCGGCGGCGATGGCCTTGAGGTCCTTCGCGGACTTCCTGGCGACCTTCTTCGTGGCCTTGGTGTTGGTCTTCTTCGTTGCCATTGCGATGCTCCTTGGAAAAGGGTGTGGAAACAAAACGAGCCGGGCTCACAGGCCCAGCTCGTTGCAGAGTGCTTCGTATTGGTCGCTGCCGAGCATCTCGATGATTCGCTCGGCAAGCCAGGTACTGGCCCGCTCGGCCGCTTCGGCTTCGGGGCCTTTCGCATAACCCGGCTGCTGCTTGGCGGCGATCAGCGCCGCCGCGTGCGGCGAGAAGTTCTCGCGGAGCGCGGCGACGAGATCTGTCTCGGCGCTGGGCGTCGCGGCGGCGGCGGCGCGGCCCGCTTCGTATGCGGCGTCGAGCGCCGTCTGGACGCCCCATACGCTGACATCGTGGAAGTCGAGGCTGTCGCTCTTGCGTTCTTCGAGCGTCTTGATGCCCAGGTACTTGCGGGCGATGGTCTTGATCTGGTCATTCTTCGTCATGGCGTGCTCCTCGTGGGTTGGCGTTGCGGTGGCGGTTCAATCCTGGAAGCGTTGAAGCTCTCGGTAGTAGTCATGCACATCGCTGTTGGTCCCGCGGACGCCATCGCTGCGCCGCTGAATCTCCTCCGCGACCTTGAAAAGGTCCTCGTCGCTGATGCGGGCCTCGACCTCCCAGGTCTTCCAAGTCTGCTCGCCGCTTCCGGGGGCCGGCTCTCGGATGATCGAGTCGATCCGGATGCTGGTGTCTCCGGGCGAGCGGGTGATGGCGACGCTGCCGGCACTGCCTTCGAGTTCGATTCGCGTGGTTCTCATGGCTCTGGTCCTTTCGTGTTGCGAGGTCTCTGTAATGCCTCTTTCGTTGTGACCATGTGAGCCATGACACGAAAAAAACATCAAGGCCTCCGGGCCGACATTCGCAAAAGAACGGCAGGTTGCTGTGATGCCCCAATCTCCTGCTGAAATCCCAGCGGCCGACGCGAACTCAGGACATGTCCTGAACCCCGCATCGATGCCCGTCGACGCACTGGCCCGCATGTTGGGTTTGCCGCCCAGCGCGCTGCGCCGGCATGTGGAAGAAGGCGCGCCGACGAACAGCGACGGGACCATCAACCTGGTGCACTATGCCGCCTGGCTCAACGCGCCCTCGATTCCAGAAACAGGCAAGGAGTGATTCGTTCTGTGGCGACCGGCAAGATCGACATCCGCAGCCTTACGCCCACGCAGCTGGTGCGTCTGCTGAACTCCACACCGCTGGGGCCGGTTGTCAATTCCGCCAGGGTCAACCGTCAGATGAACGAGGCGGGCATGCGCATCACGGCGGGCGATCCTCGGAAGGTGAGCCTGATGAAGTACGTGGCGTGGCTCGCCCGGCGCCACGACGAGCCCAAGCCCCAGACGCTCGGCTACGAGGAGAAACTCCGTCGCGACTTAGAGCGGCAGCTGGTGCGCTCACGGCACGGCCGTGACATCGCACCCATCCCGCAGGTTGTGGACCCCAAGCGCAAGGCGGCGTGCCAAGACTCATTCCGTCTGTTCTGCGAGACGTACTTTCCGCAGGCATTTCATCTGGCATGGTCGGAAGATCACCTGCGCGTGATCGGCAAGATCGAATCCGCCGCGTCCACCACGCAAACGAAGCACCGCCTGGCGATCCTCAACGGCGACGTGCTCGGCATGGCCGGGCCCGGCGTCAAGATCGCCGGTTTCATGACCTGCACGAAGATCTATCACGATGACCTAGCCGACCAGATGCTCGATCGGGAGAAGAACCCCGAGTGGCAAGGCGAATGCACGAAGATGGTGTACGCGTTCCCATCCGCCCCGGAGAGCGAGAAGCTGTGGGATCGGTACGCGGAACTTCGGGCTGAAGGCCTGCGCGAGGGCGACGGCGGCAAGCGCGCCACTGAGTTTTATCGTGAGAACCGGCAGCAGATGGACGCCGGTGCCGTGGTCGCATGGCCGGATCGGTACAACGACGACGAGCTGTCGGCGATCCAGCACGCGATGAATCTGAAGTTGCGCGATGAGGAAGCCTTCTTCGCCGAGTACCAGAACGAAGCGCTCACCGACCAGGCCGACGAGGATGTTCTCACGCCCGATGAGGTCGCGTCGCGATTCAACGGCCGCTCTCGAATGATCGTGCCGCAGAGCGCGACGTGCGTCACGATGTTCATCGACGTGCACGATCGACTCCTCTACTACGCCGTCTGCGCGTGGGAACCCGACTTCACGGGCCATGTGATCGATTACGGAACTTACCCGGATCAGAAGCGGCGGTTCTTCACGATGCGCGACGCGACTCGCACGCTCGCGAGCGTGATGGGCGGATCAGGTACGCCAGGTGTCGAAGGCGCCATCCAGTCAGGATTGACCGCGCTTGCTGGTGATCACTTGGGGCGCAGTTGGCAGCGAACGAACGAAGGTGCACTGCGGATCGAGCGATGCCTGATCGACAGCGGCTATCTGCCGGGAGTCGTGGCCAACGTCTGCCACGTGGCCAGTGCGGTGACGATGCCTTCCAAGGGCATGGGTATCCGGGCGGGCAACAAGCCGATGTCCACCTACCGTCGCAAGCCTGGCGAGCGTCACGGCCATTACTGGTACGTGCCCAACGTGAGCCGCACGAGTGAATTCCCGCATGTGCAGTTCGACACGAACTACTGGAAGACCTTCGTGCACTCGCGTTTGGCGCAGGTGCCGGGCGATCCGGGATGCCTAAGAAACTATCTCAAAACGCCGAATCTTGCCGATGACTATCGGTGAACCCTTATTG
>CAZYPK010000246.1:0-4717 GCA_964649195.1 uncultured Phycisphaeraceae bacterium
AGCCGTTCGTTTGCGAAGCCCGTCCGCGGGCTGAAGCAAACGAAGAAGTTCGCGCAGCCGGCGATCGTGCCTGATGGTTTGCCGTCCGCGCGAGTTTCGTTTGCTCAGGCCCCCAAAGCGGGGCCGTCGCAAACGAATCGGCTCGGCGGGAGCCTCGCCCTCCCAGCGGGAGCCTCGCCCTCCCATATGCTTTTACCCTGGTCCAATGCCTGAAAAAATCTTTCGTGGGGCGCGCGTCTTCAAAACGATCGGGGCTTCTGAATACCCCCGATATACCGTGAACCAGGGGATTGCGAAGCCGCAAGCGGCTTGGGCGCGAGGTTATTCGGGAATCCCGATCCGCATTCAATTGACGGTCGGATCGCGCGGCATGAGGTTGGGCTTGATGTTCGGACAGGCGGCGATGCGGGACGCCTGGCGGGTGGTGTTTTCCCAGAGGAACACATCCTCGGCGAAGAGGTGGTCGCCGGTGGCCGGCAGGGTGATCCACGAACCGGTGGCCAGTTCATTTTCCAACTGGCCTGCGGTCCAGCCCGCGTAGCCGATGAAGAAGCGGGCCTCGCCTTCGCCCGAACCGATGACCTGTTCCACATCCTCGCGCCGGGTGCAGAAAAACAGCCCCGGTGAAACCTCGCTGCCGGCAACCTCGGCCAGGGTGTGTACCACCATCAGCGGACCTTCGCACGGCCCGCCGTGATGCAGGGCCGCCTCACGCAGACAGATCGACTGGCTGACCTGCTGCCAGGCTTCGCGGATCGCGCTGCCCGTGGCGCGGTTGAGGACCAGCCCCAGCGCCCCTTCGGTTCCATGCTGCACCAGCAGCACGACCGTCCGAAAAAAGTTCGGATCGATCAGGCTCGGGGCGGCAATCAGCAGTTGACCTTGCAGGGACTTCATGTGCGGACATTGTAGGCGGAATGATGTTCGAGCCGCGTTTCGAGCAGGAGACAGGAGACAGGGAACAGGAGACAGGAAGAAGCCCACAGCCGCTTGCGGCTTCGCTCTGACCTCTGACTTCTTCACCGGGCTGTGACATGCGATTACCCTGCGTTTTGAAATGGTTTCTTGGTCCCGGCCTCATTTGCCGTAGAATCAATGATCATGGCTTCCGCTGGTCGATTCATCATTTCGCGCTTGCCGCTTGGCGCACTCGTCGGAGCGCTGTTGATCTTCGCCGGTGTCTCCGTGCCGTCGCTTCACGCCCAGTCCGCTTCACCGGGGGGCAAGTCGCCATCTCCGCCGCCGCCGACGCCGGAGCAGCGGCTGTCCGCCGCGCGTTCCGCTGCGAACCGGGCCCAGGCGGTGGTGAAGCAGAGGTGGACCCAGCTTCAGCAATCGCGGACGCAGCTTGCCCAGGCTCAGAAGGATTTCGATGCGGTCATCGCGGAGCTGCGTGAGGAGACCCCGGCGGACCCGGTGGTGCGCGATGCCGGGGTCAGGGTGATCGAAGCCCGCCATGAAATGGAGAAGCAGCAGAGGCGCGCCCTGTCGCCGTTGCGTCTGAGCTTTCGCTTCAACCGGCTGGAGCGCGAACATCAGGCGATGGCCATCGAGCTGGAGGACCTGATGGCTCGCCGGGCCCGGGCCCAGGCGGATCGTCTTCCGTTCGATGGGCAGAAGCAGGCCCGCATCGGAGAGCTGTCGCTGGACCTGCTCAAGCTCCGCGATGACCTGGGCGCGATGGAAGCGGAACTGCTCGACGCTCACGAAGGCTACCAGGCGGCCAGCGCCGCGCTGGACACGGCGCTCGATGAGGCGGCCCAGGCGATGAAGGCTTCGCGCGAGCTGCGCGAAGGCAACCCACGCAAGCAGGCGGCCCACAAGGCGATGATCGACGCCTACGCCGACGCCCTCGCCAAAGGCAAGGCTTATGCCGACGCCCGCAGACTGCGCGAGAGCGCGGCGAACACCCTGGTCGCATTGCAACAGCAGAATCAGCGTCCCGGAAGATGATCGTGGCGATGCCGGATCATCGATCGGTTGCACCCGCGCGGCTCGGATAGAGCCGTCGTGTTTCGGGATCGTCCCCAGCCTCTGTCCGAAAACACTGTCCGGGCCGCGACGCATCAGCACGCGGAGTCATCGAACAGCTTGTTTTTCCCGATGCTCCGCAGGCTTACGCCTGGGGCTCGGATGAACATGCCGCTGCGATTGAATTGACAATGCTCTAAAAAATCTCCAGCGCATCGACCACGTGCAGCAAGCTCTTGGCCATTGCCGCAACGCGGCTGGAGGGGAGTTTTCGCTGGGCCACCAGCGAGCGCAGCTCCCGGTCTTCGCCGTTGCGTTTCATGCGGTGGATCATCATGCACAGCCGGTTGAATCTCGCTTCATCGACGCCATCCACAAAGTCAGCCAGACCCTGCCAGCCCGGCGCGATGCCCAGGGCCCGCGCCTGTTTCAGGCGACGTTGCAAGGTCGCGGACAGGGCGCGATCGCCGCCCGTCGGGGAAGGCGGCGCTGCCGCATTCGTCCGCTTCAACATGTCGGGCACAAGCGACAGCACAGGCTGATGAAACGGCGAGATGCCCTGACGCCCCAGCGCATGGAGCAGCCGCATCAGCCCCAGCACCTGCGCCTGTCGATCACCCGCCAGGCCGGGCTGCCGTTCTTTCGAGAGCCATTGCATCACCAAAGGCCCGTCCTCCCGCCGGCACAATTGCTGATGCGCCTGCGCCAGGTCCCGCCAGATTCCGCCATGCCGCTCCACCCGCGCCTCCTGCGCCCAGTAACGCCAGGCCGGACCGACCGCCAGCGCCATCTCCTCCAGGTAATCCAGTTCGACAGGCAATGGACCGGACATGCAATGCTCCCTTCATGTTGCTGGGCCATGCATTCCACGAACCCCCCGGAACCCCCCGGAACTCCCCGGAACCCCCCGGAACACTTCGGGAAATGTGTCACGATCAATCATCGGCCCGCCGGTGGCGAAGGCAATGGGCATATCGCCCTCAGTGACAGGCGTCTGTCACCCAATGGACAAGAAACATGCATCGTCATTCGATTTCAAGTTGACAACCTGGGTTCGGGAATAAGAGTGAGCCGCGACGTAACACGTCGCGGACGTGAACGACAAAAATGGAGTGACCATCGCGCAGCGGATCACGGGATGCGAAAACGACCTGGCACTGATCGAGGCTGAAAGAAAAAGGTGCGCTGGGCCACCCCTTCAGGCTGTTTACGTCCGCGACTCGTTGAGTCGCGGCTCTTATCCCGAACTCAGGTTGAGAGAGATGTGGCCGGCAGGAGCATGGCGATCCGAGCCGCGCGGCGTTCAGCGCACCTCAAGCGGCGCCGAGCCGACCGTGACGATGGACATCGGGCCTGGGGCATGTTCGCGGACGAAATCGTTCACCGCGGTGAGGGTGATGGCATCGACCTGTCGCGCCAGTTCATCGAGGCTGCGCGGCCGGCCCAGGGTGTATTGATCGCCGGCGATGGCGGCGGCGCGGGCGGAGGTCGATTCGCCCTGCATCACCAGCCGCGACTTCATGCCGACGATCGCCCGATCGAACTCATCCTTCCGCACGCCTTCGCTCAGGCGGATCAGCTCGGCCTTGAGCACATCAAGCGTTTCCTGGGCCCGCGGCGTGCTGGTGCCGGAGTAGGCGAAGATCGCGCCGCGGTCGCGCTGCCCCGCGTAGGTGGCGAAGACCGAGTAACACAGGCCGCGCTTCTCGCGCACTTCGGTGAACAGCCTGCCGCTCATCCCGCCTGAGAGGATGTTCACCGCGGCCTTCTGAAGCATGGACCGTTCATCGGGTTCGGGCAGGGCGTCGTAAGCCAGGCCGATGTGGACCTGGGTGGAATCGGCCTGCTCGTGAAAGTAGCCGCGCGGCGGCGGTGTCGTGGCGGCGGGTTCGGGCGCATCGCCGGTCCAGTCGCCCAGTTGCTCCTCGACCAGCGCCTTCAGTTCGTTCCAGTCGAAGCGGCCGGCGAAGCCGATCATGCTGCCGCGCGGGACCATCGTGCGTTGCCAGAAGGCGCGGACGTTCTCCAGCGTGATGCCTTCGATATCCTCGCGCACGCCCAGCGTGGACCGGCCAAAGGGATCGGGGTAATGCCGCTTGCGCAGCTCGATGAACACCTTCTCCTGCGGTTCATCTTCAAGGGCGTCGATGGCCTGAATCGCCAGGTCGCGGCTGGGTTCGAGGCCTGATTCGGGCAGCATGGGCCGGCGAACCATGTCCATCAAGAGCGGCAGCGCCTGGCGCAGCTTCGTGCCGATCATCGTGGCGCCCAGGCGAAAGCGATGAATCCCCGCATTGCTCGAACGCATCACGCCCAGGTGATCCAAGGCGTCGCAATGAGCCTTGGCATCGAGCGGACCGGCGCCCCGGCAGATCATTTCGCTCATCAGCGAAGCGATGCCAAGCTGCCCGGCAGGCTCAAGCCCGGTGGCGGCGGGGGTCAGCAGCGACATCGACAGCGACTGAGCCGAGGACACCGGCTCGGCCAGAAGGATCAGACCGTTGGACAACGTGTGCGTGAGAATCTCGGGCATAGGGTCGGCATTGTAGGGAAAGGCAGGACGGCGGGTGGTCGGGGCTCCCGCCGGGAGGGCGAGGCTCCCGCCGAGCCGATTCGTTTGCGACGGCCCCGCTTTGGGGGCCTGAGCAAACGAAACTCGCGCGGACGGCAAACCATCAGGCACGATCGCCAGCCGCGCGATTTTCGTTTGCTTCAGCCCGCGGACGGGCTTCGCAAACGAACGGCT
>CAZYPK010000247.1:0-4698 GCA_964649195.1 uncultured Phycisphaeraceae bacterium
CCGACCTTGTAGCAAAAATAGCGTGTTTTGCCTACAAGATCAAGACCGATCAGATATCCGTCGAAAGCGTCGGCATGGGCATGAACCTGCGGCTCACCGGGTACAGGCGGATGGCCCATCGGGTGATCGAAGTGCGGCGCCGTTGCGCCGCCGGTCACGATATCCATTTGAACCAAAAAAACAGAATTGCTGTCGTTGCTGAACTGTTCACGACACCTCATGTTGCGTCGCCGCGCCGAATCGCCGTTTGGCCGAACCGTTCGTTGATTCGATCCGCGACCTCATCGAGGCGGCGATGCCTTTCACGATCCTGATCGACAAAGAGCTCGGCGTGCTCTTCACCCGCAGTCAGCTTTTCCGCCATGACACCAATCAATCTCACCGGCTCAAACGACCACGCCTTGAAAAGTCCCTTGGCGGCCTGCCAGAGTTCGCCGGTGATGTTCGTCGGCTGCTTCAGCGTGGTTGAACGGGTGATCGTCTCGAAGTTGCCGAAGCGGATTTTGAGCGACACGCCTCGTGCTTGAAGGCCGTGCCGGCGCAACCTGGCTCCCACCTGTTCCACCTCATCGAGCAGCACGCGGCGCACTTCGTCCCGGTCCTCGACATCGACGTTGAAAGTCTGCTCGTGACCGATGCTCTTGGCCTGACGGTCAGGCGCCACCGGGCGATGGTCGATGCCGTGAGCAAGTTGAACGTACCGTTCCGCCTCGCCGCCCAGAATTCTGCGCACAGAATCAAGCGGCATGTCGCGCAGGTCGCCGATCATCCGAATGCCCAGAGGCTCCAGCTTCGCCGCTGTTGCCGGACCGATGCCCCAGAGCTTTGTCACCGGCAGCGGCGGCAGCACATGGTCGATGTTTTCTTCACGAATCACCGTGAGTCCATCGGGCTTGTTCATGTCCGAGGCCAGCTTCGCCAGAAACTTATTCGGCGCGACGCCCACGGAGGCGGTGACGCCAAGTTCCCGCCGAATGCGGTCTTTCATCTGTTTTGCGACTGCGATCGGATCGCCCAGCGCCCGCTCTGTACCGGTCAGATCCAGGAACGCCTCGTCGATGCTCAATGGTTCAACCAGCGGCGAATACTCTTCGAGGATGGCAAACATCTGCTGCGAGACTTCGCGGTATCGCTCACCGCGCACCGGCAGGACGATCGCCTGCGGGCAGAGCCGCTTGGCCGTCACCATCGGCATCGCCGACCGGCAACCGAAGGGCCGGGCTTCGTAGCTGGCGGTGGCGACAACGCCGCGCGGGCCATCGTGACCGATGAGCAGAGGCTTACCGCACAGCTCGGGATGATCGCGCTGCTCCACCGACGCGAAGAAGGCGTCCATGTCCAGGTGCAGGATGGTGCGTGAGATGGGCATGGGGAGTCGCTTCCAGATGCTGTCTTGAATTACTTCGCCGGCCTCGTTCCCTTGCAACGGGTGGTTCCGTACGCTGAACAACCCCATATCCGACATTCTGACCCTTGCGGGCGGTTCGCAGCATCATTGCTCTGCTGAAAAACGGGCATGTTGGAATCTGCGGTGTCGATGACGCGATTGTCGTCGGCGACTCTGCTTCTCCACCTCTGGCCTGAACATCGCGGATCAATTCAGCCAACCACGGGCCATCGAGTAATTCGATCCGGTCAACCCAAGCTGCCCGCCATGTGGCGGGACTCGATCAAGTAAAGAGTCATTCGATGCCGCAGCAGACCTTCCTGCTGGGCATGAACGCGAAGATTTACCAAGGCGCATCGGGCGCGGCGCTCAACACGCTCGTTGAGATGGACAACGTCAAGGACGTGTCGCTCACCAGGTCACGCGACCGCAGCAGCACTTTCTTCTTCACCATCGCCACCAGTTGATCGAGACGGTTTCGCATCCCTTATGATACGTAACATAGGTGTTTATTTATAAGTGCCTGCATAACGTATCGCCGCGAATGACAATCAGATTTGGGCTTGCTCCGGTTTGGATGACGCGGGGGAGCCCGTCCAAGCTCCCAATCTGAACACATTTGCGGAGCGGTAGGCGCAGTCCGTCCAGCACGAAGCGCTCGACCATTTCATCCTGGCAGGTGAGCGCCAATTGGACCATATCGTCTTCGAGTACCTCGCTCATTACCACGAAGATCGTCCGCATCAGGGCAAGGACAACGTCCCACTGACAGGTGACTGGTCGGCACCCCCGGAGGAAGGGCCGGTCCGGTGCCGGATGCACTTGGGCGGGCTGTTCAGACATTCCTACCGGCAGACGGCGTGAGATAGGTCGGAGTCGGAACATGGCCTTTCGGGCTGGTTGCGGCGCGATCGGTGAGCGCCGCTGGGAAAAGCTGTCGGTCGATAGGCGTCTTGACTGCCATTCGCTCCTTGCACGGTCGGCACCTTCAACTGGCAACCCGTGTGTCAGAATCAATGCAGTGAGAGGGCGACGGCATGCGGTCCGAATCATTCCTCTTCAGCAATACCAAACCTCTTCGGCTCTTGAACTCAATATCCGTCTGCCAACCCACCTGGAGAAGATAACGCACCAAGTTATGCTCACCTTTTCGCTTGGCATCGTGAATCAACAGCAACCGACAGCGGCTCATGGCATATTGCGCCGAATCAAGGCGACTGATAAACGAATAGCCGCTGCCCTTGGGACCATCAATCAATCCCAGATCGTACTCGCGGTCGGGTATTGGGGGATTGATGGGGTATCCGGGATTGTAGCAATAAATGGCAATTAAAGAGTGATTACATGCTTGAGATATTGTGTCCACACATGTGGCATCCGCCTCCAACGATACGACTTGGCATCCACAAGCTGCCAGTGCGACAGAACTGACACCCGGACCGAACTCAAGAACCGTGCGGATAAGTCTCTTCCCCACGATGTCCGCCAACTGTTCCAATTCCGTTGCGTCCAGCCCCCACGAATCACGACACTTCAACAGCATTTGCAATGATGTCGCCCTCTGAGGGTATGTCATTCCCTCTTCAATCCGTGCGTGATAACGAGGATCATCAAGATCTATTCGTCCAAGGCGCTTGTACCGATCGACGAAGGACAAGTTCCCTTTAACCCAGTGACAACGCTTCTGTTCCTCCGGCTTCCATCGCGTGATCAATCGCTCGATGAGTTGAGAGGTCCATCTGAAATGATGCGCCTTGTAATGACCGAAGTTGCCAACAGGCCAACGATCGGTGTGAGCGTCGATGGCATGGTGGCGGCCATTACCGAGGCGAATCTTTCGTCGCGCCAACATGACCTTATGCGTCACTCCACCTGTCATCGGCCCCGTAAGGTCGGCGCTTACTGGATACTGCTCATCAAGTGGTACGACGGCACGTACCGGATGCAACACTCCATCTGATGCGACGCGGTCGACGAAACATCCCCTGATGGCCCACATATTGCGCGACTCGGCGACGTCACAGACATCTCTGATATGGCACGGATACTGATGAAACTCGTCGAGGTCCAGATGCAGCATCCAGTCATCAGGTGCGGCACCTGCCATGTCAATCAGTTTCAACTCGCCTTCGTGCTTGTACGCATTGCTGAACGACGGATATGAGGTGCGCAGTATCATCAACTTCGGAAATAATAATTGCAGATGCGTCGTATCGTACTCCACATTCATCGCCACGAGAATGGCATCCACCTCAAGCTTGGCGTAATGATCGCAAAAGTGAGGCAGCAAGTCGGGAGTGCTGAATACACTTGTTACTGCATATATCTTGCCCATGACAAAACTCCATCATTCGACAAGTGGCGACGCGGTCGCTCAAGGTGAGTCAAAAGAGCGGGAATGTCGTATCGATGGATTCCGATGCGGACGCCATCCATCAATTGTGGCTTGCAGATCATTGCCCGTTAACTCCAAGACCTCCCTTGTGGTTGCATGCGCAATGAGTATTCGGCTCGCCATCGGATGCCACCCCGCCACCACCCCGCCCGGAATCGCGTCCGCCTCCTCCTGCAACACGCGCAGCCATTCGCGCAGGGCCGGGATGCGGTCCGCGTCGTTTTGGTGCTCGCGGAAGATGCGGATCAGGCCGTTGTCGATGTCGGTGGCGGGGTCGCACCAGTAGCCGGTGTGGAAACCGTGAGCGCGGAGTTTTTCGACGACATCTCGCGGACACTTCAGGAGCACGACACAATCGGGACGGCGAGTGGGCGGGGCCGATTGAGCCTCAGCGGGTAGCTGGCTCAGGGCGTCATCGATGGTGGCGGCGGATACCTCCGGATCGACGAAAGGCCAGCTTTTTTGCTCAAGCTCATGGCGAAACGCGGTCAGGCGATCGGGGCGATGGCGAAGATTGATGACGATCACGCGGTCGAAGACGGCATGTAGCTGATCGTGAGATAGCGGAGTTTGATCAGAAGCCGCAATTTTCGTCACCCGTCGATCATCACGCTGATCTTCCGCATGTTCGCCGTTGACGGGCCACTTGTTGAGCCGGCAACTGCCCGTCGCCAGCGAGACCCCGGCGCAGCGGCAGCCCGAACGCTCGACCGTCAAGGCCGTCAGGCCGCCGTTGCGGTCACACCGCTCGCAGACAGCCCGGCGGGCCAGGGCACGTTGCTCCGGTGAAAGAAAACGCATCTTATGCAACAGGGCGTCCGTCGATGCCGAGGGAACGGCGGTACAACGCATCATAGACGTTAGTACTACAACGCTATAAATGCTCAAGAATTCTTATGCGGCCAGCCGAAGTGAG
>CAZYPK010000248.1:0-4519 GCA_964649195.1 uncultured Phycisphaeraceae bacterium
TCCGCGACTCGTTGAGTCGCGGCTCGCCAGCCGCGACGTAACACGTCGCGGACGTGAACAGCCTGAAGGGGCGTTCATACACACCTTGCGTCACAAGCCTCGAACACCCCCGCGCGACAGGGGCGTCGTCACCGGTGATCCTTCGCGCCAATCACCACCCCTCTTCCCGTTCACGTCCGCGACTCGTTGAGTCGCGGCTATCATCAGGTTCATGGCCACGCCTCTTGCCGCTGTTGATGTCGTTCTGCTTCACCCCGCGGACAACGTCTGCATTGCCGTGCGCGACCTGGAGGCAGGCGCGATCGTCCGTGCCGGTGATCGGCAGGTGAAGCTGACAACAGCGGTCCGGCTGGGGCACAAGATCGCGCTGGCGGCGATGGAACCGGGGGAACCGGGGGAACCGGGGGGGCGCATCATCAAGTTCGGGCAGCCCATCGGCCATGCGACGCGGCCGATCGCCCCCGGCGAGTGGGTTCATTCGCACAACCTCGCCGCCGGTGCGCTGGATCAGCATTACGAATATGCGACGGAGATTCCGCCTGCGCCTGCGCCGATCATCGGTCGCACCTTCATGGGTTATCGCCGCCCCGATGGCCGGGCCGCCACCCGCAACTACATCGCCATCGTCTCCACCGTCAACTGCTCCGCCACCGTGAGCAAGGCCATCGCCCGTCACTTCGACCGCGACCGGCTTGCCGACTTTGCGAATGTCGATGGCGTCATCGCCCTCACCCACGCCACCGGCTGCGGCATGGCGATCGACCTGCTCCATCACCGGATGCTCGACCGCGTCATGGCCGGGTTTGCGAAACACCCCAACGTCGCCGCCGCCCTCATCATCGGCCTGGGCTGTGAAGTCGCCACGCCGGGGCACTTGATAAAGGGCCTAGGGAAAGAGGGCCTGGGGATAGAAGGGCCTAGGGAGGAGGGCCTAGGGCCTAGGGGGGAAGAGACGGAAAACACCGACAAGTCACGCACCTCCGCGCTCCCCCTTCCGATCCTAGGCCCTTCTCTCTCCCCCCTAGGCCCCAGGCCCTCCTCCCCAGGCCCTTCTTCAATCCCCATCCTCACCATGCAGGACCTGGGCGGCACCCAAAAAACCATCGCCCGCGGCATTGAACTCGTTCGTGAACTCTTGCCGCAGGTCGATCGCATCCAACGGCAACCCATCCCCGCCGGCGAAATCATCCTCGGCCTCAAGTGCGGCGGCAGCGACGGCAACTCCGGCATCACCGCCAACCCGGCCCTGGGCATCGCCTCCGACCGCCTCGTCGCCGCCGGCGGCGCCGCGGTGCTCGCGGAAACGACCGAGGTGTATGGCGCCGAGCACCTGCTCACCCGCCGGGCCAAAAACGAAGCCGTCGGCCGCAGGCTCATCGAACGCATCCGATGGTGGGAGTGGTACGCGAAAGTCTTCGGCGCCTCCATCGACAACAACCCCTCGCCCGGCAACAAGGCCGGCGGCCTCACCACGATCTACGAAAAAAGCCTGGGCGCCGTGGCCAAGGCGGGATCCACCGCCCTCAACGCGGTCTATGAATATGCCATGCCCATCCGCGAAAAGGGCCTCGTGCTCATGGATACGCCCGGCTTCGATCCGGTCTGCGTCACCGGCATGATCGCAGGCGGCGTCAACGTGGTCTGCTTCACCACCGGCCGTGGTTCATGCTTCGGCTGCAAGCCCGCGCCTTCGATCAAGATCGCCACCAACACCCCGATGTACGAGCGCATGATCGACGACATGGACTTCAACGCCGGCACGATCCTGCAAGGCGATTCCGTCGAAGCGGTGGGCGAGCGGCTCTTCGACCTGGTGCTGGAAGTCGCCGGCGGAAAGAAGACCAGGAGCGAAGCGATGGGCATCGGCGACGAAGAGTTCGCCCCCTGGCACCTGGGGCCGGTGCTGTAAGCCGCTTGCGGCTTCGCAACGTCAGCGCGAACACGCCCGACCCAATAGATATGATGCACCCATGCTGATGCGCCTCATTCCCCCATCGATGTTCCTGCTGCTTGGCGCCGTCGTTCTGCTTGCGAATCAGAACACCGCCAGGGATGAAGCCGACGATGCCGTCCCCCCCGCATCCCTGCCCGGCATCACCGTTCACTTCAAGGCGGATGGCGCGGCCGACACCCGCATCGACCGGCTGATCGCCCTGCACGTCCCCGCCGATCAGCCCGCCACGCCGCTCCTTTCCGCCGGTCCTTTCACCGCCACCTACACCGGCTTCATCAACGTCGGCCTTCGCGGGCGGTTCACTTTTTCACTGGAAGGCCGGGGCCGCGTGAAGGTGACGCTGGCGGACAACATCATCCTTCAAGGCCAGGGCGATCTGGCCGCCATCGAGCCTGCCGAGCGCATCCGGCTGAACAAAGGCGAGAACGCCATCCGCGTTGAATATGCCTCGCCTGATGATGGCGATGCCGTCCTTCGGCTCTACTGGCACAGCGATGAGTTTCCGCGCGAGCAGGTGCATCCCTCGGCGCTGACCTCCGCGCCGCTGGATCACGACAACGGGCTGATCGCCCGTCATGGCCGCGATCTCTTCGCCAACCATCACTGCATCAAGTGCCACGAACCGGCGAAGGAACTGAAGGAATACAGGCAGCGCATGGCCGAGCTCTCCGCCGATGCTCCCCGGCTCAGCGATGTCGCATCCCGGCTCCGCGCGCCCTGGATGGCGCATTGGATACAGAACCCCAGGCAGTTTCGCGCCGATGCCACGATGCCCCGTCTCACCGCGCCGCCGCAGCGCACCGCCAACGATCACCTGATCCCCGGTCAGCAGGCGTGGGACATCGCCGCCTATCTCGACACGCTCGGCCAGAAGCCGCCGCTGATCAAGCGTTCGCCCGACACGAAGGAAACCCTCGCCGCCGGCGGCAACCTGTTCGCCTCGCTGGGCTGCATCGGCTGCCACACGCTGCCCACGCACAACGATGAAAAAACCATCGATGACCGCGTCCCCCTCAAATGGGTCACGCAGAAGTTTCACCGCGAAGCCCTGCCCGCGTTTCTCATGAATCCGCAGGCCCATTACGCATGGATTCGCATGCCTGATTTCAAGCTCAGCCAGGAGGAGGCGCAGCAGATCACCGCTTTCCTCTGGTCCATGCCCGGTGAGCGCATCGCATCCATCAAACCGGGCAATCCGCCTGATGCAACGCGCGGCAAACAACTGGTGCAATCGCTGGGCTGCCTCAACTGCCACGAGGTGAAAGCGGATGGCGCCGCGCTGGCGAATCAGGCGAAGGCGCCTTCGCTGGCGGCGATCTTCAAGGGCGACTGGAAGCTCGGCTGCACCGGTGATGATGTTGCCGCGAAACCGCAGGGCGGCGCACCGCGATTTGATTTCCCGCCTGATCAGCGAATGGAACTGCGCCTCTTCGCCAGGCGGGGTGATGTCGCCTTGCGCTCGCTGCTGCACGACACCCCCGACGACTTCGCCCGTCGCCAGATCGCGCAGCTTCAGTGCGCCGCCTGCCACAAGCGCGATGGCGGGAACGATCGCTGGTCCGATCATGAAAGCGAAGTCGCCTCGCTGCTGATCAAATCTGTTGTTCCCGAAAAGCCGAAGGTCGATGACTTCGACGAAGAAGTGCCAGGCGATGAACAGAAGGAAGTGCAGATCGATCAGTCGCGGCCCGAACTGACATGGGTCGGCGAGAAGCTCAAGCCGCAGTGGATGGAGCAATTTTTCGCGGGAAAACTCGACTACAAACTGCGTCCGTGGCTCACCGCGCGGATGCCCGCCTTCCCGATGCAGGCCCGGGGGCTTTCGCAGGGCCTGGCATTGCAACATGGCCTGCCGCCCGTGGCCGCGGAGGAACCCGGGCATGATGCGGAGCTTGCAACACTTGGAAAACAACTCGTCGGCCGCTCCATCGACGGCAAGGCGGGCTTCGCCTGCGTGCAGTGCCACGCGGTGGGCGACAAGGTTGCGGAAAATGTCTTCGAGGCCCAGGGCATCAACTTCGCTTATTCGAAAGAGCGGTTGAACGGCGACTTCTACATGCGCTGGATGCTCAAGCCCGCGCGGGTGCAGCCGGGCACCCGCATGCCGCAGTTCGCCGCCGACGATGGCACGACGCCGTTCACCGATGTGCTGGACGGCGATGGCCGCAGACAGTTCGAGGCGATCTGGCAATACCTGCTTCAAGGCCGATCGCTCAAGGCGCCGTGAGCCGGCGCCTTTTCCCAGAGCCGCGACGTAACACGTCGCGGACGTCAGCAGCCTGAAGGGGTGTCCATACACACCCTGCGTCACAAGCCTCGAACACCCCCGCGCGACAGGAGTGCCTTCACCGGTCATCCTTCATGAAACGGACCGCCCTTCTTCCCGTTCACGTCCGCGACTCGTTGAGTCGCGGCTCGCCAGCCGCGACGTAACACGTCGCGGAGATCAGCAGCCTGAAGGGGTGTCCATACACACCTTGTGTTACAGACCTCGAACATCCCCGCGCAATAGGGGCGTTGTCACCGGTGATCCTTCGCGCCAATCACCACCCTTCTTTCCGTTCA
>CAZYPK010000249.1:0-4495 GCA_964649195.1 uncultured Phycisphaeraceae bacterium
CGCAAACGAACGGCTCGGCGGGAGCCTCGCCCTCCCAGCGGCCTCGCCCTCCCAGTGGGAGCCTCGCCCTCCCGGCGGGAGGCTTCCGCTCTTCCGCCATATGCTTTTGCCCTGTGGCCGGGGCTTCGCAAAGCCTCAGCCCCAGCCACCCAAAGTGGAATATCGCCATGCCTTTGCGACCTGTGCTTTGCATTCTGGCCGGGGGTCGCAGCAGCCGGTTCGGTTCGCCCAAGCTGTGGCTGCGCGTCGGGGGTGTGCCGATGGTGACGTGGCTGGGCCGGCGGCTGGCGCAGGTGTGCGGACCGCGATGGCTCAGTGTTGCGCCGGGGGCGGAGCTGCCGCCGGGCGCGGGGGGATGCGATCGCATCGTGGCGGATCATGTCGGTTATGGCGGGCCGTTGCCTGCGATGGAGCGGGTGCTGGGTCTGCTGCCTCGCCGGGCGATGGTGCTTTTTGCGGCGGGGGACATGCCGCTGATCGATGAGAGCCATGTCCGCGCGATGATTCAACGGCTGTCACGGCGGCGGCGCGATGCGGGGGTGATGAGCGTGTGGATCAGCGGAGCGCAGGCCGGTCGCATCGAGCCGATGCCTTCGCTTTGGCGCGCCGGTCCCGCGTTGCGGCTCATCCGCGCGGCGATGGTGCGAGGGGTGCGCGGGCCTGCCCAACTGGCCTCGTGGCGGGCGGTCTCCTGCACACCGATCATCGGCTCTCGCGGGGCGCGATCCTTTGCGAACATCAACCGGCCTGGGGATGTGAAGGTGCTCGATGAATGTCGTTTGACGTAGGCTCGGATGAAAGTGAAAGGGTGTGCCCATCTTTTGCGGCAAGATATTCGGGTGGCTGGGGCTGCAAAGGGACGGTGGGTGGCTGGGGTTGAGTCCGCGAAGCCCCGGCCCAGGCGCACAAAACAAGGTGAGGCAACTGATCGCTGATGGTCCCTTGGCCGGGGCTTCGCGGACTCAGCCCCAGCCACCCGACTGCGGACTCACCCGACAGCGGACTCAGCCCCAGCCACCCGACGAATCACCCGACGAATCACGATTTGCCGCCCTTGCCTTTTTTCCTGGACGGCGCCTTTTTGCCTTTGCCATCGGCGGCCTTTTTCGGGGCTTTCGCAGCCGGTTTCGCAGCCGTTTTTCCGGCCGGTTTCGCGGGTGTTTTCTTCGCGCCGCCGGTTGCCTTGGTGCGAGGCTTGGGCGGTTGCGCCGGTTCCGCGCCGGATGCCCGGATGTAATCGATGAGTCCGCGGAAGATGGCCGGTGCGTCTTTGGTTGACAGCGGCATCGGATTTTGGGGATCAAGAAAAACCGTCAGCGACAGCACGCCGTCGTGCAGACGCAGGGCCTGCTGCTCCGCGCCTGCGGCACGGGCCAGGACGATCTCGCGGATGTATTTCACCGCATCGGCGCGGTAGGCCGCGTGCTGCGACAGTTCCATGAAGCCGGTCATGATCGGCGAAAGGCAGGCATTGAGCAGCAGGCCGACCGCCACCGGATCGTTGTCGAGCGTCACCCAATCAATCGTGATCGGTATCGGCTTGCCGATGATCCCGGCCAGCGACTGCGACAGATTCGGCAGCGTGCCTTCCATGTCCTGCCTGACCTGGGCGAAGGCTTCCGCGTTGGCGTCACGGTCATCGTCGCTGTCCGGCATCGCATCGCTCCCGTCTTGTTCATCGCTTATCCGATCCTCGATGGCCGCCATGCGGCTCAGTTCATCGGCTTCCGTTTCGGTGGCCTCCATCGGTTCATCCATCGCGGGCGAAGAGGATGCGCCATCGTTGATGTCGTTCATCTCCGCGACGATGCCGGGCAGACGCTTGACCATCTCATCGATGGTGAGATAGCCCTTGTACCCCTGATGCAGATGGGTCTGATAGATGATCGCATCGTCGCAGTGGCCGAGGTTTTTCTGCGCGGGATCAGGCGCATGGTTGATGATCAGCCTGCGCACGCGCCTTTGAAACTGCTGCTTGAAGTTGGGATTGGATTCGAAGAGGCGGGTGATGGCGTAATAAAGGGCGTCGATGCCATGCTCCCGAAGCTGGGTGAGGGCGAAGCTGACCTGGGTGTCATCGGGCGCGGTGGTGAAGCCTGCGAAGTCGATGGCGAAGGCGACCGGCGCGTCGTAGGCCGGGCCTGCCAGTTCGTTTTCCCAGTATTCCGCGTGGTTGCGGAGATCCTCGATGATCGGCTTCCACGCGCTGCCCAGGCCGGAGATGATCTTTTGCGCGATGTCGCATTCGTAGAAGCAGCCCGCCTCGCCGGCGCCGAGGCACAGGTGCAGGGTGAGGATGCCGTTGTCGAGTTCGATCCGTTTTTCCTCCACGGACTGCACGCGGAAGATGCGGATGGTGTTGATGAAGTCATACAGGTCCTGCCGGGCCTGCTGATCGCGCATCACCAGCCGGAAGGCGCCGGTGACACGGTTGAGCCCCCAGATGACCAGCTGATCGACGGCAAAGGCGTCATCGTCGATGCCGGCCCAGTCGATCTCGATATCGAGGAGTTTTTCGATGGCACGTTGAAGGTTGTCCAGGAGTTCGGGCAGGTGATCATCGCGGTAGCGGTTGATGAGCGTGAAGGCGTCGAGCGACATGTCGATGGGATCATCACCCATGCCGCCTGATCTCGAAGCAGGATCGGAATGATCAGGCAGCGACGCGGCCACGCCGGGCAGCAGCGATTCGAGTTCGTTGGTGTGGAAGAAGCCGCCTTCCTCGGTGAAGTTGATGCGGATGATGATGGCGCCACCGCGTGCATGAAGCGTGCGGAACGCCGCGGCCCCGACGTGTTCGATGCGGAACCCGGTGAGCAGGTCGGCCAGCGGAAACTTTTCGTTCACTTCACGGAGGATGTAAACGAAGTTGCGGAACAGATCGCTTTCGAGCCGTTCGAGGTGGCGCACCGCGGTGTCGGTGTCGTAAGCCTCGGTGAAGCCGGCGATGTCGATGTCGAACTCCAGGTCGAGATCGAGGAGCCGGCGGATTTCCTCCTTGAGCTGCGGGACGACTTCGGCGAGCAGCCGGTCGATGGCGGGGCCTTTGTCCAGGTCCAGCCCTTCGCGGATGGCGGCGGTGACTTCGCCCGCCGTGTGGTAGCCGATGCCAGGCCCCGCGCCGTTGAGATGGGTGGTGATCTCCAGCCTGCCATCCATCAGGCGAATCTGCTTCCCTTCGGGATAGGGAATGTGTTCGATGACGACGGCATGCAGATGCTCGCGCAAGGCATCGCGGGTCTTGTCGTCGCTGCACGAAAGGCAGACCGCGCTGCGGACCGTGTCCAGCACCTTGTGCTTCAGATGCGCGGCAGCGTCTTCATCGCCTTCGAACGAGTGCCAGTTGATGTAAACCTTCAGCGTTTCGTTGCCGATCGCCTCGCGCATGAGATTGAGCTGGTCCTGCAATTCGACTTCGTGGAAACGGTTGAAGATGTCGGCCATCTGCGGCGATGCGTTTTCGGGCAGGGTGTTGCAGCCCTGGAACCGCGGATCATCGAACGCGCCGCCCAGCGCTTCGCCCAGGCCGTCGAAGGCCTGCTTCATCCCCTCCGCCATCGCTTCGCCGACGCCTTTGAGGGCATCGACCACGCCATCCATCACCGCGTTCATGCCGCCGCCGAATATGCGCTCCACGGTGCGGATCATGTCGATCTTGTACCGGCCATCCTCCTGGGTGAGGGTGAAGGGCGTGTTGATCGCCGGCTGGCTGTCGTCGTTGGGATTGATGATCGACACCGGCACGACCCACTCGGCGCCGTCGAGCGACGGCTGGCCGATGTCGATCCGCATCTCTGCCGCATTCGGTGGGGGATTGAAGTTGCCCTGCTCGGCGCTGGCCCTGGTGACCAGCGCCTTGACCGCCGCCTCATCGCGGTCATGCACCGAGGCCTGAACGAATGCCTTCACGATCGCCAGCGCTTCTTCGGAAGAAAACTCAGCCATGGCAAACCCCTCGCAGGACAAGTGATGATGGGAACAACAGGTGATGATGATAACGCGGACCACCAAGAGCCGCGAGCAAGAGCCGCGACTCAACGAGTCGCGGACGCGAACAGCCTGAAGGGATGTCCGTCGCGCGGTGGATGGCAATTCGCGGCGGTGAGCGGCCAAGGTAAAAGCATATGGCTAAAGAACAGATGAAGCCCCCGGAAGCCCCGCCCGGAAGGGCGCGGGCCAAGGGTCATCCAATCCACGGCTTGCTCTCGATCGAACCTTCGGTCTCGACGGAAACCGCACTTTTGCACTGTGTTCGAGATGGGGCTGTTGATTGGACGCCCCCTGGCCCGCGCCCTTCCGGGCGGGGCTTAGAAACTATCTTAAAACGCCGAATCTTGCCGATGACTATCGGTGAACTCTTATTGCAAGGCGCCACGGATGGCCAAGCGCAAACGCAAACGCAAACGCAAACGCAAACGCAAACGCAAACGCAAACGCAAAGATAAACCGTTGCCGACGATCTGGCAGGTGTCCGATGAATTGTGGGAACGGATCA
>CAZYPK010000250.1:0-4403 GCA_964649195.1 uncultured Phycisphaeraceae bacterium
CATTCTTGTCGCTCACGTCCGCGACGTGTTACGTCGCGGCTCACTCTTATTCCGAGCTCAGGTTTCCAATCGCCTGACGTTCCTGGGACCGTCGAGCTGATAGCGGTAGCCGCGCCAGGTGAACCGGTTGCCCAAGAGCGCCGAGAGGATGATCAGCCAGTGCAGAAGCATCCACACCGGCGTGAGCCAGCGGTCGATGAGCAAAGTGGTTCGCAACCGCTCCACCATCTCCTGTCCGAAGGCGGCGCGAATCGTGGCGGTGCGATAGCGGGCGCGAAGCTGGTTGAGCAGAAAGACAGCGATCATCGCACCCAGCGGCGCCGCCCATTGCCAGGCTGCTTCGCGGTGAAGTCCGATGATGACCGCGCTCACGGCCGCCGCCAGGCCGATGAGCCAGAGCGTGACCATCGAAAAGGAGAACCAGAAGATGGACGGCACATAGATGCGGGTGATCAGATATTGCCGACGGGCAAAGGTCCAGAGCGATCGCAGCGTGAAATCCACCGGCGTGGCAGCGAGGCAGCGCGGCACATAGCGCACGATGAGTCCCAACTGATTGCACATCCGGGTGATCGGGTAATCATCGGTCAGCGCACCGGCGAGTTGGCCGAGCAGGTCGCCCCGCCTGGCGGTGGAGACCCGCATCGCCATCGCCCCGCCCCAGGCCTGGTCGGTGTCGTTGGGGCGGTGCATCGAGGCGATGGAACCGTTGATGACGCTGCCCAGATGCGACCAGAGCGTCACGGGCTTCGATGGATCGGGCGCCATCCAGCGGTAGCCTGTGGTGACCCCCACGCGCGGCGTCGCCAGGCGGGCGATCATGTTCATAAGCCACTGCGGTCCGGGAATGGCGTCGCTGTCGGCGAAGGCGATGATGTCATCATCATCCAGCGTCGGCAGAAGCCGCTGAAGCACATGGCGCTGGTTGTGAATCTTCTGCCCTTCGTTGGGCCCCGCCTGGCCGGCGATCATCACCTGCGCCTCGCGGCCGGGATGCTTCGCCAGTTCGCCTTGCACCACGGGGAACGCCGGGTCATCCTCCGATTCGAGCACGATGATCACCCGGTAGTCGGGATACCGCTGGTTGCAGAGGCCGGCAATGCAGCCGGGCAGATCGCGGTCGATGCCCTTGATGGGCATGATGATCACGGCCGGCGGATGAAAATCCTGCGAGCCTGACGGGGCGCGATTGGAAAACAGCCGCGCGTGCCGACGATTCTGAAGCACGCCGACGACCGCAAGCAACACCCAGAAACCAATGGCGCCGGCGAGAAGGATGTCCAGCAGCAGGGTCATGAGAAGGACAGAATACAGCCATCAGCGGGAAGCTGTCAGCTTTCAGCCGTCAGCCATCAGCCTGAGTTCGGGATAAGCCCCGCTCGGAGCCTGAGAACTTATTCCGGGTGGCTGGGGCTGAAGCTTTGCGCAAGCCCCGGCCCGGCGACCTTTGAATTTCAGTTGCGCCACCTTGCTTCGTGCGCCTGGGCCGGGGCTTCGCAGACTCAGCCCCAGCCACCCGAAGCGGTCCCAGCCATCTAAAAGTTCTCAGGGTCCCGGCAGGGCGGGGCTTATCCCGAACTCAGGCTGATGGCTGACGGCTGACAGCTTCCCTCAATGCCCCGCTGCGGCGAGGATTTGCTTCATGCCGCTGGTCTTGATCGGCGGCGCTTCGCCTTCCCAGCGGATCAGGCCCGGTTCGTTGGCGTCGGTGAAGAGCGGGCCGCCGGGAAGCAGGCGGATGGCGAAGCCGTAGCGTCCGCTGGTTTCGGTGGGGATGTCGCCCTTGAAGCGATGGCGGCTGCCGCCCAGATCCTGATCGTGGGTCATGTCGATGGCGTGGCCTCCGGTGATCTGGCCGTCGTTGTCCATGAGTCCGGTGTAAATCTGCACACGAACATCCGCGGGCTTGAGGCCGGCGAGATTCACCACCGTTTCCACAGGCAGTTTTTCATACACGCCGATGGGATGATTCAGGTCGGCGGTGACCTCCTCGATGCGCAGCTTTCCCCATTCGTTGCGCAGGCGGACTTTTTCATGCGCCAGGCCGATCGCCGCCTTGAGGCCGTCGGCTTCGAGGATGCGCGTTCGGCGAAGGGCGGGGAAGTAAAGCTTCTCGGCATATTCCTGCACCATGCGGTTGGTGTTGAAAGCCGGGGCCAGCGTGGCGATGCATTCTTTCATGAGCGCGACCCATTTTCGCGGCACGTTCTGCTGATCGCGATCATAGAAGGTGGGCACGATCTGTTTTTCGAGCAGGTCGTAGAGCGCCGCGGATTCGATGTCATCCTGCTGATCGGGGTTGGCGTAGGTTTCGCCGCGGCCGATGGCCCAGCCGACGCCGTTGGCGTAAGCCTCATCCCACCAGCCGTCGAGGATCGAGCAGTTGAGCACGCCGTTGATGGCGGCCTTCATGCCGCTGGTGCCTGACGCCTCCATGCCGCGGCGGGGGTTGTTGAGCCAGACATCGCAGCCTTGCACGAGGTAGCGGGCGACGTGGATGTCGTAGTTTTCGATGAAGACGACCTTGTGCCCCGCTTCGGAATCGCGGGCAAAGTGAATGAGCTGGCGGATGAGATCCTTGCCGCCGCCGTCGGCGGGATGGCTTTTGCCCGCGATGAGGAACTGGATCGGACGTTTGGCATCCTTGAGCAGTTGCGAAAGGCGTTTGGCATCGCGGAAGAGCAGGTTGGCGCGCTTGTAGGTGGCAAACCGCCGGGCGAAGCCGATGGTCAGTGCGTTGGGATCGAGCGCGTCAATGGAGGCCATCACTTCGCTGTTGACGGTGCTCCGCGCCTCCAGTTGCTGCTTGAGCTTGCGGCGGGTCCAGACGATCAGTTTCTGGCGCCGGCGTTCGTGCACGCGCCACAGTTCTTCATCAGGCACGTCGCGCACGTTTTTCCAGCCGGTCTGATCCGCCGGGTTGTACTGCCAGCCGCCGCCCAGGTAACGATCGAAGAGATAGATCAGGTCCGCCGACAGCCACGAGCGGGCGTGCACGCCGTTGGTCACATGCGTGATGGGCACCTCTGCCTCGGGCACGCCGGGCCAGATCCCAGACCACATGTCGCGGCTGACCTCGCCATGCAGTTTGCTGACGCCGTTGGCCCAGTCGCTGGTGCGGATGGCCAGCACCGCCATGGAGAAAAACTCATTCTTGTTGAAGACGTTCTCGCGCGCCAGCGCGAGCAGGCCTTCCATGTCCAGGCGAAGCGATTCGTGATAATGCTTGAAATATCGTTGAATCATTTCGGGCGGGAAGCGATCGATGCCGGCCGGCACGGGTGTGTGCGTCGTGAATATGTGACTGGCGGCGGCCTGCTGACGCGCTTCATCGAACGTGATGTCGTGCTTTTCAATGAGCACGCGGATGCGCTCGAGAGCGAGGAAGGCGGAGTGGCCTTCGTTCATGTGACAGATGGTCGGATCGATGCCCATGGCGCCCAGGGCGCGGATGCCGCCGATGCCCAGGACGATCTCCTGCTTGATGCGCATCTCCATGTCGCCGCCGTAGAGCTGGCCGGTGATGCCCCGGTCGGCCGCGTCGTTTTCGGGAATGTTCGTATCCATCAGGAAGAGTTCGACGGTGCCCACCTGCGCCCGCCAGACGCCGATGTGCAGCGTGCGGCCGGGCAGTTCGACATGGACGCGCAGCGGCTTGCCGTGGCCGTCTTTGACGCGTGACAACGGCAGGTTGGCGAAGTCGAGATCGGGGTAATACTCCTGCTGCCAGCCCTCGGCGTTGAGGTACTGCTGGAAGTAACCATGTCGATAAAGCAGGCCGACACCGATCAGCGGCAGGCCCAACTCGGCGGCTGACTTGAGATGGTCGCCCGCCAGGCAGCCCAGACCGCCGGAGTAAATTTGCAGCGCCTCGGTGATGCCGAACTCCGCGGAAAAATAGGCGACCTTGAACTCGCCTGTTTCCTTGTGCGTGCGCTGGTGCCAGGGGGTTCGCTCCATGTGGCGCTTGAGATTGTCCAGCACCCGGCGGACGGAGGTGAGATAGCCTTCGTCGCCGGCGGCCTGGTCGAGTATGGATTGCGGACACAGGCCCAGCATTCGCACGGGGTTGTGCCTGGTCTCGGACCAGAGGTTGCGATCCAGCCGCACAAACAATTCAACTGCTTCAGGATGCCACGACCACCAGAGGTTGTAGGCGATATCCAGCAGCGGCCTGAGCGGTTCGGGCAGCGAGGGAACAACCTTGAACGAACGAATGCGAGCCTGTTCGGGGCTGAGCATGATGGATTCCCTGAATCGAGGATGAATGAATCGCGTCGAACAACCGACGCCATCCTCGTCCATTATCGGGTGAATGGGATGCTGAGCAACCGAACGGCGAGGAAATAATGTGAAGGGATTCCTGAATAACCTCACACCCAAGCCGCTTGCGGCTTCGCAAT
>CAZYPK010000251.1:0-4371 GCA_964649195.1 uncultured Phycisphaeraceae bacterium
GTGCCTCAATGCCTTCCTCCTCTTCCCCCTTGCCTTTCAACTCGGAACCCGGAACTCGGAACTCGGAACTTCCCCCCTTCCGTCTCTTCGTGCTTTTTTCCCCTTGCCTTTCAACTCGGAACCCGGAACTCGGAACTCGGAACTTCCCCCCTCATTTCCAGCCATTGACCGCCAGCAGTTTGCCGGGGCTTTCGGCGGTGCCGGTGCGGGCGCTGAGCAGGCAGGCCAGGCAGCAGGCCAGGGCCGAGGCTTCGTGCATCGCCCGGTCCCGGCGAGGCGGGTTGGCCAGCGATGGGCGGTCGATCAGTTGCCGCCAGTGGTGAGCGACCGCATCGGCGAAGGCGGGCGGGGCGGCGGTTGCGACGGCTTCATCGAGTGGCGTGCCTTGATGGTCGAACAGCTCGTAGGCACGGTCGGTGACCCGCAGCCTGCCTCGCTCGCCGATGAGTTGCAACTGGCGATCGCATGGGGCCATCGCGTCAGCCGGGGGGATTTCGTGAAGCTGAAGAATGGCGCCGCTTTCATCGGGCAGCCGGGCGTGGATGCTCACCTGTCCCGTCAGATCGCGCAGCGATTCCGCGGCGGTGCGGTCCGGCTGAAGGATGGAGCAATCGATCGTTTCGGGCAGTTGCATCAGGTCGAGCACCATTCGCCAAGCTTCGTGAAGGCGGGCGAAGAGCGAACCTTCGCCCTGGCGGGTCGCGCTGAGATAGGCGGCCCCTTGTACGCCGCCCAGCACAAGCTGCGGGTCCGCGGCACGAAGCCAGCCGGGCGACTGCGTGAAGGCGGGGCCATGCACATAATGACCGGCGGCTTCATCGAGCGAGCGATCCTCCGGCTGCATGGCGAAGAGACCGGATTGTTCAAGCTCGCGGAAATCGGCGGCGATCGGCTCCAGCGCGAGGATCGTGCAGCCTTGCTTGAGGGTGCCGCGGATCACCGATGGCTCGACGCCATTCATCGTCGCCAGCAGCAGGTAGGTGGCGGGCTTATCGATCATCAGCCGGCGAAGGTCATCGTCAAAATCAGCGCCCAGCCCATCGGCCAGTTCCTTCACCGGCGTCTGCCGCGGACCGCCCACGCCGATGATGCGAACGGCCTGCCCCATGCGCGACACGATACCCCGCACCGCCGGCAGCGAGCGGGCATCGGTCCACAGCGTCGTCTCAAAAGCATGTCCGGCAGTCGGCATGGCGGGATTGTAGAACAGAAGGGAACGGGGGACAGGCACGGAGGCACGGAGGGGGAAAGTTCCGGGTTCCGAGTTCCGAGTTGAAAGGCAAGGGGGAAGGCATTGAGGCACGAAGGCACGGAGGCACGAAGGGGGGAAGATTGAAAAATGGCCATTGCAAAATGAAAATTGCAAAATGGCGAAGCGGACAACCCATCACATGGGGCTGCACGTCTGCCTCTCCTCAATTTGCAATTTGCATTTTGCAATGGCCATTGGCCATTCTCCCCCTCCGTGCCTTTCAACTCGGAACCCGGAACCCGGAACTCGGAACTCGGAACTTTCCCTCTCCGTGCCTTTCAACTCGGAACCCGGAACTCGGAACTCGGAACTTTCCCCCCTCCGTGCCTTCGTGCCTCAATGTCCCCTGTTCCCTGTACCCTGTCTCCTGTCCCGCAACGAGGCGCTGCTGATGCATGGTCCGATGATGTCAACCACAACAAGCGATTCGATTCGTCTGGCGCTGATGGGTGATCTGCACTTCCATCGTCTTTGGGTGGCTCCGTGGCGTCTGTTGAGCAAGCGGCTGCTGGGGCAGATCAATCTCTGGTGGGATCGCCGGCACAGTTTTGATCGGGCCTTGCTTTCGCCGATGCTCGAGCGCGTGCTGGCGATCGATCCGGCGATGCTGCTGCTGACGGGGGATGTGACGATGACGTCGCTGCCCCAGGAGTTTGAGGATGTGGCCCGCGCGTTGCGGGTTCTGGAGGGGCGGCTGCCGATGGTCGGCGTGCCCGGCAATCACGATCGCTACACGCCGTTCTCGCGGCGCAGGCGCATCATGGAGAAGCTGATGCCGGGGCTGGTGCCTGACGGGTTTCCGCATGTGCGGTCGCTGTCGCCGCGATGGAAGCTGATCGCCCTCGATGCGGCCATGCCCCGGCTGCTTTCGGCGCGCGGGGCGGTGGGGCAGGCGCAGCTCAGCGCATTGCAAAACGAACTGGCGACACTTTCGCGCGAGCAGGGCGTGCTCATCATCTGCCACTACCCCGCCATCCCCCGGCCCGACGGCCATCGCACCGGCTGGAATCACCGCCTGATCGATGCCGCCCAACTGCTCGATGTCCTGCGCGGCTGCAAGGCCTCGATCATCTACGCCCACGGACACGTCCACTGGCCCTGGCTGGCGCGCAGCCCGGCGGGAATCGCCAACATGATCGACCTCAACGTCGGCGCCCCCCTCATGCGCAAAGCCCAATACGCCCACGGTCAGGGACTCTGGCAACTCGACCTCCCCGAAGACTCCGGCACGAACGCGAAATTCACGCATCACGTACCAACGGGCAGCAGCGCCGGCGCGGACGGCAACGTGTCGCTCGACTGGGATGCGCGGGTTGTCCAATGACACGGGCGAACGGGGTTTGAAGTCCCAGGGGATTGCTACGCCGCAAGCGGCTTGGACGCGAGGTGGGTTGTGGAGATTCCGCATCAATTCCGGCTTTGAATCATCCGATAAAAGCAGAGTCATTCTCCGGTTTGTCGTCTTCGCAAAGGATGTCCCATGTGTGGAATCGTCGGATACGTCGGCAACAAGCCGGTCGCGCCGCTGCTCGTTGAAGGGCTCAAGCGGCTGGAATATCGCGGCTACGACTCGGCGGGCGTGGCGCTGGTGAATCGGCATGGCCTGCATGTGCATCGTGCCGTGGGACGGGTCAGCGTGCTTGAAGCGCTCCTCGAACAGAACGAAAAGGCCGGCGCCAAAAAGACCACGCAGGCCTGCCTGGGCATCGCTCACACCCGCTGGGCCACGCATGGCGGGGTCTCGGCGCAGAACGCCCACCCGCACACCGGCGTCACGCGCGGCGGACAGACCATTGCCGTGGTACACAACGGCATCATCGAAAACTACGCCACGCTCAAGAAGTATCTCACCGGCAAGGGCCACGTCTTCACCAGTGAAACCGATACGGAAGTCATTGCGAAACTGATCGCCGAGTTGTACGAGGGGCCGCCGATGGATGATGCGGGCGGACTGGAAGGCGCGGTGCAGGCGGCGCTGCGCGAGGTGACGGGGGCTTATGCGATCGCGGTGGTCTGCGATTCGGAGCCGCACACGATGGTCTGCGCCCGCAAGGGTTCGCCGCTGATCATCGGCATCGCGGACAAGAGCTACGTCGTCGCCTCCGACGCCAGCGCGATCATCAGCCACACCTCGCAGGTGATCAACCTCGATGACTACCAGGTGGCGCGGCTCTGCGCCGGCCCCGACGACAGGAACAACGACAATGGCGGCCCCTGGTCCGTTGACTTCCGCACCACCACGATCGACAACCAGGTCGTTTCGCAATCGGTGCGCGACCTCGATTTCAAGCTCGAACAGATCGAACTGGGCGGCCACGAGCATTACATGCTCAAGGAAATCATGGAGCAGCCCGAATCGCTGCGCAACTGCCTGCGCGGACGAATCGATCATCGTGAAAACCGCGTCACGCTCGGCGGCATGAGCAAGCTCTCGCGCGAGCTGGTCCGCGCCAGCCGGTACATCCTCACCGCGCAGGGCACCGCTTATCACGCGGGCCTCATCGGTGAATATCTGCTCGAAGACCTGGCCCGGGTGCCCGCCCGCTGCGCCTATGCCAGCGAGTTTCGCTATCGCAATCCGATCATCGAGCCGGACACGGTGGCGATCGCGATCAGTCAATCGGGCGAGACGGCGGACACGCTGGCCGCGCTGCGCGAAGCGAAGGATCGCGGAGCACTGGCGCTGGGCGTGGTCAACTCCGTCGGCTCCACGATCGCCCGTGAGACCGATGCGGGGGTCTATCTGCACGTGGGGCCGGAGATCGGCGTCGCCTCCACGAAAGCCTTCGTCGGCCAGGTCGCGGTGCTCACGCTGATCGCTTTGTACCTGGGCAAACGCCGGTTGCTTTCGAGTGATGTGGTTGCGAAATATCTCGAAGAGATGGACAAACTCCCCGGCCACATCGAGCGCGTCCTGCAGCAAAGCGATCACATCCGCACCTGCGTGCAGCGATACATCAACCGCGAAAACTGGCTGTTTCTGGGGCGGGGCTACAACTATCCGGTGGCGCTGGAAGGGGCCTTGAAGCTCAAGGAAATTTCCTACATCCACGCGGAGGGCATGCCTGCCGCGGAGATGAAGCACGGTCCGATCGCGCTGATTGACAAGGGCATGCCGG
>CAZYPK010000252.1:0-4361 GCA_964649195.1 uncultured Phycisphaeraceae bacterium
GTCCGCGAAGCCCCGGCCCGATGAAACAGCAAGGTGCCGGGGCGTCGAAGACTCCGCCCCAGCCACCCGACGCAACGGGTGGAGAAAATCCGACGATTCGACCGATTTCATACGCGGCGTGACGACACAGGCGTTACACTAACGACATTCGATTCACTCGGCTAACGGAGTGGCCCATGAACACCCTCATCCCCATGCGAATCTCACGGATGATCGCCCCGGCCTTCACACTGATGGCCGCGCTCTGCTTCACCGGCTGCGAATCCACCGGGCCGCACGGATCGGGCGGCGGCCTGTCCACCGCTTACGACTCCTATCGCAGCGGCAACCACGCGGCGGCCTACTCCCAGGCCAAGCCCCTGGCCGACTCCTTCGGCCAACACTCGGCGGAAGCGGCTTACCTCACCGGGCTGGCGGCGTTTCAACTTCGCAACACCACCGAGGCCGAGCGATACCTCCACCAGGCAACGCGCGGCCAGGACCGCACCATCGGCGGGCAGGCCCTGGCGATGATCGGCCGCATCTACGCCGGCCAGAGCCGCCACGACCGCGCCATCGAGGCTTATGCCGAAGCCGCCCGCCGCCTCACCGGTGAAGATCGCGCCAACGCCCTCTTCCACACCGCCCTGAGCCAGCAGAGCCTGGGCCACTGGGAACCGGCCCGCGTCAACCTGATCATGGCCAAGCAGACCTCGCGCGATGCGGCCTTCATCGGCAAGGTCGATTCCTACATCGGCGTGCGGGCGTGGACCGTGCAATTGGGGGCCTACAGCGACCAGCAAAACGCCCGGAACGCCGCAACCAACATCGCCGGCAAAACCAACGCAATGCAGATGGGTTCGCCCAGGCTCGTGCCCGCCACCGACGCCGGCGGCCGCAAACTGGTGCTCGTGCAGGTGGGCCAGTTCCCCAGCGAAGCGGCGGCAACGGCGGCAAAGAACCGCCTCAGCGGCGCAGCGGAAGTGGTGCCGATGATGGCGGCCAGGTGAGCGAACGCCACGGCGCTGAGTCGAATGACCTGAGTTCGGGATAAGCCCCGCCCGGTCCCCGGAGCAGGGCGCGGGCCAAGGGGCGCCGGGTGGCTGGGACCGCTTCGGGTGGCTGGGGCTGAGTCCGCGAAGCCCCGGCCACCCGAAGCGGTCCCAGTC
This sequence comes from uncultured Phycisphaeraceae bacterium, assembly GCA_964649195.1. Lineage (GTDB taxonomy): Bacteria > Planctomycetota > Phycisphaerae > Phycisphaerales > Phycisphaeraceae > JTS-RE9. Next base: position 1,149 of record CAZYPK010000252.1, read on the forward strand.
ACCCAAAAGTTCTCAGGCTCGCGGGAACCGAAAAACGAGAACCGAAAAACGGGAGAACCGAAAAACGGAACCGAAAAACGGGACAGGTCCAATACTTGCCTCCGCTCTAATTGGACCTGTCCTGCTCTGTAGAAAACCCCCAAGCCCGATGGCGAGGTCTGCCGAGCCGTCGGGGTAGGGATCGAATGAATCACACGGAAAACCCCGACGGTTCGCAAAGCCTCACCATCGGGCTTGGCCCTGCTCATCAGGTTTTCTACGGAGCAGACCTGTCCCGTTTTCTTGATCCGTTTTCTTGATCCGTTTTCTTGATCGTTTTCTTGATCCTAATTGGACCTGTCCCGTTTTCTTGATCGTTTTCTTGATCCCTCGATGGCATCACGGCCAAACAAGTCTTGAAAGCGCACCACGACAGCCTCAAACGTCTTATCCCGCGCGAAACCGGAATGCGTCCCCGATCAAGTTCAGCGACTTGTCAGGCGTTCGTGCCACATCCGGCACAGTACGCCTGCCACTCGCCCACGAACTGCGCGTCCACATCCGGCAGGACATGCCGGCCCAAACTCACGCGACCACCCGTCGCGGACGCCAATTGCCGCAGCAACTCGAACAGGGCGAGCAACTGCGGACGGCCCCATTCAGTTCCCATGCGGTAGTCGAGTGTCAATTCGTCGTCCCACACGAACACGCCCAAGTCCGGGATCACAACCCTGTCGAACTCCAAGCCGGTGGCCAGCACATGGAACGGCTGAGCCACGCCTTGGGCGACCAGTCGGGCTGCATCCGGGTAGTCGGCCACCCGCCGGTCATCCTGCAATCCAGTATGCCAGAACAAGGAATCCGGGGTGATGTTTGCACGGGACCGGAGAAATCCAAATGCCTTCACCAGCCCCGCCTCGTCCAGCCCCGTCAGCCGGATGTCGTACAACCCGCCGTCGTCGGTGTCGAACAGCCAGCGGAGTCGGTCCCACACGTCCAACGGTTGACCTCCGCATCTTGGGGTTTAACGCCTGACTCTGTTTGGATTGCAAACTCACAAGCCAACGCAGCCTGCGTGTCGCTTGTCATTTTATCACAAAATCATGCTTGACGAGCCTTTTGATGTACGTCAGGTTCTTGATCGGATTCGGCAAGTCTTGCAAAGGGGGTCCGGCATGAAACGGATTGATCGCGTGCGCCGGGGGATATCCGGGGGCTTTTCGGGGAATATCAGCCCGTTGGAAAAGAGGTCGGAGGTCGGCGCGAAACAAACCACTGGGAAAACCGAATGCTTTTCCGACCTCTGACCTCTGACTTCCGACCTCTTCAACGGGCGTGCCCATCTTGACGCTGGACTTCGCTTGCGGTATTCCATTCAATTCCTCAATCCCTTCCCAATGGGACATTAGGATCGCTCCTCATGATTGAAGTTCAGGACCTGGTCAAATGGTACGGCCCAACCCTTGCGGTCGATCATCTGAGCTTCGACATCCCGCAAGGCAAGATCGTCGGCTTCCTCGGGCCCAACGGCGCGGGCAAGACCACGACCATCCGCATGCTCACCGGCTACCTGCCGCCGACATCCGGCCGCGCCGTGATCGCGGGCTTCGATGTGCTCAAGCAGGCCGACGATGCACGCCGAATGATCGGCTATCTGCCGGAGACCACGCCGCTCTATCACGAGATGCGCGTCGATGAATATCTCCACTACCGCGGCAAGCTCCACGGCATGAAGCGATCGCTGCGCAAGCAACGCATCGAGGAAGTCACCGAACGGTGCGGCCTGGAGAAAATCAAGACCCGGGTCATCGGCCACCTCTCACGCGGCAATCGCCAGCGCGTCGGCCTCGCCCAGGCCCTGATCCACGAACCGAAGGTCCTCATCCTCGATGAGCCGACCGCCGGCTTCGATCCGACCCAGGTCAGCCAGGTCAGGCAACTCATTCACGAACTCAAGGGCAAACACACCATTTTGCTCTCAACGCACATCCTGCCCGAGGTCGAGCAGATCGCCGATGAGGTCATCATCATCGCCGGCGGCAGGATCGCGGCGCGCGGGGCGCCGGCGGAACTGCGAAAAAGCGTGGGCACTCAAGGCGCGGTGGTGCTGGAAATCAAGGCGGCCGCCGAGGCGGTGAGCAAGGCGCTGGCCGCGGTGACGGGCGTGAAAACCGTGGATGTCACCGCACAATCCGAAGGCTGGACCCGCACCGTGGTCACCGCTCAGGATGGCCAAGACCTGCGTGAAGCGCTGGGCAAGGCCGTGGCGGGCAATCACTGGGCGCTGCGCGAAATGAGACACGAAGCCGCGACGCTGGAACAGTTCTTCATCCAGATCACGGCGCAGCAGACATTGAAGGTGGAGGTTGCGAAGTAATGGTGGGAAGGCCGTTGGAGGCGAGGCTCCACCGGGAGGGCGAGGCTCCGTTGGGAGGGCGAGGCTCCCGCCGAGCCGTTCGATTGTGAGGCTCAAAGCCGAACAATCGAAACTCGCGCGGGAGACCGCCGGATTTTCGACGAGCTTCCGCGCGAGTTTTGCTTGCATCGGCCTGCGGACAGGCCTCCACAAGCAAACGGCTCGGCGGGAGCCTCGCCCTCCCAACAAAGCCTCGCCCTCTTAATGACTCGCCTTCCAACAACACGACTTCACAAGGAAGGATATGAACTCCATGGAACGCGCAACCAACCACTCTCAACGCAAGCATCCCGTTCATGGCGTTCTCGTACCGACTTTCGCCCCTACGATCGTGTTCCTTACCGTTTGCACCAAGGATCGAAAAGCCTGGCTCGCAAGCGAGACCACACATCGGTTGTTGCAGACCGTCTGGACCAAGGCCCAATCATGGCTCGTGGGAAGATACATCCTGATGCCTGATCATCTGCACCTGTTCGCAGGCTTGAACAGTGAAACGATCGAATTGGACCCTTGGGTGAGATATTGGAAATCACAATTTACCAAGGCACACAAGAACAACGACTGGCGCTGGCAAACCGACCACTGGGACACACGCATGAAGACGATCAAACAATATGAAGAAAAGTGGGAATACGTTCGGCATAATGCGTATCGCAAAGGGCTGGTTGAACAGCCCGAAGACTGGCCATACCAAGGCGAGTTATTCCCTTTGACCTGGTGACTCCCCTGGGAGGGCGAGACTCCGTTGGGAGGGCGAGGCTTTGTTGGGAGGGCGAGGCTCCCGCCGAGCCGTTCGATTGTGAGGCTCAAAGCCGAAC
>CAZYPK010000253.1:0-4322 GCA_964649195.1 uncultured Phycisphaeraceae bacterium
GGAGCCTTGCTGTTTCATCGGGCCGGGGCTTCGCGGACTCAGCCCCAGCCACCCGACGCCCCCGGCCACCCGAACATTTCAAACTGAACCACTCCCCATCGCCGTGCGGCGCTACCGCGGTGTCACCGGGATCACCACATCGGGCTTGCGCGTCGCCTTGAGCGAGTCGAGGTCGAACACCTTCGGGTTCACCTTGCGCTCCTCGTCGGTCATGCCCGACAGGTGCAGCGTGATGTTGCCCTCCTCGCCTGCGGTCACCACCTGGATGCGGGTGTTCATGAACGGCCCGACCGCGGCGCCGGTCTTGTCCATTCGTTCCGGTTTGCCGAGCGTCGAGGTCAGCACCACCTGGCCGGCGTCGTCGAGAAGCTCCACCCGCTCCATGCGCGCGGAGATCGGGCTGAAGTAATACCGCACGCGCTCGCCCGGCGGCTCGATCATGTACTTGCTGTCCACCCACTTGACCGCTGCGGCGCCGGCGGAGGCGTCGATCCGCACGATGCCCAGCAGGCGCGGCAGATCGACCGGCTTGAGCGGCAACGGCGACCGCCGCCTGGCCGGGCCCAGCGCATCATCGGGCCGGCCATCGTGACGGCCGATGTAAAGCCTCTTCCGCTGGTCATCGAGTTCATCGAAGAGCCAGAAGTGGGTTTCGTTGGAGCCCGCGTAAAGCCGGGTCTGACCGAGCTTGCCGATGGTGAGCAGGGAATGGAGGGGCAGGTCGAGGATGAGGTGCCCTTCCCCCTGCTCGAAGCGCGAGGCGCCTTGGGCATCGATCCAGCGCATCTCGATGACGGCGCGGGCCCAGAATCGCTCGATGCCTTGCACGCGGGCATTGTGCCTGGCGACGAGGTCGGCATAGCCGGGCATGTCGGCGGGCTGGTCGGCATCGATCGGGGCGGGGGTGGCGCAGCAGCCGGCGAGCCACATGGCAAGGCAGGTGAGAAGAAGACATCGCATAGGGGCCACCTGTCAACGGGAAAAAAGCGAAACATATGGAGAGCCGCAACCATGAAGCATCGGGCATGTGGGCAAGGTTCACGAAGCGACAGGTCAAAGCTCGGCATCGAGGATTTCGTTGAGCTGTTGCGTCACCTGTTGAATCCGGGCTTCATCGAGGTGCGGGTCGAGGACTTCGATCCTGTCATCCTCGTTCCACTTGCCGAAGTGCCCTTTCTTGGCGTCGAGCTTGGGCGTCATCAGCCACCACTCGCGTTCCATCGTTTTCGTTTCGCCTGCGGCGCCATCATCGTTGATGATCGTCACGGTTTCGGTCCGCTTCTCGCTGCCATCGTAGCGCAGCAGTTTTTTGCGCATCAGAATCAGGGCGAGCACAAAGCGGAACGCCTGCCGCTGCGGCTGATCGGCGTCGGCCAGGCGGCGCAGGAGGTTCATCAGCACTTCATCATCGACGAACAGCCTCTTCTTCTGGTTCGGCTGGGGCACGATCGATTTCCAATGGCTGAACAGCCGCCCGGGCCGCTGGCCCTGCTCCCACGCCTCCATCGAAACATCGACGCGCTGAAAGCCCAGCGCGGTGGCGGGGTTTACTGCGGCAGCCGGATCGCTTTCGACCAGCGTGGACATGTACGCCTCACCGGGCTCGAGCGTGCGGCCGGTCAAGGCGCACTGGCCGGTGGAACGGGTGATTTCGTAGGCGGGGGCGTTGAACTGGCTCATGGGTATCCATCCTTGGATGCGCGGTTTGATGAAACCGTGGAAGAGACGACATCAGAACAACGGAAAATCACTTCATGTCACCGAGGGTGTTCCCCGTTCGCATTTCCTGCTTTCCTGCTTTCCTGTTTTCATCTCACAGACCCAACTGCCTTTCCGCTCCGGTGGCGGTCTGGTCGATGAGCGTGGCGATGGTCATCGGGCCGACGCCGCCGGGCACCGGGGTGATCATCGAGGCCCGCTCGGCTGCCGGCTCGAAATCGACATCGCCGACGTTGCCTTCGTTGTAGCCCGCATCGATGACGATGGCTCCGGGCTTGATCCAGTCGCCCTTGACGAACTTCGCCCGCCCCACCGCGGCCACGACGACATCGGCCATCGCCACATGCCGGGCCACATCCTGCGTGCGCGAATGGCAGATGGTGACCGTGGCGTCGGCGGCCAGCAGCATCATGGCCATCGGCTTGCCGAGGATCGGACTGCGGCCGATGACCACGGCATGTTTGCCCGAAAGGTTCACGCTGTAAGCCTCGAGCAACCGCATGATGCCCGCCGGGGTGCAGGAGCCGTAGCCGCGCCGCGGCTGGCCCAGCGAGATCGCCGCGAAGCTCTGCATCGTCACGCCATCGACATCCTTCAACGGCGGGATGGCCTCGAAGGCTTCGCGCTCATCGATGTGTCTGGGCGAGGGATGCTGAAGCAGGATGCCGTGTACGCTCTTGTCGCTCCCCAGTTCGGTGATGGCGGCCACGAGCCGACTCGTGGTCGTCTCCGCAGGCAGTTCGATCCTGCGCGAGGTCATGCCCACCGCTTCGCACCGCTTGCGCTTCATCTGCGTGTAAGTGACCGATGCGGGATCGCCGCCGACGAGGACCGTGGCCAGGCAAGGCGTGACGCCGGTTTTGGCGATGATCCCGGCGACGCGCCGCCCGCAGCGATCGAGAATCCGCTGGGCGACCGCTTTCCCATCCATGAGCGTGGCGGTGGTGTTCATGCGGGGATTATAGGGAAATCGTTCGATGCCGGGACGATTGAATGTTCCCGTTCATAAATCCAGCCTGAAGAATCCGCGAATCTTGCGCAGCAGGTCGTCGGTGAAACTGCGCTCTTCCTGGGCCTGCCGCACCGGGTCGATTTTCTCCATGACCTTGCTGTTGCGCATGCGGCGCAGGGCCACGAAGCGGCTGATTTCCTGGGCGACTTCCGGGCGCTGCTGGAGAATGGGCGAGATGACTTCGTGGGTCAGTTCGAAGAGCGTGGCATCGGTGATGGCGGTCACGCCGGCGCCGCGCGGCGAGCCGGTGAGCAGGGAGATTTCCCCGAAGAACTCGCCGGGACCGAGGCGGCCGACGACCTTGGTCCGCCCTTCGTGTTCCACCTTCACTTCGAGCAGGCCATCGACGATGACGAAAAGCGATGAGCCGGGGTCGCCCTGTTTGACGATCTCCTCTCCCGCCTTGCATTGGCGCTCGGTGAGCGACGCCGCGAGGCGGGCAAGTTCATCGGCGGCCAGCGATTCGAAAAGCTCGACGCGCGAAAGCAGGGTGTCCCGTTCCTTCTTGCGATCCAGGTCGCGGGGAGGCATCGGGGCGTGGAACAGATCGGTCTTGGGATAAGCGACGGCAAAGCCCGCCTGCCAGAGGTGATGGGCGATGCTGGTGTTGACCTCATCGCGGGTGGGGTTCATCATGAAATAATCGGCGACGAAGTAGCGGAGGATGAAGACGTGGCCGACGGCGCTGAACTCCATGAGCAGCACATCGGGCTGAGGCCAGGCGAGCACGCCGGGCGTGGAGCGCACGGCGGCGATGAGGACGCGCCGGGCGTCCTGCGGAGGGACGCGGAATTCGAGCGTGATTTTCGTCTCGGTGCGGAACCAGGCCTCGGGGAGGTTGTAGTTGAGAAAGCGGCGCTCGGCGATGAAGCTGTTGGGCAGGACGACGGTGACATGTTCGAGGGTGACCATGCGGGTGGCGCGCCAGTTGGTCTCGATGACCTTGCCGGTGACGCCATCGACTTCGATCCAGTCGCCGACGCGGAACGGGTGTTCCATGCCCATCGCCAGGCCGGAGAAAAAGTCGGAGATCATGCGTTGCAGCGCGAAACCGAGCACGATGCCCACGACGCCCGAGCTGACCACCAGACCGGTGAGCACGTGCTGGAAGATGACGGTGATGATGACCGCCACGGCCAGCAGCAGCACGAGCAGACGACCGACGGCCACGAGCAGCTTGGGGGCCGGCCGGCCGGTGCGGCGTTCGACGGAGGCCCAGAGGAAAACATCAAGCAACCGGCTGACAAACCAGGCATTGGCCAACCAGAAAATCGTTTCAACGATGTCGCGGATGACCTTCTGGGTCGGAATGGACAACTGATCGCTGATGGGATGAAGAAGCCATTCGATCGCGCTCAACACGACGCCCATCACAATGGCGAGGATGGCCGGAACCAACAGCAATGACAGGCGACGTGGCGGCAAACGAAATCCCCTTGCGAATCGGCGATGATCGAGCGGCGATTATATCGACGCGACGGGGATGCCGCCTTCGTTGGGAAATCCAATATGGCAAAGATCAAGTTCCCAGGGTACAAGCATATGGGAGGGCGAGGCTCCCGCCGAGCCGTTCGTTTGCGAAGCCCGTCCG
>CAZYPK010000254.1:0-4292 GCA_964649195.1 uncultured Phycisphaeraceae bacterium
CAAAGCGGGGCCGTCGCAAACGAATCGGCTCGGCGGGAGCCTCGCCCTCCCGGCGCAAGCCTCGCCCTCCCATATGCTTTTACCCTGGGTCTGAAGTCACAAATCTTGACATTTTGCAACCGGGGCAGTAGCCTCGCCCAACTTTTACCGGCTGGTCGGCCTGGGGCCAGCGCTTGCCGCATCGGATGCATCAATCGTCAGCCGGAGGCTGTGGGGTTTTTTCGCGCGTCATCCTCTATCTCCTTCCATCTCGGAGTGATTTGCAATGACTGACACTTCTGCTGCGCCGTCGCTCCCGTCAAGCGACAACGGCAACGACAAGATTCTTTTCTGGGGCTGCTTCATCGCCCTGATCACCACGGCATTCGGGTTCATCGCCCGCATGTTCCTCATCGGCACCTGGGCCAGGGAGTTCAACCTCGATCCCGCCCAGGCCGGCCGTCTGGCGGGCATCGGCATCTGGCCCTTCGCCGTGTCGATCATCTTTTTCAGCCTCATCATCGACAAAATCGGCTACAAGGTCGCCATGATCTTCGCCTTTCTGGGCCACATCATCTGGGCCATCATGGGCGTTGCCGCGTATTCGATCTCCAAGGGCGGCGACACTCAGACCGCCTATTCGATGCTCTACTGGGGGTCGCTGATCCTGGGTCTGGCCAACGGCACGGTCGAGGCGTTCATCAACCCCGTCGTCGCCACCATGTTCAACAAGGAAAAGACCAAGTGGCTCAACATCCTGCACGCCGGCTGGCCCGGCGGTCTGGTCATCGCGGGCATGATCGCCATCTTCATTGATCACGTGCCTTGGAACGTGAAAGTCGGCATCCTGGCCGTGCCCGCCGTCGTCTATTTCATCATGCTGCTGCCCCGCAAGTTCCCCGTGCAGGAGCGCGAGGCCGCCGGCGTCACCTATAAGGAAATGCTTTCGGAGTTCGGCGTGCTGGGCGCCGCGGTGGTCGGGTTCCTCGTCACCCTGCAACTGATCGACTTCTTCGGCGACGCTTACAAGCTGCTCTTCATCGCCATCGGCGTGGGCATCGTCGTCGCCTTCGGGGCCTACACCAAGTCGCTGGGCCGGCCCTTGATGTTCATCCTTGTTCTGATCATGATCCCGCTGGCCACCACCGAAATCGGCACCGACGGCTGGATCACCGGCATCATGGAAGAGGTCGCCAAAGGCAGCTTCCACCCCGGCTGGATTCTTGTCTATACCTCGGTCATCATGATGGTTCTGCGCTTCTATGCCGGCCCCATCATCCATGCCCTCAAGCCGCTGCCGCTGTTGGCGCTCAGCGCCATTCTCGCCATCATCGGCCTGTTCATGCTTTCAACCGCCACCGGCGTGATCATCTTCATCGCCGCCACGCTCTACGGCGTCGGCAAGACATTCTTCTGGCCGACCATGCTCGGCGTCGTCTCCGAGCAGACGCCCAAGGGCGGCGCCCTGACCCTCAACGCCATCGCCGGCATCGGCATGCTCGCCGTCGGCACGCTGGGCTTCCCCTACATCGGCGCCCTCCAGGCTGACAAGAACATCGACGCTCTCTCCGCCGCCGACGCCGCCAGGAAAGTCCCGGGCCTGATGGTCGGCGACAAGCTGACCACGCTCGAAGACAAGAGCATCTACCAAATCATCCATTACAAGGCCCTCAACGACGCCCATCTCAACGAGTTCACCACCGCCTCGCGCCTCTTCCCCGCCCAGGCCGGCGCTTACGCCCAGGCTCAGAAGGAAAAGTCGTTCGACAAGAATGAGGATGGCAAGCTCGATGACGCCGAGCGAAAGGCCATGGAAGAGGCTGACGCCAAGGCCCTGGCCGATGCTCAAAAGCCGTTCGACAAGAACGGCGACGGCAAACTCGACGATGCCGAGGCGAAGGCCTTTGCCGAGAAGCAGGCCAAGGATGCCGCTGATGCGCTCAAGGCCTGGGAGAGCCGCTGGATCGTCCGCAAGGGCGACTCCGCCGAGGAAAAGAAACGCGACACCCTCACCGCCGACGAACGCGCCGCGATGGATAAGGATGAGCAGGCCCGCAAGGAGGCGTGGATGACGGCGTGCGATGCCGACAAGGATGGTTCCCTGTCCGACGCGGAGTACGCCAAGGCCCGTGAACTGGGCGATACCCTCGATCAGGTCCGCGCCAAGAGCACGCAGGCCGCGCTGAAGAACATGACCATCTTCCCGATCATCATGCTGGCGGCCTACATCGGCCTGTACTTCTACTTCCAGTCCAAGGGCGGCTACAAACCCCTGGTGCTGGGCGATCACTGAGTTTCCAAGCCTCGGACATCACCACGCCACCCCAACCCTCGACCATGCGTCGAGGGTTTTTTCATTCGAGCCGCGACTCAACGAGTCGCGGACGTCAACGGATTGAAGGGGCGCGACACAGCACGGTTGATGAACGACCTGTGGCTATTTGTCCCATCCCCCGCCCCCTGTCTCCTGGTCTCTGCCTCCTGGTCCCCGTCCCACAATTTTCGAGGCCTTTCGCCGCCGCGCGATTTCCGCTCTTTCAGGCGGTGCGCGTCCGCGACTCGTCGAGTCTCGGCTCGATGATCGCCCGCCAATTCAAAGGGAACGGTCCGCTCGTAAACCCCAAAAATGAACCGCGCTCACTTTTTTCTCGCACTTGCCCCTTGTTTTCGTTTTGATCTCGTTCATAATGGCGACCTGCCGCGTGGCGGTTCGGTTTCGACCGCCGCCCCGGCTGCGTGTCGTCGTGTGGACCACGTGTCGCCCCGAAGGTGAAATCCAGGAGAATTGCGATGAAACGAAAGAGGTCGAGGTTGGGATCAGCGGTTCCATACGGAGCCGCGACAATTGCAGCCATGGCGTCAATGCATGCCGCTCATGCCGTGCCGATTGGATATATCTCCGGCATCTACACGCAGAACTTCGATACATTGGCAACATCGGGAACATCCTCAGCCCTCCCGCTTGGCTGGGCGTTTCTCGAAGGCGGCGGCAACGCCAACAGCACTTACAGCGCAGGCACAGGATCCGGAACCGCAGGCGACACCTACAGCTTTGGTCCCACAGGCAATACCGATCGGGCGCTGGGCACCCTTTTGTCGGGGACGCTTAATTCGATCATCGGTGCGGAATTTCAGAACGATTCGGGGAACGTGATCACCGAGTTGAGCATCAGCTATACCGGCGAACAATGGAGACGCGGCAACAATGTCTCCGGTGCCGCTGACCGGCTTGCATTTTCAATCGGTGTCGGTGCGACCGGCCTCAACAGCGGTACGTTCGTGGCGGTGAGCGACCTCGACTTCACCAGCCGGAACACCGGTACCGCGACAGGCACTCTCAATGGAAACGATAACGCCAATAGGGAAACCATCACTCACACCATTACCGGCCTCAACATCGCAGCCGGACAGGCGTTCTGGATTCGTTGGGTTGACACCGATCTGGCTCCCGGTGCGGATGATGGTCTTGCAATCGATGACTTTTCACTCTCCGCGACAGCATTGCCTCCTCCGCCACCCCCGCCGCCGCCGCCTTCCGCCACCGCCTTGGTCATCACCGGCATCGTCGATGGCAACCTCTCCGGCGGCAGCCCGAAATTCGTGGAAGTCGTCGCCACGGAGGACATCGCCGACCTGAGTGCTTTCAGTCTGCAACTTTTCGCCAACGGCAGCGCATCGCCCAACAATACGAACGCCCTGCCTTCCGTCGCCCTCTCGGCCGGCGATGCCTTCTACATCGTCGCCTCCAACCCCGCCCAGCAGCTCATCGACTTCAACACCGCCTTCCCCGGCCAGACCGTCTTCACCCTCGCCGCCGCCAACTTCAACGGCGATGATGTCATCCGCCTGATCGAAGGAACCACCATCATCGATCAGTTCGGCGTCGTCGGCGTTGACGGCACCGGCGAGCCTTGGGAATACACCGACAGTTACGCCTTCCGTCTCTCAGGCTTCGGTCCCAACCAGGTCTTCACGCTCAGCGAGTGGACCTTCGGCGGCCCCGGCGTTTTGCCCAGTGACCTGCCGGGCATGGTCGCCATCCTCGGCCCGCTGCTGGGCCAATACGAGATTTCAACAGGCGGCGCCGCCATCCCCGAACCCGTCACCTTCTCCATGCTCATCATCGGCGGCGTCGCGCTCATGAGCCGTCGTCGGCAGGCCGCGTGAACGACGTTCACTCGTTTGTTTAACCCAACACCCCAAGGCGAGCCTGTCGGCTCGCCTTTTTTTGTCGCACTCTCTCAACCTGAGTTTCGCATAAGCCCCGCCCGGAGCCTGAGAACTTTTCCAAACGTCTCTTTTCCGTTATCACA
>CAZYPK010000255.1:0-4231 GCA_964649195.1 uncultured Phycisphaeraceae bacterium
TCAAGGGCCAGGGCGCCCGCGTCATCGTCACCGAGATCGATCCGATCTGCGCCCTCCAGGCCGCGATGGAAGGGTACGAAGTCACCACGCTTGAGGATGTCGTCGATAAGGCGGACATCTTCATCACCACCACCGGCAACTTCAAGATCATCACCGCCGATCACATGGCGAAGATGAAGGACAAAGCGATCGTCGGCAACATCGGCCACTTCGACAACGAGATCGAAATGGCCAAACTCGCCAAGGTCGCCACCAGGACCAACATCAAGCCGCAGTACGACATGTGGACCTTCAAGGACGCCCCCGGAGTCAAAGCCCACTCAGTCCTGATCCTCGCCGAAGGTCGCCTGCTCAACCTCGGCTGCGCCACCGGGCATCCCTCCTTCGTCATGTCGGCATCGTTCACCAACCAGACCATCGCCCAGATCGAGCTGGCCACGAACAACGCCAACTACAGGAACGAGGTCTATGTGCTGCCCAAAATCCTCGACGAAAAGGTGGCCCGCCTGCACCTGGGCAAGCTGGGCGTGAAGCTCACCACCCTGACGCAGGAACAGGCGGACTACATCGCGGTGCCGGTGGAAGGGCCGTACAAGAGCGAGCATTATCGATATTGAAACAGGACGGGACGACTAACCGATCGACGTGCATGGGCGGAAGATGGTCTTCCGCCCATGTTTTTTCCGAATAGAATGATGCCATGCTCAAGAGCCTTCACATCGAAAAGTTTCGCTGTTTCGACCGGTTCGAGATATCGGAACTGGGGCGGGTGAATCTTTTGACAGGCTACAACAACGGCGGGAAGACGACGGTGCTGGAGGCGATCGAGACGCTGCTTTCCCTGGGCAAGATGAATTGGCTGTTTCAAACGGCGATTCGACGGGGTGAAACGACCACACGCAACAACGACGATGAGACAGGCGAGTGTTTGGTCAATCATTTCTTTCACGGCCATAATCCGAAATCGATGCCGACGGTTCAGGTGAACGGCGTATATGACAGTCGTGACATCAGTGTAGAAATAAGGCATCAACAACCCGACCAAGGGATGATGATGATGGCTTCGCAGGCTCGCGCCGGCACATCAAGCGTTCACGCCGTTGAGGTTTCGTGGAATTTCGGTTCCACGTCACGCTCTCTGAAACTGCCCGTCATTGACGGGTTTGTCTCGCTCGCAAGGCCGCTCCCGTATCGGGACGAGCCGCCTCTGTTGCCCTTGCGATTTCTGAGCACCGAATCATTTGCACTCCATCGATTGATTTCATGGTTTGATCAGGTCGTGCTCACCCCGGACGAAGAACTGTTGCTTGAGGCGATTCACCTGATTGACCCGGGGATTCAGAGAATCGCCTCCATTGGCGATGCCGGCCGCCGCGCCATTCACGTTCGATATGACGGGGTGCTTTCACCGTTGCCGATCGGAAATCTTGGCGACGGCGTCTCGCGTATCCTGTGCATCGCCCTGGGGCTTGTCACTTCCGCCAACGGCGTCCTTCTCATTGACGAAATCGACACCGGGCTGCACTACACCACCCTCGAAAAAATGTGGCGGTTCGTTTATCGGGCCGCCAAAAGGCTCAACGTCCAGGTCTTCGCCACCACGCACAGCGGCGACTGCATCAAGAGCCTTGCCGCCATCGCGGATGAAGTGGCGGACGATGGTCCCGACGCGATCACCATTCAGCACATCGACTGCGAGCGGAGGAAGGCGATCGGCTTTGACCGACGCGGCGTGGTGGTCGCCGCCGAGCGCGATATTGAGGTGCGTTGATTCATGCCCGCCCATCCGCCATTCCGACGGCGACTCCTTGTCGAAGGCGCAAAAGACCTTCGCGTCATTCCCTACCTGATGGAGGCCAACGGCGTTTCGTGGCCCGATGACAGGAAACACGCGCCTGTTCAAATCAGGGACGAAGGCGGATCGAAACTATTGCCGTTTCTTGAATCGGAGGAATTTCATGTCGAAGTTCGCGAGCCGAGTTTGATGGCTCTGGGTGTGATTCTCGACTCTGACGGCGGCGCCGATCACACCTGGCGGCGCGTGCGTCATCGCTGTTCCGCTTTCGTTGAGAACCTTGCGGAAACAATTCCGCCGGAGGGATTGATTGCCGCCACGACTTCGGGCAAGCGATTCGGAGTCTGGATCATGCCGGACAATCGATCCGTCGGCATGATGGAATCATTTCTGAAATACCTCGTTCCCACGGCGAGTGCCGATTCATGGACATTCGCCCGGCAGTCCGTGGTTGAGGCAAGACAACATGGCGCGACTTATCGTGAGGTTCAAACGGACAAGGCCAACATGCACACCTGGCTTGCCTGGCAGGATGAACCGGGACGCCAACTCCATGAAGCCATCCATCACAGGATTCTCGATCCGACCAGTCCACATGCCCGACCGTTTGTGAACTGGTTCCGTCAACTGTTTCAGGTTTAAGCATTCGGCAAAAGCAGCCGTTCAAAAAACAAAGTTCACCAAAAAGCCCCGGCACTCCCGTGCCGGGGCCGGGGTTTTTGCGATTTCAGGCGACCTTGCGCCGCCGCAAGGCCAGGGCGGTCAGGCCGATCAGTCCCAGCATGGCGGAGGCCGGTTCGGGCACCACGTGGGAATAAAGGCGGAGGGTCGGGGCCATCGCGGTGCTGTGGTCCTTCGAGGCGAAGCCGAGGTTGGCCGAGCCGTCCTGGTTCACGCGGTTGAAAAGGAAGGTGACCTGGCCGTCGGTATCCGCCAGGAGGAAATCGAGCAGGGCGTTGGGCGTGGCCGAGAGCAGGTTGTGCAGGCTGACGATGATGGGCTCGCCGCCGGTGGTCCCGGAGTTTTCAGCCGGGATTTCGATGATGCCCAGCAGCACCACGGCCGCGGCGTCGTAGTCGTTGCCTGCGATGTTGCCCGGCGCGTTGTTGAAGGTGATTTCGCCCAGCGGGTTGTTGTCCGTCCCGCCGTTGCCTTCGACCCAGCTCTCGCCGGCGTGGCCGTCGATCAGGCCGAAGACGCGGATGGATTGCGCGACCGGGTCGGCGGCGTTTGGTCCGGTTCCTCCGGCGTTGTTCAGGATCACTTGCAGGTCGAGCACCGCGTTGGCCAGCAGGGATTTGTCAATGCCGCTGATGTCGAAGCGGACATACCCCTTGCGGGTGGTGCTCCCGGTGGCGCCGGCGTTCTTGACGAGGATGTCGCCGGTGGCGCCGAAGTTGGTGTTGGCGGCGGCGGAGCCGAGCTGGATGTGCGCATCGGCATTGGGGGTGAGGCTGGCGGTGTGAACCTGGTCGGCAAAGAGGCTGGGGGCGATGTTGTTGGCGACGGGGGCGTCCAGGTTGGAGCGTTGGAAGATGAAGCTGTCCACCGCCGCGCCGTCCTCGCGCTGGCTGATGCGCAGGGTGTAGGTGCCCGGATCGGTCACGGTCCAGAGCATCGGGTTCTGCGATGCGGCCCCCTGATGCTGATTGGCGCCGCCCAGGCCATCCCACGGGATCGTGTTGAAGTTGCCGGTGGCGTCGTGGCTGTCCTGATAGTGGCCGGGGCTTGCAGCGCCGACGGACAGTTCGTTGATGCTGAAGAAGATCGAATCAGAGTCGGGGTTGTGTCCGTCCCAGCGGACGTAGAGCCGATACTCGCCGACGGTGTCGATCTTCATCTTGTATTCGATGTAGGGCGCCGCGTTGGGCGAGCCGCCGGGTCCGCCATCGGGCAAGGCCTGGACGTAGGCCCCGCCGCGGGCGTTGAGGAGTGTGCCTGTGCCGGCATCCTCGGAGGGAACCACCAGCCAGTTGGCGGGGGTGCCGCTGCCGACGCGGTTGGAGAAAACCTCCGCCTCGCCGACGACCCTGCCGCCGGCTTCCTGGTAAACGACCGCCTGGGATACCGCAGGCAACGCCAGCGAAGCGGCGACCAGCGCCGCCGATGAAGCAACCGCACGAAGCATCGAGTGAAGCGACATGAGAAATCTCCTCTGATAAACAGTGAAAAAGAACCGATCAATCCGACCTGGCAATCTGACTTGATCCCAGGCAGAGAGGAACATGACGTGTCTGCTCCTTCTCTTCCACCGACGAGGTTATCACGACAAGCCTGAAAATGCAAGCAAAAGTTGGCTTTCCTTCAGGGCAAAAGCATACGGCGGGAGAGCGGAAGCCTCCGGCCGGGAGGGCGAGGCTCCCGCCGAGCCGTTCGTTTGCGAAGCCCGTCCGCGGGCTGAAGCGAACGAAACTCGCGCGGCTGATGATCGTGCCT
>CAZYPK010000256.1:0-4153 GCA_964649195.1 uncultured Phycisphaeraceae bacterium
GGGAGCCTCGCCCTCCCAGCGGGAGGCTTCCGTTCTCCCGCCATATGCTTTTGCCCTGCGGTCCGGGGGCCGGGCGGGGCTTCAGCGAAACTCAGGTTTCAAGCGTTCCGCGCGCGGCGGCGAAGCAGGCCCATGCCGGCGATCAGCAGCAGGCTCATGGTGGCCGGTTCGGGGATGACGTATTGCGACAGGGCGAAGCCGTTGAGCACGGTGGCCTCCGTGGAGCCGTTGGCGTCGAAGCGGACGGTGATCGGGTTGATGCCGTCGGAGTAGATCAGGAACGTCGCCACCGCCGGCGATCCTGCGCTGCCGGCCACCGCGAGGCCGCCGGTGATCAGGCGGTCATTGCCCAGGGCATCGGAGACCAGGATGGACATCAAGCCTTGCGCCGCGCCGATGTCCTGATGGTAGGTGGTCAGCACATACTCGCCGCGATGGAGATCGATCAGTTGCATGTCCAGCGAGTGATTGGCCGGGGAGAAGAGGAAGTCCTCTCCGATGTCGCCGAATTCAGCGACCAGGTTGCCGCGATCGCGGCCGCCCATGAGGCCGGCCAGTCCCGTCGCGTTGGAGACGGAGGTCAGTTGCACGGTGACGGTCCCGGCAATGCCCATGTCGCTGTTGTAGGTTTCCGAAGGCGACACGATTTGCTGGGTGTCGCTGGTGAAACGGTCGAACGCCTGGAAGCCGTTCTGAAGATCATTCGTGGGGGAGATGCGGGCGAAATCGACGCGCAGGGTCTTGCCGACCGCTTCGACATCGATGCCGTTGATGACCATCGCATCGTCGGCCTGCTCGTTCATGCGGATGACGACCGGATTGATGCCGTCGGAAGTCACGATGTAGGTCGCTTTGGCGATGGCTGCGGGATTGGTACCCGTGGATTGCGCCTGCGCGGGATTGACCACGCGCCCGTTGCCCTGGGCGTCATCCACGCTCAGATGGAAGGGAATGTGGGCAACCTCCGAGTCGTGGTGATAGGTGGTGATCTGATACTGGCCCGGCAGCAGACGGCCCAGGCTCACTTCCAGGGTGGCGCCGGCGTTGTCGAAGAAGAAGTCCTCGGCCAGGTCGCCCTGGGGATGGTTGACATCCAGCCGGTCGCGGACGCCGATGTTGCCGTTGGTGGTGGGGTTGTTCAGCGTCACGGAAACGCTGCCCTCGTTGCCCAGATCGGTGAAGAAGAACTGCCGAAGCGGATCGGCGGTCGTGGAACTGGCGCTGGTGCCGGCGCTGAAGCCCTGGTAGCCCGCCTGCACCTGATTGGCGGCGATCTTGGCGCCGAAATCGACGTAAAGGTTGTTGGGCAGCGTGTCGGTCAGCTCGAAGCCGTTGATGATGGTGTTGCTGCCCGATGTGTGGTGGAGGATCACATCGCTGCCGTTGGATTGGATCATGCCCACCACGGTCGAGACGACCCCCGGCACGGTGCCGGAAGTCACCGGGACGGCGGCGGCGAACGCCTTGCCAGCGGCGACGGCATCGGTGAGGGCGACGGCGAGGTTGGGCTGGGTGGTGAAGTCGGTGTCGTGGTGATAGGAACGATAGTAGTAGGTGCCGGTGGGGAGATTTTGCAGCGTGACGGTCAGGCTGTTGTTGCCGAAGAAAAAGTCCTCCGCGACATCGCCGATGGGGTGGGCCGTGGCCGCGCGGGTGCGGGATCGAACCAGATTCCCGCCACCGTTGACGGAAACATTGACCCCGTTGACGTTCTGTGAAACCGGACCGGCGGTGGTGTCGGCCGTGGGAACCGACATCCCGACAAAGCCCGCTTCCACCTGATGCCCGGCCAGGCCGAAGTCCACATTGACCGTCACCGCCGAGGCCGGCATCGTGACCCCAAGAAGCAAACCCCAAGCCAGTGCAGAGACTTTCTTACGGCAATCGAATGGCATGATCAGACTCCTTCGATGAGCGGACCGATGATGAAGAATAAAGCATCGCTTGGGCGAACGCCCGGTGCGACAGAACACTTTGAAAAAAACCAGTCGGCAAAGAACCCGGCGCCGGACCACAGACATCCGGCGTCACCGGTCGAATATAACCCGGCCATCCGTAAAACACAAGGGAAATCGGATTCAGAAACCGGATTTAATTTTGCTTTGCCGGATCGCCTTGATCCATTATGCTTGTGATGCGATCCGGTTCGGTTCCTCTTCGCAGGTCAGCGGCCTATGCGTCAACACGGCGGCATTCATTTTCCCGTTGCACGGGTCCACCGTCATCTCCGTGCCGGCTTCACGCTCATCGAGATGCTGCTGGTGGTCTCGCTGATCACGCTGCTGATCGCCCTGCTGCTGCCTTCGCTTCAGCGAGCGCGTGAGATGAGCCGCCGCGCGGTCTGCCTGGCCAATCAGCGTCACATCGTCACCGGCGCCCTTCAGCACCCGATCGACAACAAGGGCATGTTCATCCCCTGCGCCAGCCGATCGATTCAGCTCAATGTCGCCGCCAACAACAGCTATGGCGCGAACACCGCCAACAAGTGGACCGCCGAGGATGTCGCCACCAACTGGATCGACGCCTGGGCCCGGCGAGGGCTGATGGATTACGACAACAACCCGTCCGTGGTTTCGGGCCACAAGATTTCCACCAAGGTCTGGAACTGCCCCAGCCGTCGCTACGAAAGCCAGTGGCAGGTGAACGGTTCGACGCGCGTGGTGACCACCAGCTATCAGTACGTGGGCGGGGTGGCGCGGTGGGTCAACACCTTCGGCACGTTCAAGTCGCGCAGCCCTTATCGTCAATCCTCCACCAAGCCGGACTGGGTGCTCCTGGCCGATGGCACGATCAAGATCGACTTCGCCTGGGGGCAGGGCAACAACGAGCACACGCCCTATGCCTACGTCGATATGCCCCCGCACAAAGTCACCCACGCGATGCACCCCGAAGGCAGCACGCAGGCCTATGCCGACGGCTCGGCCGAGTGGATTCCCTTCGGCAGGACGATTCACATTCACACCTGGTCCAACAACGGCAGCCGCATCGCCTACTGGTATCAACAGGACCTGGGCGACTACAATCCCCCTCCCGCCGCGTATGGCCAACCGTGACGCGGCGACACCTGTTTGAAATGGGTTGGACATCCGATTCATGAACATCACCCCGCCCCTGATCGCTCTCCTTCCGTGCCTGGTCGCCTTTGCCGCGGCCGCCGCGGAGGATCCCGCCCCGCCGGTCTTCGCCGAAGTCCGCATCACCAGCGCCGCCGACGGCAGCAGGCAGCCGGCCCGCTGGTATGCCCCGTCCGCCACCGCCGAGCCGGTCCCGCTGCTGGTCATGCTCCACTCCTGGAACGGCGACTACAAACAGCGAGGCCTCAGCGACGAGGCCCTGGTCGAATGCGCCAACCGGGGCTGGGCGCTGATCCACCCTCACTTCCGAGGCCCCAACAAAAACCCCAAGGCATGCGCCTCGCCCGAAGCGGTCCAGGATGTCCTCGACGCCATCGCGTTCGCCCAGTCCCAGGCCCGCATCGACAAGAAACGCATCCACCTCCTGGGCACCAGCGGCGGCGGGCACATGTCGCTGATGATGGCGTGCAAGGCGCCCCACCTGTTCGCCGGCGTCTCGGCCTGGGTGCCGCCGACCGATCTGGCCGTCTGGCACCGGGAGACCGCCCGGGGCGGCCACACTTATGCCCGCGATCTCGAAGCCATCACCGGTGGCAAACCCGGCCAGTCCAAAGCCATCGACGCCCAGTACCACGCCCGCTCCCCCCTCTTCCATCTGCACCTGGCCCGAGGCGTCAACATCGACATCAACGTCGGCATCCACGATGGCCACACCGGTTCGATTCCCATCTCCCATTCGCTCAACGCCTTCAACCGACTGGCGCAGGTCAATCAACAGCCGGCGAAACGCCTGACCGAAAGCCAGCAGGATCACATGATCAAGCAACGAACGATCCCCCAGTCGCTGGCGAAGGAAACCGAGAAGGACGACACGCGCAAAAAACCGGTGCTCTTTCGTCGAACAGCCGGCCCGGTGCGGCTGACGATTTTCAACGGCACCCACGAAGGCGACACCAAGGCGGCAATCCACTGGCTCAGCCAACAGAGCCTGCCGTAAATAACGCGCCGGCAAGGGGAGCCGGGGGAGCTGCAGGGTAAAAGCATATGGCGGGAGAGCGGAAGCCTCCGGCTGAGAGGGC
>CAZYPK010000257.1:0-4101 GCA_964649195.1 uncultured Phycisphaeraceae bacterium
GAGTGTTCATGCACACCTTGCGTTGCGAGTCTCGAACACCTCCGCGCGACACGGGCGCTCTCACCCGGCGACTTTCGTGAAACGGACCGTCCTTCTTTCCGTTCACGTCCGCGACTCGTTGAGTCGCGGCTCGCCAGCCGCGACGTAACACGTCGCGGAGATCACCAGCCTGAAGGAGTGTTCATGCACACCTTGCGTTGCGAGTCTCGAACACCTCCGCGCGACACGGGGGCTGTCGTCCGTCAACCTTCGTGAAACGGACGACCCGTCTTTCCGTTCACGTCCGCGACTCGTTGAGTCGCGGCTCGCCAGCCGCGCGCGGCGGGTTATTCCGCCTTGGCTTTCCTGCTCTTTTTGGGCTTTTCTTCCGCCTCGGCGGGGGCGGCTTCCTCGGTCGCTTCGGCCTTGGGCTTGCGCGACTTCCTTTCCTTCTTCTCACCCCCGTCCCCGGCGGGAGCGGCTTCCACCTCGGCGGGCTGGGTTTCGCCATCGAGGTCTTCGCGCGGCTTGTCGGAGACCACCCAGAGCTTGATTTCCGTGCGAAGGTCGGCATCGAGCACGATCGGGATCGTGTAGGAATCCAGACGCTTGATCTGTTCGCCGATGCGGACGTGGCGATCCTCGATGGCGTACCCCTCGGCCCGCATGGCCTGGGCGATCTCGTGCTGGCTCACGCCGCCGTACAGGATGCCCTGGTCGTTGGCGGAGCGGAGCATGGTGATTTCCAGCTTTTCCAGCCGGGCGAAGATGCCTTCGCGCTCGGCGCGGATTTTCTTGAGTTCCTTCTCCACCTCGGCGCGGCGGGCCGAGAGACGCTTGATGGCGGCGGGCGTCGGCTTGGTGGCCAGCAGGCGGGGCAGGAGGAAGTTGCGGGCGTAGCCGGCACGGACCTTGACGACATCGCCGACGATGCCCAGATTGTCCACGTTTTCGGTCAGGAGCAGTTCGATCTGTTTCATGTTGTCCTCTGCGGTCAGAAGTTAGACGTCGGCCTGCGTGGAAACAATCCAACACAGCGGTACGCCAGCATGGGGAAAAGCTATCAGCTTTCAGCTATCAGCCATCAGCTTTCAGGAATTCCTGAATAACCTCACGTCCCAGCCGCTTGCGGCGTAGCAATCCCCTGGTTCACGGCACATCGGGGGGTTATTCAGAATTCCCTTACGCCTTCACTGCCTTAAAGCTGAAAGCTTCTTTCAAAACGGAATATTGTCTTCATCCACGGGTTGGTAAGGTTCCGAGGGGGGTTGTTGCTGCTGCGGGGGCGGTTGACTGGGGCGTTGTTGCTGGGGTGGTCGTTGCTGGCCCTGGCTAGGGCTGCGGTTGTAGTTGCCGCCGCCGCCTTCACCATCGCCACCACCGCTGCCTTTGGAGTCGAGGAACTGGAAGTTCTCGACGACGACCTTGAGTTTTGATCGGCTGTTGCCTTCCTTGTCCTGCCACTGATCGAGTTTGAGGCGGCCTTCCACGTAAATCGGACGTCCTTTGCGGAGGTATTGATTGATCACCTCGGCTGTTCGGCCCCAAGCTTCGCAGTCGATGAAAGTCACTTCCTCACGCTGCTCGCCGTTTTGATCTTTCCAGCGGTAGTTGATCGCCAGACCGATCTGGGCGACGGCGGTGTTGCTGGGCGTGTAGCGCAGCTCCGGGTCGCGGGTGAGGTTGCCCATCAGCATGACGCGATTGAGATTCGGCATGAAGAAAGCCTCCGGGAAAAAGGGGCGGGTTCGATCGTTTAGCCGCGGGGAATCCTGAATAACCCCCGATGTACCGCGAAGCAGGGGATTGCGAAGCCGCAAGCGGCTTGAATGTGAGGTTGTTCGGGAGTCCCTGCGGAACCTTTGCTCCGCGGCCAAACGATCGCCCGCCAATTCAAGTGGAAGGGCCGTCAGTTCTCCTCGATATCCGCGACGACTTCAACCGGCACGCCTTCCGCTTCGGGTTCGGGCTTCTTTTCGACAAAGGTCACGATGCCTTTGCGGAAGAGGTCCATTTCGACTTCGCCCAGATGATCGGCACGGAGGAACATGCTGCGCAGCACCTGTTCGGAGAGGTTGCAGTCGCGTTCGAGGCCGGTGATTTTGACCCGCGGAGCGCGGAAGTAGGTGATGAAGTAGGTGCCGCGGCGCTGGCCCTGGATCGGGAAGGCCAGGCGGCGTTCATCCCATTTCTGGAGGCCGATGACATCGGCTTCGGCGCGGGCGAGCAGGGCCTTGAGGTGTTCGGTGACGGCGTTGAGGTCCGCCGCGGCGGCCTGGGAGACGAGGAAGAGACCTTCATAGAGACTGGTGGACTTATCCGACATCGCGTGGCTCCTTTGGCAGCCCGGTGGCCCTGACGGTGGTCCGATTCAACCCGGACACCGGGAGCGTCAGGACGCCGGTCCCGCGAAAAACGGGCCGGGTGCAAGTGGGTCGGGGAATGTAGCAGAAAGGGGGCGGGTGTGCAAAGCAGACCGATTAAGAGTGAGCCGCGACTCAACGAGTCGCGGACGTGAGCGATTAAGAATGGCGTGACCATCGCGCAGCGGATCATGGATGCGAAAACGACCGGGCGCTGATCGAGGCTGAAAGAAAAAGGTGCGTTCGGACGCCCCTTCAGGCTGTTTACGTCCGCGACTCGTTGAGTCGCGGCTCTTATCGAACTCAGGTGAATAACGATGTTCCGTGAACCCTGGGGATTGCGAAGCCGCAAGCGGCCTGGCTCAATCCTCTTCCGCTGAGGCGACGGGCTGGCGCTCGGTCTTCACCTTTTTGGCGGACTGGCCTTCGAGTTGCTTGGTTTTCTTTTTGGCGACGGGTTCTTCGATGTCGTCATCGTCATCGTCATCGTCGTCGTCATCTTCCTCGTCGTCATCATCATCGCTCTTGTCGCCTTCCTTGAGGCCCTTCTTGAAGCCGACGATCGACTTGCCCAGGTTTTTGCCGATGGAGGGCAGGCGGTTGCCGAAGATGAGCAGCGCCAGCGCCAGCAGGATCAGCAGGGTGGGCATGTTGAACGCGAGGGCGAGGGAGTTGATGGTCATGGTTCACCTGTGAAGCGGTGCAACGAAAATAGGTTCCGAGTTTCGGGTTTCGAGTTCCGAGTTTGTGAAGCGGCAGGCGGTGCGAGGAATAGGTTCCGAGTTTCGAGTTCCGAGTTCCGAGTTTGTGAAGCGGTCAAACGGAAGCGGAAGCGGTGCAACGGAGCATCACATCAGGGGGCGTGAAACCGATGGCGGTACGCGGTCAGTGGATGGTCGAATGATCCTGCGTGGCGGGGGTTTCTTCGGGGCTGGAGGCCGGCGGATCGTGGGATTCCAAGGCGGCTCCATCGCCACCGACGGGCTTCCTCTTCTTTTTCTTCTTGCGGGGTTTTTCCGCTTCATCCATGGCGGAGCTGAGGTCGGTTTCCACGCCTTGCAGGCCCTTCTTGAAGGAAACCAACCCCTGGCCCAGGCTCTTGCCGACTTCGGGCAGTTTCTTGCCGAAGATGAGCAGGCCGAGGAAGGCCAGGACCAGCAGTTCGGTCATGCCGAGGTTCGGCAGGAATGCGAGTTGGGAATACATGAGACACCACACTTTCTGCGATGGTTTCCACGGTTGCCGGTCGCGGCGGCAGGGGCAACCGAACACTTCATCATAGCACCGAATCATCGGGTCGTTGCGATTGGTGCAAAATCAGGGCATGAAATAGCCCGGCTCTATGAAAGGAGTCGGGCTGGTTTGTTGCGGGCTGCGTTGTCGAATCCAAACGACGGCTCGATGCCGATCCACCGATGCTCAACATTGAACATTGATCCAAGTGTAGCACCGGTTACGTGGGAGGTCGAGTGGACGGCGGGAATCCTCAGAAAAGCATATGGGAGGGCTCCCGCTGGGAGGGCGAGGCTCCCGCCGAGCCGATTCGTTTGCTCAGGCCCCCAAAGCGGGGCCGTCGCAAACGAAACTCGCGCGGCAGGCGAACAATCAGGCACGATCGCCGGCCGCGCGGGTTTCGTTTGCTTCAGCCCGCGGACGGGCTTCGCAAACGAACGGCTCGGCGGGAGCCTCGCCCTCCCAGTTCGTTTGCGACGGCCCCGCTTTGGGGGCCTGAGCAAACGAAACTCGCGCGGCAGGCAAA
>CAZYPK010000258.1:0-3885 GCA_964649195.1 uncultured Phycisphaeraceae bacterium
GATTGCGAACCGAGTGGGCTCGGTGTAGACACGCTAACCTTATGGAGCACTGGCCCCGCGGGGTGGCGGCCGGCTGATCGCGCACTTAGAGCCGCGTACCCAGCGGTGGCCGCATCTGTAACTGCTCCGAATTCACTCTACGGAGCCATGTCCATCAATGGCGTGGCAGTTGCACTTACGCTTCGCCGTCAGTTCAAGCATTTGACGGTCACCGAAACCCACCCCAAAGTCCTCTATTTCGCGCTGACTGGGGCTAGGTACGACTTTGCGAACCAACGGGACCACATGACTCAGGCTCTCATCCAGTGGGGCGAGTTCGAAGCTTGTGAAATCGGCTCTGACCATGCCTGGGATGCACTTGTTTCGGCGTTTGCAGCCCGCGAATGGGGCACACGCAGATGGTCGAGTGACCTTCACCAATTGCCTCCTGTCGACGGGGAGGACCTGATTTTTCCGCAAGAATTGGAACCGCACTATCCATGGCCCAAAACTGTTGCGTTGGCACCGCAGTTAAAGGAGCCTACAAGAGTGCGACCGGTGCCGAAACAAGGTGGCACGCTGAACACCCGCCGTGCTCGTGATCTTTGGAAAATTGCAGTCGAGCGCCTTGGGCGTGCAGGCCATGACGACGTCGCTCAGCAGATCGCCCAGTACCGCAATGCCCGCAACGAGCGGTCGGGTTGGGACTCATGGCTCAAGTCTGAATTTCCCGCGCTCTGGAGGTTAGTCGCAGGGGCGAATGAGTGCGCCGACCTAGTCGCTGCCCCTGACCCGACATGTAGTGCCCCGGTGTCGATCTCCCCAAGCGAGCATGAAGGTCAACGGTAGCTGGAGTACCACATATGCTTTTGCGAGCAAAGATCGAGGACTGGAAGAAACATCCAAACGCGTTAGGATCCGAATCTCAAGCGGCCGTCATTGTTGGCGAAGTCGCGGCTGCGCTTAATCAGGACATTCCAGCGGATGTCGCGGCTGCACTGAAGACTCTCGCACTGCGTGGCACAATGCGAGACATTGCACAGGCCCTCCAACTGGGCCATGAAGTCAGGCCGGCGGTACCGTCTTTTCACGACGTCGTTGACGTGGGTGCCGCAGCAGCAGGGCTATCTTGGACTGAGGCCATTGCCAGCATGACGCGTTACCTTGACACCGCGTCACAGCAGCTTTCCTAACCAATCATGGACGAGCACGTTATTGCTTGTTGCCCCACAACGCCTTTGCATCTGCCAGCACGCGATCAACACTGAACGGCAGGGTTAGGTCCCACTGAAATCAATTCGAGACTTCACATGAATCCGTTCCTCATATCCCGTTGAGCAAGCGTCGCGCCTGTAGCTCAATTGGTAGAGCAGCGGATTTATATCCCGTCGCCGAAAGGCACGCCCCGGATAAGGGGCTGGTTGTGGGTTCAAGTCCCACCAGGCGCATTTTGTTTTCCATTATTCAGTGCCGATCATTCGTATTGAAAGCCATTCTCGTTCCGTTGCCAGCGCCTCACTTCGTTTCTCAAATGGCCCCAGCTTCGGCCCGCCCACAGGCAACATGTCCGCCCACCATGCCCCGTGTTCATCAGGCTCAACGTGGCTCGCTCGCGTAATGTGAAGCTGGCCCAGTGCCGCCAAGTCAATCGCTTCGTCATACACGCACTTCACGCCACCACCCGGTTCGATGATCAACTCCATCACGACGCTTCCTCCTTCGCTCCGCCCCTGATGATCCTTCGGCGTGGCCGGTCCACCAGCAGCCCATCGAGCGCCGATTGCACGCCAGCAAGCTGCTTCGTTACACGCTGGCGCAAGCCTTCACTCTCCCGCAGCGCCTGCGGCTGCACGCCACGCACAATGCCCTGGGCCTTTGCCGACTGATTTCGCGATGCGTGTTCTGACACCGAAGCAGTGCATGCCCGTTGGGGTGGGTGTGCGTTTTCTTGATCCAAATCCGAACATGAAAGTTCTCCTTCAGAGTTTGAGTTGGAGATCTATGCCGCGCAGCATGGATCTTGGGGCGAGCGTTACGATGACGGTGGAACTGGCGGCGGATCATCATCAAGCTGCGAACCTTCATTCCTGCGCCACAGCTCATAATGCCCGCGTCTCAGCGCCGTGATGCAGACCAGTGTCAGGTGCTGCATTTCGAGAAACACCCGCTGCGACGCCTTCGCCCGCCCGCCCAGCGCCAGCAGCTTGCGATGCACATCCGACAACGATTCGAGCAGGTAGCTCGTCAAGTCAGGCTCCACCTGTTCCAGTTCTTCCAGTGCTTGCTTCGCGCCGCTGCGTCGCAGCGCCATTTCCGCGTCGAGCACCGATTTGGCGGTCACTTGTTGATCCGATGGCATGACACCTCCTTCTTTGTGTGTGCGCCGGGCAGCGATATTTGAATGGACACATCGCGCAATTCATCGGCGACGGGCTGGGAAAGAAATGCCCCGCCTGAATCGCGCCCCAGACCTGTGCCATCTGGCCGATCACCTGCCGCACCCGCCCCGGTGTGACGGACACATCCAGGAGCTGCACCGCTGGCGACTTCGCTTTTGTGATCACGGCAAAATGCAGTTTGATGGGCAGGTCCAGATGCCGCGCCATCGAACCGGCCATGTGGTGATACAAGAGAAGCTGGTCTGCTGATTCGTTGACTTTGGCTTCGTTCCAGCGCGATCGCGAAGTCTTGTAATCCACGACATGCAGGTAGCGACCATCCTGCCAGATGGCATCCACGCGGGCGACGATGTCCGGCAACGTTGAAAGCACACGCCCGCGCATCTTCTCTTCGACAGCGATGATCCCGCCGCGTGGTGCCGCCAGGGGTGACACGAGGAATGCGTCGATCAACCATCAACATGCAGCGGATAGATGCTTCTGAAATGCCGATTCTCGTAGGCTCTGTCCGAAAACTCCCTACGCTGCCAGTTTTAGATAACGTTGGATGAACGCCATGCGGATCATGCCTGCGAAGTTCTTTGCCGTCTTCTCGAATCGACTAAACACTCGCCGACACTCCTTGAGCCAGCCGATCAGACGTTCAACGATGTTGCGGTTGCGATACGCCTCCTTATCAAACTCCACCGGCCTGGCGTCGCGGCTCTGATTTTCCTTCGACGGAATCACCGGCTTGATGCCCAGCTCCATTAAGTATTCATCAATCCAGTCCGCTCGATATCCCTTGTCACCAGCCATCGCCACCGGCCACGCCACCGGCTGGCCATCTTCATCATGCAACCGTTCATCCGCACCGGTCATCACCTTGTCGAATGCTGCCGCCTCGTGGGTCTGCCCTGGTGTCAACTCGAAGTGCAGCGGATGGCCTGCACCATCACAAAGCACATGGATTTTGCAGGTCAAACCGCCACGGCTGCGGCCAAGGGCGTGGTCCTTGGGTTCATCGGGATCCCCTTTTTCCCGCCGCCGGCGGCGCACTTGTGAGCCCGCACCACGGTGCCATCGATGCACCACAATTCTGAATCAATCTGAGACTGTCCCTGCAATCGCGAGAGCGCCTTGGCGAGCGTGCCGTTGTGATTCCACTGGTCGAACACGGTCCAAACGGTCTTCCACGGTCCAAACTCTGGTGGCAGGTCGCGCCAGGCGCTGCCGGTGTTAAGAATCCAGAGGATGCCATCAAACACCTGTCGCCGATCACGCGGCGGTCGGCCAGTCGTGGCGGTCGATTGAAACAGATCGGCAACCAATTCCCACTGCTCGTCCGTGAGCCGATGTCGTGGCATGATGAGTCCTTTCATCAGCAAGGAAAGTGATATCATCGGCAGAATTCATCGTTTTCGGACAGAGCCTAGTGTAGTGACTCACCCAGATGCGCCATTATCCAGCACCGCCTTCGCCCGGCTGACCTTGGCCAGAATCTCATCGGCCTTGGCGGTCCATACGA
>CAZYPK010000259.1:0-3801 GCA_964649195.1 uncultured Phycisphaeraceae bacterium
CCTGCACCTCGTCGCGGTCGGCCGACCAGTGCAGCGGATGCGTCCACGCCATCGCCGCCAGTGAAGGCGTGTCGCGCAACCCTTCGGGATTCTGCCAGGTGCGGGCGTCGCTTTCGCCATCGGGATGACAGCTCGAACAGGCGATCCACCGTTTGCCGGTCATCGGTTGCAGCGCGGTGTAGAACAGTTGTTTTCCAAGCAGGACTTCCTCGCTCAGCGGCGAGTCGGTCACTTGAATCGTCGCCGTCTTGCGCAATGAAGCCGCGTCGTATGCGACCACGTTGAAGTCCAGCGCGTTGTAGATGTAGAACGTCTTCGAGTCATGCGACACCAGCACCGCCCTTGGATTGGCGCCCAGTTGAAGGGTCGAACGATGGCGCAGCTCGCGGTAGTCATCATCGATGACATCGGTCACATACAGATCGTTGGTGCCGCTGAAAACGGAGTAGAGCCGCCGGCCATCGGGGGCGATGGCGACCTCCCACGGATTGGCGGTGACGTGAACGCTGATGAAGCTGTCCATCGGGATGCGGTTGCGGCGCCGGCCCTGGCGCTGATCGGTGTCGATGACGGTGATGTAGGGAAAGATGGACCCTTCACCATGAGCGCGTTCGGTGGCGGAGCGGATGTGCGGGAGGTAAGCCTTGGGCCGGGTCGGGTGCAGCGCGATCTGGCGGCCGAGATTGTCCGAACGGATGCCTTCCCAGCGATCGGCTTCCCTGCCGGTGGCGGTGTCGATGGCGATGACGTTGGTGGTGTAATACTCGGTGATGTAGAGGCGCGAATCATCGGCGGCGATGGCGATGCCGCGCGGGAACTTGCCGGCTTCGAAGGTGCGGATGATTTTGCGCTGTTTCGCGTCGATCTCGATGACCTGTCCGGGGTAGCTGAGGGTGGCGAAAAGTCTGTCGCCGGTCCTGTTGCTGACCAGGCCGTAGGGTTCATCGAAGACTTCAAGCTCGCCGAGTTTGTCGCCGGTGTCGCCGTCGGCGAAGACGATCTTGTCATCGTGATAAAGCGCGACGGCAAGCTCATGGGTGTCGCCAAGGAACGCCACGCATTCGGGCTTGGAGAGCGTGGTGCCGACGGTGATCTCACGCAGCTTCGCGTTGGTTTTCAGGTCGATGATGGAGACGGTGCCGCTGTCGCGGTTGGCGCAGGCGAGCAGCGAACCATCGGCGGAGATGGCCATGAGACTGCCGGAGCGCGGGGCGGCGAGTGATGGGGCGGCAAAAAGAGCCAGGACGATCAACAGAATGAAACAACGCGGAAATGGCCGGCATTTGGCGGTGGTCTTCATGAGTAATCCAACGGATGAGACCATGAATTGACGCGACTACATTCAACTCTTCATTCAACCCTCAAGCCACGCGCGGCGAAACATACTCGATCATCGTCGTCGGCCGCGGCACTTCCAACCCGTCTTCCCGCAACCCCTCGATGTGCATTTCAATCGCCTCCCGAATCAACGACTCAACCTCGGCCGGCGTATCCCCCACGGCAACGCAGCCCGGCAGGTCCGGCACATACGCACCGTAGCCATCCCCGGACTTCTCGATGACGACGGCATACCGCGTGGTGGAAGATGATTTCATTTCAATCCCTGCAATGAAACCCGTCACCTTTGGGCGACGGGTTTCGAGCGATTCGTTGAATCGACCATCGGGATCGATGGCGATCAGTTCAGAATCTTGCCGGTGTCCGCGGCGACCTTCTTCACATCGTCGCTGGTCAGCTTGCCGGCGGCGAAGGCGTGGTTCACCTGCACGCGGCTCTTGTTCCAGTAGAGCACGGTGACGGCGGCATCCTTGGCGATCTTGTAGCTGCCGGGGCCGGCCGCGCCGTCGAAGAGGGTCAGCGGCACGTTCTTGATGCCCTTGTCCTTGGCCAGCTTCTCCAGTTCCTTGGCGCCGGCGTCGGCGTCATCGGTGAGCAGGACGACGAAGCCGCAGGCCTTCTTCGACTGCTTGTTTTCGCCGACGGTCTTGTCGATTTCCTGAATCAGGGCGGCCACTTCGTCGGTGATCTCACGGGTGAAGATGACCGCCGTGGGGTTGCCGCCGTACTGGCAGCGGTAGCACAGCGTCTTGCCGGCCTTGGGACCGGTCACATCGCGGACGTTGAAGGCGGCGGGGCTTTCACCGATTTCCAGACCGGACTTGACGTTGGCGGCCACAGCCACCGACGCCACCACGAGCAGGGCCAACACGGGAGCAAAAATGCGTTTCATGCGAAACCTCCAGAGAAAAAAAGGACAAAAGTCCGAACCCCGACCGCACACGCGGCCGGGGAAATACATTCGAAACGGATTCATACATTCTCATTGACGCCAGGCAGCCGGATGTTTCAGCAACCGCCATCGAACCCCATCATCTTCACGCGAGCTACCTCACGCGAACTACTACTTCACCGGCACCACGAAGCTCATCATAACACCCTGCCGGCGTCCTTTGTCATCTTCAAACACCACGACGCCTTCGACCTTGCCGCCGGGCGCCTGATCCGCCTTATACACCGTAGGCTTGTAGGCGATCACGGTCCGGTCGCCTTCGTGTTTGACCGCCACATTTTCGATGGCGACCGCAGGGGTCGAGATGGGGTACCAATCGACCTTTTTCACTTCATCGTTCCACTGAACGACGATCTCCGGCTTCGCCGCCGCGCCATCCGCGCTTTGCCGGATCGACTTGATCGCGGGAGCCGCAGCCTTGGGCACGCGGTCGAGCCATACATCGAACCGGACCGATGGCTTGCCTTGTGTCGAGAGGGCTTCGACTTGCTCCCTGGTCACGATGGGCAGCGTCATCTTCAACTTCGCCTCGCCCTCGATGCAGGTGTCGTGGCACGCCAGCCAGCCGACATGGGCGGCAATCTCGGCGGTCTTTCCCGCCGGAACATCCTTGCTCACCTTCACCGGCACGATGAGCAGCACTTCATCCTCGTAGCCGTAGGTGATGGCGCCGAACGATTCGATGGCCTGCGGCAAGGGCCACTGCACCGCGCCGAACTCGAAGCCCGCCGGGCCGGTGAGTTTGATCTTCGTCGCCTCGCCGGATTCGCCGGGGTTGACCCAGTAGGTGTGCCAGTGCGGCTTCATCTTCAAATGAATGCCCAATTTGAACTCGCCGCCGGGAACCACCGCCAAAGCGTCGGCATGAAGCGTGGCCTTGACCAGATTGGTCGTGCCAGACGCCAGATCAGCCGCCCTTGTCAGTGATGAGCAGGCCAGAAGCAGCGCGAAGGTGAATGCGCGAAGAAGCGACAAACGATGACTCATGGGCATGACTCCGGTCCCGCGGCGAGATTGCACGGGACTGCCATGATAACGCGCGAGGGCTTCGTCTTATTCCGTCGGGTGGCTGGGGCTGGAGGCTTTGCGCAAGCCCCGGCTCTTCCGGCTCACCTTGCCGGGGCTTGCGCAAAGCCTCCAGCCCCAGCCACCCGGAATCATACTCTTGCCACAAAAGATGGGCGCCCCCTCGCCGATCGCCTCGATTCATCCCGCGAAAAATCAGCGCATAAAAAACCCCAGCCGATCAGGGGGGGTCCACGTTGACCGGCCAGGGTTCAAAAGAACAGTGGGATGTCAAAACGCGATGCGCGATGCAAAGCCGTGAAGAGCCGCAGCCCGATGGCGCCATCCATGCAGAGCGAACGTGCGGCTTTATTATTGCCTGCCGCCTGAATTATCGTCGGGATGTTCGCCAGGCCGCCATAGGTTAATCACCCCCTTTACAGGATTAGCATAAGAAACTATCTCAAAACGCTCAATCTGTGCAATCGCCTGTACCACAGCAGCGC
>CAZYPK010000260.1:0-3684 GCA_964649195.1 uncultured Phycisphaeraceae bacterium
CCGCGCGATTTTCGTTTGCTTCAGCCCGCGGACGGGCTTCGCAAACGAACGGCTCAGCAGGAGCTTCGCCCTCCCATATGCGCCGCCCCTGCCCCGCTCCCCCGGCTCCTCTTGCCGCCATCCCTTCGTTCGCGGATGATCGTGATGATGGCACAGTTCCGGCAGGCAACGCTGTTCACACTGCTTCCCGAAGGGTATCGCCTTGGGGAGTTGCTGCGATTCGGCGCCATCGCCACGCTGGGCCTGACCTCTGAGCGGATCAGCCAACATCTGGCCCATCTCGGCGCGCACCTGTGGCAACTCAGTCCGCTGAGCGAAAGCGGCCGGTTCATTGAAACCGCCATGCCCACCCTCAAAACGGTGAGGCTCGACATCACCCCCCATCGTGAAACCGTGGGCTGGGAGGACCCGCTGCCCCTGACGATGGCCGTGGTCCTCTGGTCCGAAACCGAGCGGCATGTCGTGGGCTACCTGCCCGCCCTGGGCGTGGAAGTGGTCGCCCGCCATGAGGAGGAACTGCTGGCCCGGGCATCGGCATACGCCCGGATGCTGCTCAACCGCAAAGGGGTCTCGCGCGATCTGCGCCTGTGGGCCGGCCTGGCGCGTCGGTCCCGCATGGACATCGATCAGACCGTTCTCGAATTTGAAACACTCTCGGCGGTCCGCATCGCCAGGCGCAAAGAGGAGCAAAGCGAAGAGAAGCCCAGGTCCGAACTCAAACGCGCGGCAACCGACCTGCGCAAAACCAAGCTCGAACCCGCGTTCGAGATCGACCCGCTGCTGCAACGCATGGCTGAAGCGCTGGCCGCCACGCCGGTGCGGCCGCTGCTGCTGGTGGGGCCTTCGGGCGTCGGCAAGACCGCCGCGGTCCACGAACTCGTTCGCCAGCGCAAGCGATTCGACATGGAGCAGCGGCGGTTCTGGCAGACCGATGCTTCGCGGCTGGTGGCGGGCATGACCGGCTTCGGCATGTGGCAGGAGCGCTGCACGGGCATCGTGCGCGAGGCCAGGCGCACCGAGGCGATCCTGTTTCTTGGCAACCTCGTCGAGCTGATGCAGGTGGGCCGGCACATCGGCAACGAGCAGGGCATCGCCGGCTTCCTCAAGCCTTACCTCGTGCGCGGCGAGTTCCGCGCCGTCGCCGAGTGTACCGCCCAGCAACGACACCTCATCGAAGCGGAAGATCCTCACCTGCTTTCGCTCTTCGAGGAGATCGATGTCCGCGAGCCGGACAAACCCCGGCGACTGCGCATCCTTCGGGCCGTGGCGACAAAACGACGGCGCGAAGGCGCGGCAACGATCGATCGTGATGCACTCAGCCGGCTCGACGCCTTGCACGAACGGTTCGCCACCTATTCCGCATCGCCGGGCCGGCCGCTGCGCTTTCTCACCAATCTCCTCCGAGCATCGCGGCATCGGGAAACGGTGACCGATGGCGATGTCACCCGCGCCTTTGCCCAGGAGACCGGGCTGCCACTGTTCATGATCGATGATGCCGCGCCGTTGAATCCCGACGCGACGCGGGACTGGTTCAGCCGGCGCGTCATCGGACAACCCGAAGCGGTGCGGCGCATCGTGGACACGCTCGTGGTCGTCAAGGCGAACCTGAGCCGACCCGCGCGACCCATCACCTCGCTGCTGTTCATCGGCCCCACCGGCGTGGGCAAGACGCAGATGGCCAAGTCGCTGGCGGAATATCTCTTTGGCGACGCCGACCGCCTCACGCGCTTCGACATGACCGAATACGGCGACCCCGCTTCGGTCACACGCCTGACCCGCGCCGACGCCGGAGGCGAGGGCCTGCTCACCGCCAGGGTGCGCGAACAGCCCTTCGGCGTGCTGCTGTTCGATGAATTCGAAAAGGCCCACCCCTCGTTCTTCGACCTGCTCCTCCAGGTGCTGGGCGAAGGCCGGCTCACCGATGGCGCCGGCCGGCTGGCCGACTTCACCAACAGCGTGATCATCATGACCTCGAACCTGGGCGCCCAGGCTTTTCAGGCCGAAAGGTTCGGCTTCACAACCACCCGGCAGCCGCCCGATCAGTCGCAACACTTCATCGAGGCGGTGCGCGACTTCCTTCGGCCCGAGTTCTTCAATCGCATCGATCGAACGGTCCCCTTCTCGCCGCTGGACCGCACGGTCATGCGCTCGATCGCCCTGCGCGAAATCGAACGGGTGAAACAGCGCGACGGACTGGCCCTTCGCAATGTTTCACTTTCCCTCGATGATCAGGTCATCGATCACCTGGTCGAAACCGGATTCGACGCCAAGCTCGGCGCACGCCCGCTTCAACGCGCCATCGAACGGCAACTGCTGGCGCCCCTGGCCGACGGCATCAACGGCCACGGCCGGGAGATCGCCCTTGATGCCAGGGCGAAGCTCGATGGCGGGCGGCTGTCCGTGACCGTGCAGGCGGCAACCGTGGCCGGAGCGGCGCAGAGCAACGCGATCACCGCTTCGCCGCTGGCCGGCCAGTTGCGGAACATCACCGACCTTCGCAGACGGTCGCAGAGGCTGGCCGGCTGCACCGCCCTGATGGAGCTGCGCAACGAGGCCGTCCGCCTTCGCCGTCTGCTGCGCGCCGGGAAAAAGCCGAAGCAGGAAGACTGGTCCGACCCGGCGGTGCGGATGCTGCCTCGCATCGGGCAACTGATCGAGCGCGTTGAAAGCGCCATCGCCTTGCTGGCCGCGCTGGAAGATGACCTGGCGGCAAGGCTCTACGGCGGCGACACGGCCCCGATGGATGATGCGGTCGCCGAAGCGGAACGCGCCTGGAATCGGACCTTGCTGGATGTTTACTGCCGCCGTTTTGCTTCGCCTGACGAGTTGCTGCTGGGCATCTACGGACGGCAGCCTTCCCTGATGGTCACGTTGATCGAGTGCTACCGCGTCACCTGCCGGCAGCACGGGGCGGCGCTCGAAGCTGCGCCTCTTTACACCTGGACCGCCGGTGAAAGCGCCAAGCCGCAGGAAGGCGGAGCGATGCGGATGTTCGCCGACTTCATGGAGACGCAGCCGGTGACCGAATTTCTGCACGGTCGCCGCTACCTCTGGCGCGGCGAACTGCGTGAACTCAAGCAGCCGCTCGCCGGCCTTTCCCACGCCGGGGCGATGGGCATGCTGCTGCGGGCCCGCGGTCCGCACATCGCCGCCCTGCTTGCCGGGGAAGGCGGCGCGCATCGCTTCCGCAGCCGCAGCGAAACCCATTGCGTGCTCGTCGATGTCAGCTTCGGCCCGCTCCCCAAATACCGGCCGCCGGCCTCGATCGAGCTGAGCTTTTCGGATGTCGTCGAACCGATCACCACGCGCCGCAGCTACGACCAGCGCAGCTCCACCCTCGACGACAAGGCGCTCGACCGCCGCACCGGCTGGTCGATCGAGCACAGCGTGTACGGATTGCCCAGACTGATCACGGAAGCACGGGACAAGCGGCTGAGCGACATGCTTGATGAGTGATGGGTGTCCGGGTGGGTGGCGAGGATGTCAGTGGGTGGAGGCTGGAGGCTTTGCGCTGGGTGGCTGGGGCTGAGTCCGCGAAGCCCCGGCCCAGGCGCACGAAGCAAGGTGAGGTAACTGAAGACTGAATGCTGAATGCTGAAGACTGAAGACTGAATGCTGAAGGCTGAATGCTGAAGACTGAATGCTGAAGGCTGAATGCTGAAGACTGAATGCTGAAGGCTGAAT
>CAZYPK010000261.1:0-3617 GCA_964649195.1 uncultured Phycisphaeraceae bacterium
ACAGGAAACAGGGGACAGGAAACAGGGGACAGGAAACAGGGGACAGGGGACAGGGGACAGGAAACAAGGGACAGAGGTCAGGGGATAGGGGACAGGGGGCAGGTACGAATTAACGGAAAACTTTGCATGCTTGTTTCCTGTCCCCTGTCTCCCGTCTCCTGTTCCCCGTCTCCTGTTCCCCGTCCCCTGTCCCCTCCCCTCCTACTTTCTTTTCTGCATCGGTCCCGGAGCGAACCATTCCCAGCGGAGGTTCATGCCGGCGGTGATGATTTCGATGTTGTGTACGCGATTGTCGAGCAGGCGCAGGGCCTGCGAGGTCAGCATGAAGGTGTAAGGTTGTTCCTCGGCCAGGATTTCGTGGGCCCGCTGCCAGAGTTTGAAACGCTTCTCATCATCGATGGTCCTGCGGGCTTCGTCGATGATGCCGTCGAGTTCGGTGTTGATGTAGTGCATGAAGTTGTCGGCGCCCGCCTCGATCTGGCTGGAGTGGAACATCTGGCGGATGTCCCCTTCGACCGCGCCGCCACCCCAGCGCATGGTCAGCGCATCGAACTTGCGGCCTTCAACGCGGGCGCTGAAGACCGACCACTCCAGCGGGTCCAGGTCCATCTGAATCCCTGCGCGGGCGTAGCCATCCTTGAGCATCAGCACGACGCGTTCGTAAAGGGCATTGCCGGAGGGATAGGTGAATTTGAATCTGAACGGCTCGCCTTTTTCGTTCTCGATCACGCCGTCGCCGTTGCGGTCCTCCCAGCCGGCTTCCTTGAGCAGGGCCTTGCCTTTGGCCACATCGTAGGGATAGGCCTTGATCGATTTGTTTTCCTGATTGGAACCCGGCGCGAAAGGCCCGCTGGCAGGTTTGGCATAACCGAGCATCACTTCATCGCAGATGCGCCTGCGGTCGGCGAGGTAGGTCATCGCCTGCCTGACGCGCTTGTCGGCGAACTTCGTCGGCTTCCCGTCGGCCTGCTGCTGCCAGGCGATGAACATGTAACCGGTCGGAACCGTGTCGTAGGCATAGGCCTGCGACCGCTTCATGATCTCCTTATCCTTGCGCAGCTCGTCGTACTGCGGCGGCTGGGCGGTGAGCAGGTCGATCTCCCCGTTGCGGAACGCCGTCAGCCTTGCCACATCGTTGTCGATCTCGCGGTAAACCAGCTTGTCAAAGCCCGGCTGCTCGCCCCAGTAACGCTCGTTGCGCACCAGCTCGATCTGCTTGCCCGGCGCCCAGGCCGTCGGATCAGGCATCCGGTAAGGCCCCGAACCGATCAGCAGGCCCGGATGGCGATTCAGTTCCTCGATCGTGTACTTCTCATAAAAATGCCTGGGCAGCACGCCGCGCCCCCCGGCCATCGTCAGAGCCATGTAGTGCGGCTCCTTCATCTTGAACACCACTTCATAATCCCCGATCGCTTCGCAGCTTTCGATGTTGTCGTAAAAGTTCCGCTGGGCCGCGTTGTCCAGCTTCGGATTCTGAAGCAGTTCCAGGCTGAACACCACATCGGCCGAAGTCAGCGGCTCACCGTCGGAGAAGACGACGTTTCGCCGAAGCTGGAAGCGAATCTCCAGGCCATCCTCGCTGACCTGCCAACTGCGGGCGATCAGCGGTTCATACTTGAGCGTTTCGAGATTGGTGGTGAGCAATCCTTCGAGCACGTTGTCCTGAACGAGGCGGCCGTAGAGGTCCTTGTAGGTGTGCGGGGTGATCTTCGCCACCTTGGCGCCGAAGGCGTCGATGAGCGTGTCGCCCTGGGCGAAGCCTTCCACGGCTCTGGCTTTCTTCATGCGCTCGAAAGGATCGATGGCGCTGACGGCAGGCGGCCTGCCGTCTTTCGTGGGAGTGGTTCCGGGAGTGACGCCGGGGGTTCCGGGGACTCCGGGGGTGATCGCCACGCCTTGTTCGAGGATGTCGCGCAGTTCGTTGATCTGGCTGTTGGTGCGCGACTGCACGCTGGTCAGTTGGTTGACCTGCGTGGTGAGGGCTTTGACACTATCCCACTGCCGGTCGAACTGCTTCATGGCGATCCAGACGCTGGCGATGACCGCCACCAGCAGCGCCATCACGAGCACATCCTTGATAGTCCAGCGATTTTCCATGATCGATCCCGTCGTTGGTTGAATCTGTCTTCTTCACATCGGCGCCAACCCTGTCACGCCATGCTTATTATTCGTCACGTCTTAAGCCTTCGCGGGTCCAGCCGATTCCGCAGCGCATCGCCCAGGAAGTTCAGCGCCAGCAGCGTCAGCCCCAGCAGGGCGCAAGGCCAGAACGCCAGCCACCAGCGGAACGTCAGCCCCTTGTCCGCCAGCTTCGCAAACTCCTGCGCCCCCTCGGCGGCCAGATTACCCCAACTGGGCAGCGGCGGCTGCACGCCGATCGAAAGGAAGCTCAGAAAGCTCTCCTGCAATATGGCCGTGGGCACTGTCAACGTGGTATAGACGACGATAGGCCCGACCAGGTTCGGAAGCAGATGCACGCGAAGAATCCGCCACGGTCCGAAACCGCACGCCCGGGCCGCCTCGATGAACGGCTGCGCTCTTAGGCTCAGCACCTGCCCGCGGATCACCCGCGCCATCGTCAGCCAGCTCACCCCGCCGATGGCGATCAGCAGCGTGATGATCGAAGCCACGCTCTCGGCGGCGCGCTGATCCAACGTGCCGCCGAGCATCGACTGAACAATCGGCTGCATCGCAATCTTCACCAGCACCACCAGCAGAATGTAAGGCAGGCCGTACAGCACATCCACGATGCGCATCATGATCGCATCAACCCGCCCGCCCGCCAGCCCCGCCACCGCACCCCAGGTCACGCCGATGATCACCGAGATCGCCGCCGCGCACAGCCCCACGCCCAGGCTGATCGCCCCGCCCGTCAGGCAGCGCCACAGCATCGACCGGCCATGCAGGTCGGTCCCCATCGGATGGGCAAACGAAGGCGAAAGCAGACGATCCTCCGACATCGCGTCGTAGTTGGAAAGCGACCAGGGCAGCGTGAGCAGGCAGGGTACCGCAATGATCGTGAGGATGATCACCCCGGCCCAGCCGACAGTCAGGCGTGGGAGATTGCCACGAGTCAGAAGAGCGGGGGCTGATTCGACATTCGACGCCATGCGGCGGCGAGTATAACCGAATCTTTGCGCAAACCGTGGCAGTGGTTCAGTTTGAAATGTTCGGGTGGCTGGGGCGGAGTCTTCGACGCCCCGGCGCCCTGCTGTTTCATCGGACCGGGGCTTCGCGGACTCAGCCCCAGCCACCCGGATTCAAACTGAGCCACTACCCAAACCGTGGCGATGATCCAGGGCAATCGCATGTGAGAAGGCGAAACCTGGGAGGGCGGAATTCTTGGGAGGGCGAGGCGGTCCGCTTGGGAGGGCGAGGCGGTCCGCTTGGGAGGGCGAGGCTCCCGCCGAGCCGGTCTGCCTGCGAAGCCTGTCCGCAGGCTGAAGCAGGCGGAACTGGCGCGGTGGACACGCGATTGAACACGAAGATCCGTCGCGCGAGTTCCGCCTGCCGCGGGCCGAGGACGGCCCTTGCAGGCGGACGGCTCGGCGGGAGCCTCGCCCCACTGCATTCACGGTCTCATTTCCATCGGTTCACTGCAAAATGTCGATATTTCT
>CAZYPK010000262.1:0-3544 GCA_964649195.1 uncultured Phycisphaeraceae bacterium
GCTTCGCAAACGAACGGCTCGGCGGGAGCCTCGCCCTCCCAACGGAGCCTCGCCCGCCCGGCCCCCGGCCACCCAAAAGTTCAATCTAAGCCCGGCCTGCGAACTTGAGGCCGCCGGTGGCTTCGAGTTCGGGAATGATGATCGGCTGCCGCTGCGTGATCTGCTGATAGACCTGCTTCAAGGAATCGCAGTAGCGGGTGCGGGAGAAGAAGGAGTAGGCTTCGTGGCGCGCGGTGTCGCGGACCTGCCAGGCGAGGTGTTTGTCAACGATGGTCTGCCGCAGGTGGTGCGCCAGCGAACGGAACCGGCCGGGTTTGGCGAGCAGGGCGGAGTGGCGATCCTCGACGATTTCGCAATTGGCGTAGGTCGCTTCGCCGACGATGGGGATGTTGGCGGCCATGGCCCAGAGGAGGCTCAGCCCGCCGCCGCCCGACTCGGCGCTGCCGCCGGCGCCGAGGTAGCCGTGGCCGATGTCGGGCGCCGCGGGGCGCTGCGAGCTTCGGGCGATGGCGGCAGGACCATGAACGCGCACCGGGCCATGCGTGCCCAGCACCAGCGCCACATCGCAGCCCGGAAGCACGGACCACGGCTGGGCGATGCGCGGCTCATCGATGAGCATCCGCAGCCCGCCGATGGCCCGCAGCATCTGCTTGGCCTGGAGGCGTCGCCGCTGGTCCGGGTGCATGATCAGCCGCACATCGATGCCTTCGGGCAGCAGCGTCTCCATGGCGAAGCGGGAGATGATCATCCCCGCCACGGCATCGGCCGCGGTGGGCGGATCCGAGAGCAGCGCCACCGAAACGATCTTCTCATTTTCCCGGCCATCATCCTTCGAGGCGATGCCCCACTGCCTTCGCAGCGAAGCCCGGCTGCGCGGCGCGATGCGCGACATGTCGATGCCCGGACGAAGCACATGCACGGCCTCTTCGCCGATGCCGCCGCCGAGCAGCTCGCGCCGGATCGTGTTGCTGATCGGGAGGATCGCGCAGCGTCCGCCGGCCCGCTCCGCCTCGCGCGTCAGCACGCGCAGCCAGCGCACCTGCCGCGAGGTGGGCAGGGCGGTCATCGTGAGCAGGCGCGGCGTGGAGCGGAACATCATCGTCGCCAGCGTCAGCGCCCCGATGGACCAGCAATGGATCAGGTCAAAGGAGCGCTCGCCCCCCTGCCGAAGCTCGCGGCGAAGCGCGCCCCAGCCGAGCACCGCGCGGCCAAGGGGCGCCCCGACACGGATCGGATCGATCACCCCGGCCAACCGCGCCTGCCCGGCCAGTTGCACGCCGCCGAGCAAGGCCACCCGTTCATGCACATGCCCCAGCCGCCCCTGGGCGTCGGCGAGCATGGCCAGCGTCGCGCTGCCGGCCTGCGAAGAGACGGCATCGATCAGGTGAAGGACACGCATGGGAAAAGGACGATCAAAAAGGGGGACTTGCGAATAACCCCCGATATACCGTGAACCGGGGGATTGCGAAGCCGCAAGCGGCTTGGGCGTGAGGTTGTTCAGGAATCCCCAGGATCAATACCCCGCACGAATGTCCTCATACTTCGTCGGATCGTGTTCGGTGAAAAGCAGGGCGACCCGCAGTCCGATTTCCTCGGCCAGTTTTCGCCGGGCCAGGGCGTCGATGCGGCTGGGGTTCGCCTCGGCGGTCTTCACCTTGAGCGCGACCTTGTGCATGAAAAACCCTTCCGTCTCCGGCGGGTCGGGACGCCCGGTCGCCTTGGGTGAAGGGGGGAACATGCGCTCGTTGGAATCGACATCAAAAAGCTTGATGCCCACATTCGCCGAAGGCTTGAGGATGCCCGGCTCCGGTGAAATGGATGCGGCGAACACGTTGACCAG
The DNA here is from genome assembly GCA_964649195.1 of uncultured Phycisphaeraceae bacterium. Classification (GTDB taxonomy): domain Bacteria; phylum Planctomycetota; class Phycisphaerae; order Phycisphaerales; family Phycisphaeraceae; genus JTS-RE9. The sequence goes on from CAZYPK010000262.1 coordinate 1,841, forward strand.
AATCACCTGTTTCGCGCCCAGCCGCCTGCCGATTTCATAGGGCGAGGTCTGGCTGTATTTGTCGCCAAGCTCCGAGGCCAGCGCCGAGAGCTGATCGGCGGAGATCAGCGTGGTGACGGCCTCCTCGACGCGGAGGGTTTCATTGGCATGGGCCGCCGCCAGCATCGTCAATTGCGGATCGCGGAGCAGTCCCTTGCGGTCATCGACCATGATCAGGGTTGGCCGATCCACAATCCCGAAGGCGGCGGGAACCGATGGCGGCACGATGGTCGTGGCGACAAGGCCAATCACTTCGCAGCCGGCCGACGCCAGCAGCATCGACAACACGAACAGCAGGGATGATGCCTGGTGCAACGGTGAGCTGCGGCGGATCGGTCGGTGGTGTTGCATGGTGAGTCTCGAAGAATCGCATCTGGTCATCATGATCGCGGTCACTTGGGTCTCGCCTCGCGCAGCAGCGCCGCCAGGCGATCGGTGAAGGCGTTGAGCAGGCCGGTCTGAATCGTTTCCTCGTTGGAGCGGAGCATGCCGACGGGCTGATCGCTGGGGTACTGCACCTGCTGGTTGGTGACGTAGGCGAACTTGTGGGGGTCTTTCGCATCGGCTTCGATGATGCCGACCCTGGCGATGAGGTTGCCCTGCCACAGTTCCTTGTTGCCCGGCTCGTGGGTGGTGAACTGGGCGACATCGATGTGTACGATGCGATCCACCTTCATCTCCCGCACCAGGTCGCCGTAGGGCGTGGCGATCCAGTCCGGGTTCTCGCGCATGAACTTGACGATCTGCCTCGAATCCACGACGCGGATGTCGCGCACCTCCGAACCGAGCCGGCTGGTGACGTGCTCGCAGATTCGCCGGGCCGCCACGGGGCTGGTCGATCGTTCATCCACCGCCACCATGACCGCGACCGTCTTGCCGATCAGCCCCTGGTATTCCGGCTCGATCATTTCGGGGCCTGCTTCAGGCGTCAGTCCGTGAGCGACCCAGCCCGCAAGCTGGCAACCGGTCAGCGCCGGCAGCATGGCGAAGATCACGGCCATCAGCCGCATGGATTGGCATGTCATGTTCATTTTTCAGATTCCCTGCATGATGAGAATTTTGTAACCCCACGCGCCCAGCACCATGACGGCCAGCGCGGCAATCGTCATCGGCCTCCACAACCCCAGAATCAACGGCAACACGCTCATCCCCTTCACCATCGCATACCCGCTCAGCAGCGCCACGATCGCCGTCAGCAGCGCCAGCATCGCCCCCGCGGGCTGGTTGATGAAGGCGTCAATCAAACGACCGTCGGCAGCGAGGGCGAAGGAAGTCGTCATGCCGCAGGTGGCGCAAGGCATGCCCGTGCGATCCAGAAAGCCGCAGGGCGCCATGCCCAACTGGCTGTGCGTCCCCACGCCCGTCGGCGCCGCATCCAATCTCGACGCCACCACGAGCAGGCCCAGCGACAACGCAAAAACCACCGCCGCCGTGGCGCTGGCGAACCAGTGAAAGGCGTGCCGATCATCACCGGCCGGCGGCGAATCAGCTTCCAGTTGATGGGCGATGGCTTGCATCCGTCCCCGTAGGTTACGCGAGCCGATGAAGCGAGGCAAAAGGGAGGCGGGCCGGGGCAGGGTCAGCGCATATGGGAGGGCGAGGCTCCCGCCGAGCCGTTCTTCACGAGGCCTCAAAGGCCGAGTGAAGAAACTTGCGCCTTGCCCA
>CAZYPK010000263.1:0-3469 GCA_964649195.1 uncultured Phycisphaeraceae bacterium
CCATCGCGGTCTTCGGCGGCACCTGGCAGGAAACCACCGTCCGTGCCCTCGGCGGTGCCACGCGCTATGCCTCGGAAAACCCCGGACTCAAAATCCTCAACCTCCTGTGCCTCCAGGATGTCACCGACCACCTTGCCATCCCCATCCTCTGGAAAGGCCGCGCTCAGGGCGTCATCACCGTCGTCGGGCCGTTCGATGGCGATGTCTCCACCGCGCAGTGGATTCTCCAAGGCGGCGTCCCGGCCGTCAGCCTCACCTTCGACTGGCTCCACCCCGGCATCCCCGCGCTCAACACCAGCCCGGCCGATATCGCACGCCTGGCCGTCAACCACCTGCTCGACTGCGGCTACCAGGCCTTCGGCTTCGTCGGCCACGACCGGTCCCTCGGCTCGGCCATGCGACGCGACGCCTTCCGAAAAATCCTGGCCGACCTGGACCGGCCCGAACCCGAAGTCGTCGAATCCACCGACAACTTCACCGGCACCGCCGAGGATGAATTCAAGGTCCCCCGCCAGCACGACCTCGCCGCCATGCTCACCCGCGCACCCAAGCCGCTGGGCATCCTCACCATCAACGACAAAATCGCCCGCATCGTCGGCCTCATCTGCCGCGACCTGGGCCTGCGCGTCCCGGAAGATGTCGGAATCGTCGGCGTCAACGACACCGTCCTCTCACGCACCGGGTCGCCGCCCATCACCTCCATCGCCGTCGATGGTGAAGAGATCGGCTACCGCGCCGCACAAGCCCTGCATGCCATGATCCAGGGTCGGTCCGCCAGATCGCGCATCGAGGTTCCCGCGCTGGGCCTGATCCCCAGGCAATCCACCATCGGCTCGCTCGCCGCCAGCGACGAGATACGCCAGGCCCGCGAGTTCATCCGCAAGAACGCCGGCGAAGGTCTCACCGTTGACCAGGTCGCCGACGCCGTCAACCTCTCACGCACCGCCCTTGAGTTGCTCTTCCGTAAGGTCGTCGGACACCCGCCGGGCAGAGAAATCCAGCAGACCCGCCTCGACTACGCCCGCGAGCTGCTCACCGAAACCGACCTCACCATCAGCCAGATCAGCGAGACGCTTGGATTCGCCGAGTCCGCCGCGTTCAGCAAGTTTTTCCGCCGTCTCGCCGGCTGCTCGCCGCGCGATTTCCGCCACCGCCCGGTGGCTGCCGCCGATCCCGCTGTGGGTGGCTGGGGCTGAGTCCGCGAAGCCCCGGCCCAGGCGCGCGAAGTAAGGTGGCGCAACTGAAAACCGAATGCTGAAGACTGAATGCTGAAGACTGAGTGCTGAAGACTGAGTGCTGAAGGTCGCCTGGGCCGGGGCTTGCGCAGAGCCTTCAGCCCCAGCCACCCGAAGCGGACTCAGCCTCAGCCACCCAACCCAAAGCCTCCAGCTCCAACATCACCCGACGCAAGGTGTGGGCGCCACCATGTCATGGATCACTTCGATCGTGCGGTGACGATGAGGACGATCTCGGCGTCTTCGGTGGGGAGGCTTTTGATCATGGTTGATGCGCCGGTGAGCAGGACCGCGCCGCCGTTGGGGATGGCGACGGAGGTGCGGTAGCTGACGCCGTCCTGGTCGGGCAGATCGAGGGCGGCGGCGGTGGGTGCGCCGCCTTGCCGCGCGGGTTTGATGGTGGTCGTGGTATTGGTGATGTTGCCTTCGAGGATACCGGGGGTACCGGGGGCGGCGGGGTTGTCGGGGCCGATGGGCTTGGTGTTGTCGCGCGGGGTGACGGTGCCGGTGATGCGGCCGCCCTGTTTGTGTTCGCTGGCGCTGCTGTTGCCGCTGGAGCCGGGGATGTCGGTCTGGCGGAGCTTGACGCCGGTGGTGACTTCGCCGCGGAAGGTCATGACGATGGACTTGCCGTTCTGGGTGACGGTGGCTTCGACATCGATGCGTGCGCCTGAGAGCAGGACGCTTTGCGTGGGGTCGAAGCCTTCGCCGCCGGAGACCGGTTCGACATCGGAGAGGAAGCTCATCGCGTTGGCGGCGGTGAGGTGGGTGCGCTGGCCGTTGAACATCGCCAGCCTGGCCGCGCCCAGCCGCTTGACGCCGGTGGCCGGGTCGGCGGCGGCCTTGAGAAATCCTTCGAGCTTGTCGGCGGGGATGATGAACTCGCCTTCGTTCTTTTTGATCAGGTCATCGAGCACCTTCGACTTGATGAGGTAATAGCGTGCATCGACGCTGACCATTTTTTCGCGTCCCTGGGCCATCTGATCGAAGAGGGTCTGGATCTGTTTGTGATTGGCGGGGGTGGTGCGGACGATGAGGTTGCCGGTGATTTCGCGGACGGAGCTGATCTCTCCGCCGTAGGCCGCCCAGTCGGCCTGATTGCCGACGGTGTCTTGGACGAGCGTGATCAGTTCCCCGATGGTCTCGGTACGGGTGGGCTGCTCGCCGGAGGTGCCATCGTCGGAAAAGAGCGTGCCGGTGAACTGCACGCCGCCGCCGCTGCCGCCGCTGCTGGTGTTGGAGAGGGCGGAGTTGAGGTCGAAATCGGGAGCGCCTGTGAAGTTGGGCACTTGGATGACCAGGCCTCGGATGTCATAGACCTTGGTCACGGTCTGCCTGCGCTGGATGGCGGTGGAGGTGGAGATGACGACCACGCCCTTGATGACATCCCAGTCGGTGTCGGTGACCATGCAGGCCCAGTCGAGGGCCTCCTTGAGCGTCATCTTCTCGGCTTCGAGGGCGACCGAGCCGGTTTCGCGTCCGCCGGTGGACCTGCGGTCGATGAGGATGGTGACGCCCGACTCGCGCCGGATGAAGTCGATCACCCGCTCGAAGGGCGTGTCGAGAAATTGCACCTTGATCTCCTTGCCCATCTTCTCCCTGACCGGCGCCAGGGCTTCTTCGGAAGGGCCCACCGGCTTGGACATGTCGCCCAGGAGCAGGCGCAGCTGCGCCTCCTCGCGGACCCGTTGCGAAGGCTTGCTGACAGGCGAAGGAGGCTCGGCCTTGATCTGCTGCTGGGCGAACCTGGCCGTCGTGTCGGCGGCGAAGCCCTGCGGCAACAGGGCAAACGCAAACGACAAGCCCGCGGCGACACAGGCCGCAACACCACGGCACGAACGAAGGAACATGACATCGGGCATGGGATCCTCCTGAAAACAAATTGTCCGGGACCACCGGCCACCCTGCGACGCAAGGCGTGGATAAACCGGTCAAAGGCGGGAAAAGAACCCTTCCCGTTTACCAGATGGAAAGCGGTGCGCCAATGGAGGGGCCTTCGGTTTTCAAAAGATTGTCGAATTCGTGAAGGCCGGGCTTGCGGATGCGAGGCTTCAGGGAGGGCGAGGCTCCGGGAGGGCGAGGCTCCCGCCGAGCCGTCTGTTGACGAAGCCTGTCCGCAGGCTGAGGAAACAGAACTCGCGCGGCCGGTGATCGTGCTGATCGTTCGCCTGCCGCGCGGGTTTCGTTTGCGACGGCCCCCAAAGCGGGGCCGTCGCAAACGAATCGGCTCGGCG
>CAZYPK010000264.1:0-3450 GCA_964649195.1 uncultured Phycisphaeraceae bacterium
AACTCGCGCGGCAGGCAAACGATCAGGCACGATCGCCGGCCGCGCGAGTTTCGTTTGCTTCAGCCCGCGGACGGGCTTCGCAAACGAACGGCTCGGCGGGAGCCTCGCCCTCCCGGCGGGACGCTTCCGCTCTCCCGCCATATGCTTTTACCCTGCGGCGCAAACCGTTGCCTACGATTCACCAATGGGATTTCTGAATACCCCCGATATACCGTAAACCAGGGGATTGCGAAGCCGCAAGCGGCTTGGGCGTGAGATTATTCAGGAATCCCCAACCATGAATCGCGCCGATCGCGGCGCACAGGCTTTGATGTTTCTCACAACCGACCCTTCGTTTCACCGGTGAAGGCGCTGATGAAACGATCATTGCAAAGGCATTGCAAAGGAGTGTTCCAAGATGAAGCAGATCAAATGGTATGGTCCGACGGTGTTGCTGCTGGTGACGATCCTGCTGCTGCTGGTGGCCGGTCCGCCGATGGCGCGGAAGCTGGCCTATGCCTACGACGATGCGGAGATCATTCGCATTCGTGAGAACCTCAAGAGCAGCCCCTCGCTGGCGGAGCTGAGCGATTCGTTCAAGAAGGTGGCGCGGGTGGTTGAGAAAAGCGTGGTGAGCATCACCGTTTACAGCAAGCGGCCGGCGGCGGGCGGCGCAGGCAACCTGACCCCGGAAATGGAGGAGGAGCTTCGCCGCTGGTTCTTCGGCCCCGAAGGTCGTGGCAATCCGCCGGAGAAACGGCAGGCCCCGCGCGACAACTTCGAGGAATACGATGTGCCCCAGCCCACCGGCAACGGCTCGGGCTGGGTCTATGATGCCGATGGACACATCATCACCAACAACCATGTGGTCGAGGGCGCCAGCCGCGTGGTCGTCCGCTTCTACGACGGCTCGGAGCGCGATGCCGCCGTCGTCGGCGCCGATGCGAAGACCGATGTGGCGGTGATCAAGGTCAAGGGCGACAAGCTGCATGCCGCCACGCGGGCGGCCGGCCCCGTGGAGCAGGGCGAGATCGTCTTCGCCTTCGGTTCGCCCTTCCGCTTTGACTTCTCCATGTCGCAAGGCATCGTCAGCGCCAAGGGCCGGCAGCTTGGCATCCTTCGCGGCAACCAAGGGTACGAGAACTTCATCCAGACCGATGCCGCGATCAACCCCGGCAACTCCGGCGGCCCGCTGACCAACATCTACGGCGAAGTCGTGGGCATGAACACCGCCATCGCCTCGCGCACCGGCGCCTACAACGGACTGGGCTTCGCCATCCCCATCAAGATGGTGACCAACGTCGCCGATCAGCTCATCACCGATGGCCGGGTCAGCCGCGGCTACCTGGGCGTGTTCATCCGCGACCTCACGCCGCAGCTTGGCAAATCGTTCGGTTACGAAGGCAAGGGCGTGCTGGTGGAGAACCCGATCGAGGACAGCCCCGGCGCCAAGGCCGGCATGCAGCGCGGCGACATCATCACCCAGGTCGATGGCGCCGCGGTCAACACCGCCGATGAACTGCGCAATTACGTCGCATCCCTCAAGCCGGGCGCCAAGGTGAATGTTCAGCTCCATCGCCTGGAAAACCCGGCGGCGCTCAAGGGCAAGCTCATCAACATCGAACTGGTCATCGGCGAGCAGCCCGATGGCGCCGCCGCCCTTCGCCCCACGCCCGATGGCGACAAGGCCGCCGATGATGAAGCCGCCAAACTGCTGGGACGGCTGGGCATCGAGGTCGATGCCCACACCGAGGCGATCGCCAAACAACTGGGCAGCAAGTTCGTGCCCGGCGCGATCGTCAAGCGCGTCCGTCCCGGTTCCGCGGCCGAGGCTGCGGGGCTGGCGGTGCGCATGGTCATCACCGATGTCATGGGCAAGGCCGTCACCGATGCCAAAAGTCTGCTCGCGGAACTGGGCAAACACGACCTGGGCAAAGGCGTGCGCATCAGCGTGATGGATGGCGATTCGCCTCGCTTCGTGTTCCTGGAATTGAACAAACGCTGATCCGCGCCGAATCCATTCAAACCATTCCCACAGGCACGGGACCTTGAAGGTCCCGTGCCTTTTGTCTATAGGCACCCCACGCCCTATGATCCCGTTCCCACTGAACGAAATCCGTCCGCAGGAGTCCGCTGATGTCCGTGACCAAAGAGCAGGTGCTTGAACAACTCAAAAAGGTGAAGGACCCCGAGCTGCACCGCGACATCGTGACGCTCAACATGGTCAAAAACATCGCGGTCTGCGATGGCGTGGCGAACATCAAGGTCGAGCTCACCACACCGGCCTGCCCGATGAAGGATGTGATTCAGAAGGACATCACCGCGGCCGTGATGGCGCTGCCGGGCATGACGCAGGTCAACGTGGAATTCACCGCGAACGTGGCCCAGAAAGCGCCGCAGCAGCGGGCCGCGGAGAACAACCCGCTGCCCAACGTGAAGCACATCATCGCCGTCGGCGCGGGCAAAGGCGGCGTGGGCAAATCAACCGTTGCCGTGAACCTGGCCGTCGGTCTGGCGCGGGAAGGCGCGGCGGTGGGCCTGATGGATGGCGATGTCTATGGCCCTTCGCTGCCGACGATGCTGGGCATCGGCGGCAGGCAGCCGCTGGCCGATGGCAACCGCATGATCCCCTTCGAGGTGCATGGGCTGGTGGCCATGTCCATCGGCTCGCTCGTCCCCGCCGAGAAGCCGCTCATCTGGCGCGGCCCGATGGCCCAAGGCGCCTTCAAACAGCTCATCGAGCAGACCGACTGGGGCGATCTTGATTACCTGATCATCGACCTGCCGCCGGGCACGGGCGATGTGCCGCTGACGATGGCGCAGATGCTGCCGCTCACCGGCGCGGTCGTCGTCTGCACGCCGCAGCGCGTGGCGCAGGATGATGCCCGCCGGGCGATTCGCATGTTCCAGCAGCTTCAGGTGGATGTGCTGGGCGTGGTCGAAAACATGAGCTACTTCATCGGCGACGACGGCAGGGAATACGACATCTTCGGCAAGGGCGGCGCTTCGCTCATGGCCGAGGACATGGGCGTGAACCTGCTGGGAACTTTGCCCATCAACATGGCCCTCCGCAAGAACAGCGACGGCGGCAACCCCACCGCCAACTTCGAAGGCGACCCGCTCCTCAAGAAGGAACTGATGGATTTCGTGCGCAGCGTGGCCGGCCAGGTCAGCGTGAAAACGCTGGGGGCTTCGCGGGTGCCGACGCTGAGTATTTCCTGAGAACCCGGGTTCGACAAGAGCCGCGACGTAACACGTCGCGGACGCGAACAGCCTGAAGGGGCGCCGCGCACACGGCCCTGCCCGCAGGGTAAAAGCATATGGGAGAGCGAGGCGCTGGGAGGGCGAGGCTCCCACTGGGAGGGCGAGGCTCCCGCCGAGCCGATTCGTTTGCGACGGCCCCGCTTTGGGGGCCGGAGCAAACGAAACTCGCGCGGCAGGCGAACGATCCAGGCACGATCGCCGGCCGCG
>CAZYPK010000265.1:0-3412 GCA_964649195.1 uncultured Phycisphaeraceae bacterium
AGGTGAACCGGTTGCATCCGGCAATACAAGGCGCGATCAACACCCCTTCAGGCTGGTGATCTCCGCGACGTGTTACGTCGCGGCTCCCGGAGTCGCGACTCTTATTCCCAACCCAGGTCCCGCACCATCGCAAAAAGAAAACGCCGCGGTTCGGTGAACCGCGGCGTCGATCGTTTCACGATGGTCTTTGCATAAATCCGAAATCCATTCAGTTGGAGCCGATGCCCAGTTCGCGGCCGCTGACGAACTTGAACAGGCCGCCCGAATCCTGGCTGATCATTTCCAGCGTGGGTCGCATGCCCTTGATGCGGGTGAGGGGATCGGGGTAGAGGAACTGGATGGTGTTGATCTTGGTTTTGTTTTTGTTGGCGTTTTTGATTTCGGTTCGCAGGGTGGCCTGGGTGATTTCGTATCGGCCCTGGCCGGTGATGTTGTCCGAGAGGAGGAATACGAGGTCGGGCTTGTAGTTGAGGACCCGCTTGAGGGCTTCGAGGGGGCCGTGGCCTGCGGTGCCGCCGGGGACGACGTTGCCTTCTTCGAGGTCCATCCATTTGAAGGCGTTGGCCTTGCTGTCGCTGCTGACGGCCCGCAGTCCGGGCGGGGGCACCTCGAAGATTTTGCCGCCGTCGCCGAAGAAGACGACGGTGAAGAACTGCTGTTCGCTGAAGCCGTTGATGGATCGCTTGAGTTCGGACATGACGAAGGGGAGGGTGTCGATGAGGGAGCCGGAGGCGTCGATGATGAAGGCGATCCGCTTGGCGTTGCCGCCGGAGCCGAAGAAGCCGGCCTTGAACGGCCCGCCGCTGCCCACGGCGGCATCGCCGAACGGGCTGGCCTTGCTGTCGCTGCCGCCGGCGATGCCGATGAGGCTGGAATCGGCCTTCACCTTGCTGGCGACCTTTTCAGTCTGCTTTTCGCTCTTGGTCACGCTCCGCTTGGAAGAACTCGTCTTCGTCGGCGTGGTGGTGGCCTTCATGGTCAGCGGGTTGCCCGGCTTCTCGCTCAGGCGGGCGATGGGAATGATCGGCTCCTCCTCGTCAGGCGGCTGCTTGAGCGTGGCCCAGACCCAGATGATGGCGATGAGCACCAGGGCCGCGTGGATCAGGATCGACATCGCCCAAGGCGCCAGATCACCCAGCACGGAGGCGACTTCGCCCTGCTCCTCCTCCTCTTCGACCGCCTCATCGGCCGGGGCGTTGGGATCCTTCGGCGGCTTGATCGCCTTGGGACCGCCAGCGGCCAACTCGCCGGGCTTCTTGGGTTGAGGCGTCGGCTGACCGGGACGAGGTTGGGCAAACCAGAACATAGTAAGCTCCTGTGCGTGAGCGACCGGGCACGAAACCGTGCAAAACGTCCGACTACTTATTGAATACGAAAGAAGACCCGTTGTCCACCACGAATCAATGGATTAACGCGGCAAAGGTGAAATTGTCCTATGGGCAAGGCACGGGAACTTGAAGTTCCCGTGCCTTATAAACTCCCGTGCCTGCCCGTCCCTGCTACCATTACCGCCCCATGAACCGAATCGATCGCATTTTCACGGACCTTCGGGCGGCCGGCCAAAAAGGGCTGATGCCGTTCCTCACCGCCGGTGATCCCGACCTGGCCGTTACCGCGGCATTGCTGCCTGCGCTGGAACGGGCCGGGGCCTGCATCTGCGAACTGGGCATTCCCTTTTCCGATCCCATCGCCGATGGTCCGGTGATCCAGGCTTCGATGACGCACGCCCTTTCCAAGCATCTCAAGCCGGCGCAGGTGCTGGAGATGGTGCGCGCCCGGCGGGCCTCGTTGAACATCGGCATCATCGCCATGGTCAGCTACTCGATCGTCTATCGCATGGGCCACCTTCATGCCGATGATGACGGCTTCGCCTTTCTGCGTGACGCCAGGGAGGCCGGGATCGATGGTTTGATCATTCCCGACCTGCCCATCGAGGAGGCCGGGCCGGTGATTGAAGCGACGCGCCGGCTCGACCTGGCGTGCAGCTTTCTGATATCGCCTTCCACGCCTGATGATCGCGCCCAGCGGATCGCCAGGGCCTGCTCCGGTTTTGTCTATGTGCTTTCGCGGGCCGGGCTGACCGGCGAGCAGCGGGATTTGCCCGTCGATCTTGAGGATCGCCTGAAGCGGATTCGCAGCGTGACCGACCTGCCCATTGCCGTGGGCTTTGGCATCTCCAACCGCCGGCAGGTGGAGCAGGTGACGCAGGTCGCCGATGCCGCGATCGTGGGCAGCGCGATCATGCGCCGCATCGCCCCGATGCGCGAACAGGGGGAGGCCGTGATCGTGAGCGAGGTGGAGGCGTTTGTGCGCGAGCTTCAATCCTCTTGAAACAGCGATCCTTTCCGTTGCCCTTCGGCGGCTTTCAGGTAGGAACTCCTCAAGACGCTTAACAGCCCGTTGAAAAAGAGGTCAGAGGTCAGGGAACAGGGGACAGGAGACAGGAAGAAGCCCACAGCCGCTTGCGGCTTCGCTCCGACCTCCGACCTCCGACCTCTGTCCCCTGACCTCTGACCTCTGACCTCTGACTTCTGAACCCTTCATGCCCCACCCCCACCTCCTGCTTTTCGACATCGACGCCACCCTGCTCAAGACCGGCGGCGCGGGGATGCACGCGATGGCCGGCGCGGCTGAGCACCTCTTTGGCCGGCCCTTCTCGTGGGAAGGCATCCACGCCGGCGGGGCGCTGGACCCGGTCATTTTCGCCGAGGCCGCCGCGCTCAACGGCATCGACAACAGCCACGACAACCACCGCCGGTTTCGTGATCGCTACATCGGCGAACTCGATCGCCAGATCGCCGCCAACCTTCACCAGTTCGAAATCCTCCCCGGCGTCCACGAACTCCTTCACCAGCTTCGGGAACGGGAACGCCGGCAGCGGGACATCGTGTTGGGCCTGCTCACGGGCAACTACACGGACGCGGTGCCGGTGAAGTTCAAGTACGCCCGCCTGGAACAGAACTGGTTTTCGATCACCGCCTTTGGCGATGAAGCGGGCAGCCGGCCGGACCTGGTCGCCCTGGCGATGCGGAAGTTTGAAGCGAGGCACGGCGTCAAGGCTGATCCGCGCAGGGTCGTCATCATCGGCGACACGCCGCGCGATGTGCACTGCGCCAAGGCGCACGGCTGCGTCTGCATCGCCGTCGCCACCGGCAACCACCCGGCGGACCACCTGCGCGAATGCGGGGCCAACCATGTGCTGCCTGACCTGAGCGACCCTTCCACGCTCTGGCGACTGCTCGCAACCTGAGTTCGGGATTAAGAGCGAGCCGCGACGTAATACGTCGCGGACGTGAACGACAAGAATGGAGCGACCATCGCGCAGCGGATCACGGGATGCGAAAACGACCGGACACGGATCGAGGCTGAAAGAAAAAGGCGCGACGGACAACCCTTCAAAGCTGTTCACGTC
>CAZYPK010000266.1:0-3378 GCA_964649195.1 uncultured Phycisphaeraceae bacterium
CGGGAGCCTCGCCCTCCCATATGAGCCTCGCCCTCCCATATGCTTTTACCCTGGGGGGAGCCGGCCCAGATGCGCGAAGCAAGGTGGCGCAACTGAAAGTCGAGAGTCGCCGAGCCGGGGCTTGCGCAAAGCTTCAGCCCCAGCCACCTGGAGCAGCCACCACCCGGCGCAGCCACCGGGTCAGTAGCTGTTGCGCTTGCGCGGCGGGGTGCCGCTCAAGCGGACCGTTGCCAGAAGTTGCGCGATGCGATGGCCGGTGTCGCCGTTGCCGTAGGGATGTTTGATCCGATCGCGGCGAAGGTTCAGCGCCTTGGTGATGGCCTGTTCGATCGAAGGTTTGCCGTGGTCGCAGTCGATCACGTTGCCAGGCTTTTCGCGGCCGTTCTGGCGCGGGCCGATGTTGATGCAGGGCGTGCCCAATATCGCCGCCTCGATCAGTCCTGCGGAGCTGTTGCCGATGATCGCCCGGCTGCCCTTGAGCAGCGGGAGAAAATCATGACGCGGCAGGTGTTCCACGACTTCCACCCGTGCCTGCTTCAACGCCTGTCGGATGCCGGCGGAGCCGGGATCGCTGTTGGGTGCGAGGATGAGCCGGGTGGTTTTTTTCCCTTGCAACCGTTGCGTCGCGGCCAGCGTCTGTTTCATCCGCTTCGCCTCCATCGCATCCGAAGCCCCGATGGGATGTTGCATGATGATGAAGTCCGGCCCCTCGGCGGCGGCGATGACATCATGCAATCCGTCCGCAGCGGGGGAGCCGACGTTGAAGACCGCATCGGCCGGTTCGCCCATGCGGATCAGGCGATTGCGGCTTTTTGCGGTGGCCGCGAAATGAAGGTGGGCGAGCTTGCTGATGGCGTGACGCATCGCTTCATCGGCGACGCCCTCGGCCCGGTCGCCGCCATGAATGTGGGCCAGATGCAGCCCGCCGATGGTCGCGGCGCCGGCGGCGGCGAAGGCTTCGATGCGATCGCCCAGCACGAGGACGACATCGGGCTTCATCGAAGCGAACACACGACCAAGCCCCGCAATGCCGCGCGACAGGGCGGCGACATCCGCGCCGTAACCCGTCTGATTTTTCCTCTGCATCGGCACGCGGGCATCGATGGCCAGTCCCGCCGCGATGATGTCGCGCCAGGTGGAGCGCATCAGGTGGGCGCCGGTGACGATGGTTTTCAGTCGAAGCCCGCGATGGGCCGCGATCGCCCGCATCACCGGCAGGAGAAGGCCAAACTCGGCGCGGGTGCCGGTGACGACGGCGATGGTGCGAGGGGTGGGCATGGGAGCGGTGCGCCGGGGTGAAGGTATCAACCTGAGTTCGGGAATAAGAGCCGCGACTCAACGAGTCGCGGACGTGAACAGCCTCAAGGGGCGCCGAAACGCACCTGTTGCGTACAGCCTCGATCGGTGCCCGGTCGTTTTGGCATCCCGTGATCCGCTGCGCAATGGCCACTCCATTCTTGTCGTTCATCTCCGCGACGTGTTACGTCGCGGCTCGCTCTTATCCCGCTTCGCATGTCCGCACATCCGTCTCGCGCAGGATCGCGTTGGCCGGCAGATCGCGCGTGATGGCCTGGCCGATGATGGAGGCAAGCCTCGCGGCGGGGATGCCGGTGCCTGGCCGTTTGACGGTGACATCTTCGCGGGTGATGACCTGGCCCTGCTTCAAGGCGCGTTTCGCGCAGATGCTTTGCCGGCTGAGCCTGCGCACCTCCGCTTCGGTCTGATCATCGGCGGCAGGAAGCCCAAGCGAAGCTTCACCGCCGCGGATCAGGGCGACATACTCCGCGAACTGTCGCGGATTCAGGCTTGCCGCGTGATCGGGGCCGGCGGCGGCGCAGTCGTGGGTGAGATGCCGTTCGACCAGGCAGGCCTGCTGCGCGCAGACGGCGAGCATGCCGCTGTGCGGATCGGTGGTGTGATCGGAGTAACCGACCGGCAATTCGAAGCGATCGCGCAGGCGGCCGATGCGCGTCAGGTCCGCACGCTGCGGCGCGACGGGATAAGCGCTCACGCAGTGGAGCAGCGCCGCAGGCGCATCCCGCAGCAGTCGCACCGCAGGTGTCAGCTCATCAAGCGCACAGGCGCCCGTCGAGAGCAGCATCGGCTTGCCCAGCGCGAGCATCGCTTCGATGAGCGGCAGATTCACCGCGTCCGGCGAGGCGATCTTGATCGCATCCACCTTGAGGCCCGCCATGTCATCGGCCAGTTCGATGCTGAAAGGCGTCACGATAAACCCCAGCCCCAGTTCGTGCGCGACCTCCCGCACCCGGCGCATCGCCTCCACATCAAGCTGAAGCGAAGCAAGCATGTCGAACACATCCTCGGCGTTGGATTTCTGATAATCCGCCAGGGCCGCCTCGCTGCTGAGCAGCAGGCGCGGATCGAAGAGTTGCATCTTGACCGCATCGGCGCCGGCCGCCTTGGCTGCGTGCGTCAGCTCAAGGGCGCGATCGAGTGAACCATCATGATTCACGCCCAGCTCGGCAATGATGTACGCCGCCTGTTCCGGGCCGATTACACGTTGGCGAATCGTGAGAGGCTGCCGCGATGCAGCGGCGCACGCGGATGGCCGTTTCATCGCGGTGATGGCCTGTGCCACGGCGAGATCGAGCGGCGAATCGATGTCCACGACGTCATCGGGCCGCGTCACCACCGCGCGGCGATCATCGCCCAGAAAAGCGTGAGGCTGACCTTCGCATTCCGTGAACAGGCTCCGCCGCGTGACGGCGATGATGCCGCCGTCGAGCATGTAAACCGGGGGCAGGTCCTGCCTGCGATGGATGTGATTGGGCTGGTAATGTTCGAGCGCATCGCCGTTCTCGCCGCCGAGTTTCTTCATCCAGTACGGATGCGTCTTGCCCACCGGATAAACCGATTGCACGCTGTCGCAGCCGGTGGCTTCGAGCTTTTGGAGGGCGCGATCGATCAGGTCGGCCGGACGCAGCGGCACGTTGCCGTAGAGAATCACGATGGCGTCGGCGGTGATGTTGTCGCTTCGCTCGAACTGAAGCACACCATCGCGCGCCGCCGCATCGACCGTGGCCGTGTCCCCCGCCAGTGATGCAGGCCGGTCGATCACGCGGACGTTCATGGCCCGGGCCACGGCGGCGATGGCCGGCCCATCGGTGGAGACGACCATGTGATCGATGCGCGAAGCGGCGCGGGCGTGCTCGATGGTGTGCGCCAGCAGCGGTCTGCCATCGAGCAGGGCGATGTTCTTGGCCGGGAAACCTTTGCTGCCGGCACGGGCGAGAATGATGCAGAGGGTGGTCATGAGGATGGATTCGTCGGGTGGCTGGGGCTGAGTCCGCGAAGCCCCGGCTCCCGGTCCCAGGCGCACGAAGCAAGGTGGCGCCACTGAAAGTCGATGGTCACCTG
>CAZYPK010000267.1:0-3348 GCA_964649195.1 uncultured Phycisphaeraceae bacterium
GCCTCGCCCTCCCAGCGGGAGGCTTCCGCTCTCCCGCCATATGCTTTTACCCTGGTTTTTTGCGCGTCTGCCGCTGCGATCAGGTTCGGGATGCACTAGAATCAGGAACCGTTCCTCAACGAAAGGGCCTGTATGTCGATCGATCGCTCATTCACCCGTCGCCGGTTTCTGGCCTCTTCCGCCGCGGTTGTCACGCTGTTGCCGGGCGTGACCCGCAATGTGCTGGGGGCCAATGAAAAGCTCAACATCGCGGGCATCGGCGCCGGCGGCAAGGGCATGGTCGATGTGCCCATGTGCGGCAGCGAAAACATCATCGCCCTGTGCGATGTCGATCAGGACAACGCGGCGGGACTCTTCAAACGCTACGACAAGGCCGCGAAGTACGTCGATTTCCGCGACATGCTCGACAAGGAAAAATCGATCGACGGCGTGACCATCTCCACCCCCGATCACATTCACGCCGTCGCGGCCATGCACACGATGAAGCGCGGAAAGCACGTCTATTGCCAGAAGCCGCTGACCCATTCCATCCCCGAAGCCCGGCTGCTCACCAAGACCGCCCGTGAGATGAAGGTCTGCACGCAGATGGGCAACCAGGGCCATGCGAACAACGACACCCGTCGCCTCGTCGAACTGATCCAGGGCGGAGCACTGGGCAACGTGACCGAGGTCCACATCTGGACCGATCGTGCCGGTCTGATCTGGCCGCAGGGACAGCGGGCGATGGATGCCTACAAGGCGGGCGCCGGCGCGAAAACACCGGGCCATGTCAACTTCGATCTCTGGCTTGGCCCGCGTTCGCCGCGTCCTTTCAACAGTGCCTATCTGCCTTTCAAGTGGCGCGGGTTCTGGGACTTCGGCACCGGGGCGCTGGGCGACATGGGCTGCCACAACATGGACCTGGCCTTCTGGTCGCTGAGGCTCCGCGATCCGGTCGGCGCTTCCGCCGAGTCATCGGATCGCTTCGCGGAAGTCGGTCCCGAGTGGGCGATTGCCTCCATCAACTTCCCGCAGCGCGGCAACATGGTCCCCTGCAAACTCACCTGGTACGAGGCAGGCAAAAAACCCGACCCCGCACTGGTCAAACTCAAGGACCTGCCACGCAACGGCACCATCATGGTCGGCGACAAGGACACGCTTTACGTCCCTCACTACTGGGGCGGCGGCCAGTTTCTCAGCGGCGCGACAATGGACGACTTCTCCGCGATCCCCGTCACCATCCCGCGCCACGAAGGCAACACCGCCAAGAACGACGGCCACATGGAACTGATGCACCACATGGAATGGCTCAACGCCATCAAGGCGAACAAGCCGGAGATGGCGCTGTCGAACTTCGACTATTCAGGGCCGATGACCGAAGGCGTGCTCATGGGCAACCTCGCCATCCGCGCCAAACGGCCCATTGAGTGGGATGCGAAAAACATGCGCGTGACCAATGATGACAAGGCCAACGAACTGGTGCACGATGAATATCGCAAGGGATGGGAACTGACGACCGCAGTCTGATATTGAGCCGTTCGCCTTGGCGAACGGAGGCTGCTCCAACTCTCATCGCAGGATTGATGTGAACGTCGTCCATCAGAATTTGAAACCACAGATGAACACAGATAACCACAGATCAAAACCGCTATTGCTTTTCATCTGTGTTTGTCTGTGTTCATCTGTGGCTCATTTCAATGCTTAATGAGTTCACGCCAAATCCTGCAATCGACGCAGGGGAATAAGAAAAACCCGCCATGCCCAACGCGTCGCCTTCGCCCATCGCTTCTGCACCGCCGTCACCTGCCGATCAGGCCAGCCCGCTCACCGCTGCACACTTCGAGGAACTGGCCGGCGCTGAAAAACGCGCCGGCAGCCTCAGCCGTGCGCTGCGCGTGGCATCCTTCAATGGCTGGGGCCTGGCCATCTGCGCGATGCTCACACTGCTGATCGGATTCTTCGATCTCGAATCGCTCATCCTCGGCGGCGTCCTGGCGGCTCTCTCCTACAACGAATTTCGCGGCCTGAAACTGCTCCGCGCCTTCGACCTCCGCGCCCCGCGCATCCTCGGCTGGAATCAGATCGCCCTCATGATCCTGATCGTCCTCTACGCCTTCTGGAAACTGGCCACCTGCAAAACCGCAGCGAATCCCTACGAAAAAGAAATCGCCCAGACCCCCGAACTGGGCCCGATGCTTGAGCCCATCCTCAAAATCTATGCGGACATCATGTTCTGGTTCTACCTGCTGCTGATCTTTGTCGGCATCCTCTACCAGGGCGGCAACGCGCTCTACTACTTTTCCCGCCAGAAACATCTGCAAGCCTACCGCGATGAGACACCGGACTGGGTGATTCAGCTCAAGCGCACGACGGGGAAGGGATGATAAATCTTCTCTTGTTTTCCGTCCGGTGTTCGACCGTTGGTCTCTTAACCCCCTTATGCCGTATAAGTGGCCAAAAACGGGTGGTTACGACTGAGTTGCGGTCCGAGTGTCGAGTGCAAACAAAAACTCCGGCCCAAGGCCGGAGTTCATGACGAGATTCACGTGCAGGCGAATAGGTCTTTTCGAGTCTGCGGCTCATCCAAGGAAAGCAAAGTCTTTCCGAACCAGTCTTTGCCATTCCGGAAGAACTTCTTGAGTTGACCCATCCTGACAGCGCATTTCACGAACCAGTAGAACGGCCATCCACTAGGTGACCCTGTGACCAAGTGAAGAACGCAGATCATTCGGAACGTGTCGATGCGGTCCACAAATAGCTTTTTCTGTTCTTCATGCATTTGAGCAAAAGCAGCGTCCATGACCGCGCTCAACTCGGCTCGTTTTTCCGCAGAGGGTTTCGGCACAAACAAAAATCGCCAGAACGTAATTGAGGGCGCTTGGGCAATTGTGCCTTCGATGGCATGGAATAACCGCCATACTCCTGGAACAGCCGGCAGTCGTTTCTCATAAATGTCGGTAAGCAGATCATCGCGAAGAGCCCACAACTGATAGCGAAAAACGCTGAGTAAATTCCTCGGAACAACGAAGACAAGCATCAACCAATTAATGGTCGTACCCACCGAGATGATGATGATCCAAATTGTCATGCTCATAATTGTCCTTTCCGAGAAATCCCGTTGGCCGCTTCGAGTTGCTTTTCCAAGTCATCCTTCGCTTGGCGCAATCGTTGCAATTCTTCGGATTGCATTCTCAACTTTTTCCTGAATGACCAATAAGTGAAACCTGATGCCACCGCGGACACTGCAACCGTGATGCCGACTGAAATCACGATATTTACACCGACACTGAAATTCGTGGTCAGGCCAGCAATACTAGTACTACAACGCTATAAATGCTCAAGAATTCTTATGCGGCCAGCCGAAGTGAG
>CAZYPK010000268.1:0-3345 GCA_964649195.1 uncultured Phycisphaeraceae bacterium
TTTGCAGTGAACCGATGGAAATGAGACCGTGAATGCAGTGGCCTCGCCCTCCCAGATTCGGTTGCTTCAGCCCGCAGACGGGCTTCGCAAACGAACGGCTCGGCGGGAGCCTCGCCCTCCCAGCCGGAGGTTTCCGTTCTCCCGCCATATGCTTTTGCCCTGCACGCCCAATGCATATCGGCGATTGATCGGGCGAAGGGTTGTAAGATGTCGATGGCAGTCAGGGGAACTTGCGAGAAGCAGGGGGTGGTGTTCGCTGACACGATTCGATCCGATATGAAAGGCGCGACATGAAAGTGATCGTCTCCCGCGTGCTGTTGTGTGTCCTGATCCTCTGCGCCTCCGCGCCGGCGGATGAGCCGGCCAGGAAGCCGCAGCCCAATGTTTTTGATCTGCCTCGCGTTCAGGCGCAGTATCAACTGCTCAGCGCCCGCATCGCGGCACAGTTCCAGAAGCGTGAGTTTGCCGAGGCGGAAAAAACCTGCCGCGCCGCCATCGAACTGGCGCCTTTCGATGCCGCCGCCCATTACAACCTCGCCTGCGCCCTGGTGCAGCAGGACAAGATCGACGACGGTCTCAAGGCGCTGGAGCAGGCGGTGGAACTGGGGTTCACCAACGTCAACCACATCGTCAACGACAAGGACTTTGAGAAGCTCAAGGGCAACGAGGCCTTTGCGAAGGTCGTCGAGAAGGCCCGCGCGCACAAGCCCGATCCCGATGCGGGATGGAAGCAGCAGGTGACGCCTGCCGCGGTTGAAAAGGGACAGGCGTGGGTGACTGAGAAGAACACGCTGTGGGACCCGCGCGTCGGCATCTTCCGCGTCTTCTTCGCACCCATCGCCGCCGCCAAACCCGTCGAGCCGATCGCCAAAGGTTACGGCGGGGCGGGCGATCTGCTTCGTCAATGGGCCGCCCAGGGCACCGCCGCAGGCAATCATGGCGACCTCTACGACAACCATGATGGCGACCATTCCAACATGGATTACGGCGCCTTCCCGCAGATCACCCGCGTCGAGTTCGCCGACGGTCCCAATGGTCCCAGGAGCCGCAACATGCACAGCGGCTTGCAGACGATGTTCTTCTACAACCACGTCACCATCGGCAATTCATCGACCGCGATGGTGAGCGGCCCCTACTGGCGCAGCCAGCCCCGCATGGCGCTGACCAACGCGCGGACAGCGGGCATTCTCTTCGCCCAGTACATGGGCAACCATCTTTACTTCTACCCCGAACACCGCGACCACGACCCCGGCCACAACGGCCGCGACGGCGGCGGATATGGCGATGTCTATTCCACCAACACGCCCTTCGTCATCATCTCGCAAGGCTCCTCCGGCTCCGACCGCGTCTTCATGAACGCCGTCGCCGCCACCCTTGCCGCGCTGCGGCCGGAGGTGAAGGAACAGCTCATCAAGTCCGGCCTGCTGATGCCTGCGGTGCAGATGATTTTCCGCATGTCGAACAAGCCTGTGCAGAAGCCGGGGGATTATCTCACGGGCGCCGCGCATCCGACGGTCTTCGATGGAAAGAACATCGACGAGCTGAAGATGGTCCAACTGGCGCAGTCGATCACCAGGGACAAGCTGCCTCCGATCGCGGTGCTGCGGGTCATCGAGGAGGACAAGGCGAAGGTTGGCGTGGACTACTTCGATGCGGCCGATCGTGAGGCGCTGTTCGATACGCCGGTCGTGGTGGCAAGGGTGGCGCGATCGATGCGATACATGAGGCGGATGGTCGTCAGCGCCGAGCCGAGCAAGGATGTGAACGATCTGCCGCTCACTTATCACTGGTCGGTGCTGCGCGGCGATGCGGACCGCATCAAAATCAACAAGCTCAACGAGTCCGGCTCGCTGGTCGAACTGCTGATCCCCTATCACGAACGCGCCCCGATCTCACCGGGCAGCGACATGGCGGGCAACCGCGTCGATATCGGCGCCTTCGTCCACAACGGCACGCACTACTCGCCGCCTGCGTTCGTCACCACGTTCTATCTCGACAACGAAAAGCGAACCTACGACGCCCGGCAGCGCATCACCATCTGCGATTACGCCGATGCGGTCAGGAGCCTCAACTATGTCGATCCCATGCTGGACATGCCCAAGAACTGGCGCGATGAATACGCCTATGACAACGAGGGAAAACCGCTGGGCTGGACCCGCCACCGGGGCGACGAAAAGCAGCGTTTCACCGCCGATGGCATGCTCGTGACCAAGGAGGATGACCAGGGCAACGCGACGGAGACACGGCCGGTGCGCTACCTGCCGCGGCAGCGACCGAACCTCGGGCCTGCGTTGGAGCAGCAGTGAGATGACAGGAAGAAGTCAGAGGTCAGAAGTCAGAGGTCAGAGGTCAGGTGTTGGACATCTGAAATTTCAAATTTGAGATTTCACATTCCTGATCTCTGATCTTTTTGGGGCCGGGGGCGTATGCATCATTCAAACAGCGCCCGTCCGATGCGGACGATCGTCGCGCCTTCCTCGATGGCCACTTCGTAGTCATTGGACATGCCCATCGACAGGCGGTCGAAATGCGTTGGCGATCCGAGCATCGATTCCAACCGTGAAAACAACGCCGCCGCCTCGCGGAAGACCGGCCTGCTTGCTTCGCCCTCATCCGCGTAGGGCGCCATCGTCATGATCCCGCGCAGACGAAGGTGCTTCATCTCCGCGACCTGCCGGGCGAGCTGCGGGGCGTCAGCGATGCTCAGTCCATGTTTCCGTTCCTCCTGGGCGATGTTGACCTGAATGAGCACATCGCTGATCACGTTCATGGCGGCGGCAGTGCGGTCGATCTCGGCGGCGAGGCGCTGGCTATCGACGCTGTGAATGAGGCTGACCCAGGGCAGGACCTGTTTCACCTTGTTCCGCTGAAGGTGGCCGATCATGTGCCAGCGCGGCGGGGGTGTATCGGAAGGCAAGCCGGCCATCGCCTTGGCCCGCTGTTCCAACTGTTGCACGCGGTTCTCGCCCAGGTCGATCCGGCCCAGCGAAAGCAGGGCGGTGATCTGTTCCATCGTCACCGACTTGGTCACCGCGACCAGCGTGATTTCATCGGCGGATCGCCCGCTCTTTGCCGCCGCACAGGCGATGCGATCGCACACCTGCTGATGGGCCTTTCGCAGGGCGAGGAATTGTTCTTCGGTCCACCGTGACATGAGAGGAAGCATATCAATTCGGGTGAGCCGGGAGAGCCGGGGGAGCCGGGGCTTCGCGGCCACCGGTCCCAGGCGCACCCGCCGCTGGGAGGGCGAGGCTCCCGCCGAGCCGATTCGGTTGCGAAGGCCCCGCTTTGGGGGCCTGAGCAAACGAAACTCGCGCGGCAGGCGAACGATCAGGCACGATCATC
>CAZYPK010000269.1:0-3332 GCA_964649195.1 uncultured Phycisphaeraceae bacterium
ATTGAAAATTTTACCCCGGATACCCCGACGGCTCGCGGACTCGCCATCGGGCTTGAGCAGACTTATGTTTTTCCCATGATTGAAGTTCAAACCCCATGTCGTCTCCACTTCGGCCTGCTCGCCTACAGCCGGGATGATGCCCGGCAGTTCGGCGGCGTCGGCCTCATGGTGCGCCAGCCGCGCATCGCCATCCGCGTCGAGCCTTCCGATCGCTTCACCGCCACCGGACCGATGGCCGAGCGGGCGCTCTCCTTCGCCCACACCTTCGCAGGCAACTGGGCCGCGCAGCGGACCACACGTTCAGGCACGCAGTCCGTCGCGCGACGATCGCGGCGATTGCATGAAGAGGATGCGACCGAACATCACCCTGAAAACAGCCCCGAAAATCGCGGCGACCTCTCATCGCGCCAGCCCATCGCCGTTCAGGGCGCCGCCATCGAGATTCTCGAAGCTCCCCGTTCCCACACCGGCCTGGGCACCGGCACGCAGCTCGCCATGGCCGTCGCTCACGCGCTCGCCAAACTTTTCACCCGCGATGATGAAGAGGAACTGGGCGTCAGCGAACTGGCCTCGCTCGTCGGACGCGGGGCACGCTCGGCCATCGGAGCCCACGGCTTCTTCCACGGCGGACTCATCATCGAAGGCGGCAAACGCCACCACGATGACCTCTCCCCCATGCTCGTGCAGCAATCATTCCCGCCCGACTGGCGTCTGGTCCTGATCTGCCCCGACCGGCTCACCGGCATCCACGGCAAGCCGGAAAAACAGGCCTTTGCGAAGATGCCCCCCATCCCGCAGGAAGTCACCGGCCAGATGTGCAGACTCGTGCTCATGGGCATCCTCCCCGCCATCATCGAGCGCGATCTGCCTTCGTTTGGCCGCTCGCTCTACGAGCTCCAGCAGCGCGTGGGCACATGCTTCGCCGCCGCCCAGGGCGGCATCTTCGCCGACCCCTTGCTCGAGCGCATCGTGAATCACATCCGCCGGCAAGGCATCGAAGGCGTGGGCCAAAGCAGTTGGGGGCCGACGCTCTACGCTGTCACCGAAAGCGAAGCAACGGCGCAAAGTCTTGCGGATGATCTGCGCTCGCGGTTCGGTTTGTCCGAGCGCGAAGTGTTCGTGACCGCCGCGGACAATCAGGGCTGCGAAGTGCGCGGCGAATGAATGAGGCGTGTCCATACTTTGTGGCAACGCAAAGCCCCGCCCGGAGTTTGAGAGGTTTTGGGTGGCTGGGGCTGAGTCCGCGAAGCCCCGGCCCGGACGCACGAAGCAAGGTGGCATCACTGAAGGCTGATGGTCGCCTGGGCCGGGGCTTGCGCAGAGCCTTCAGCCCCAGCCACCCGGAATAATATATTGCCACAAAAAATGGGCGCACCCATTGAATGGCGATGGCCCGTTTAGCCGCGGAGCAGAGGCTTGTTCCGGGGCGCTCCCGGACCGCGCGGAGCCGTTTCAAAGTATCGGCCCGATGATCACAAAAACTGCGACTGCGACAACAACGAAGACTGCAAATGCTGGAATGATCGAAAGCAAAGTCCAGGACCAGCGATGGCGTGCATTTTTCAGCTTCATATAGACCACGATGGTCCATACGATGGTCGCTGCCAACACCGAAAACACCAGCAAATAGATCAGCCCCAGAGAAGCCAGCCCGCGCATGCCCATCAGTCCCGATGCCAGCAGGGTCATGTTGATTCCTTGTCGGCATGGAATCGTGCAAGTCGCGCGTCGAGGAACTCGGGTGCGATCCAGAAGTCGGTTTGCTTGAGCGCCTCAAAGTTGATCAAGGCAATCAACGGCAAACTTTCAGAGATGACCAGCATCAGAGTGGATTCCTTAGCAGCCGTTCCAACTCCGCCACATCGCCATCCACATCTTCATGTGTCACCGCATCTGTAAAGATATGATGACGCACCAGCAGCCCCTCCGTTTCATGACGATCCAGACTCAGCGCCCGGCCAAGATCATTTCTTGAAAGGCGGCCTTGTCGGAACAATTCGAGCATGAACGCTTCCTTGGCCTGTGCGTCAAGGTTGAGATCTTGCGAGCGCAGCCGTTGTTCGATGTCCGGGGGCAATTCAATTTGAATCGTCAATGACATGGCTGTGATTCCGCATGGGTGCTTCGATCCGCATCTGCAAATCATAGCCCCAACAAGGCGACTACCCCCTCCGTGCCTTCGTGCCTGACTCCATTTCGTATGCCCCCAACAAGGCGACTACCCCCCGTTCATCCACCGCCACTGCCTGGCGATGCCTTCGGCCAGCGTCGTTCCGGGGGCGTAGCCCAGTTCCGCGTGGCTGCGGGTCAGGTCGGCATAGGTGCGTTCGACATCGCCCGGCTGCATCGGCTTGCGGTCGATGGTGATGCGCTGACCGGTGACCTGGCCGATGATGTCGATCATTTCGCCGAGGCTGACCGGGTGGTTGCCGCCGATGTTGTAGATGCGGTAGCCGGGCAGGCTCGGCCAGCCGCAGCGTTCCAACGCCGAGCAGTAGCCGGAAACGATGTCATCGATGAAGGTGTAATCGCGGCTGGTCGAGCCGTCGCCGAACATCGGGATCGGCCTGCCTTCCTTCGCCAGGCGCAGGAACTTTCCGATCGCCAGATCGGGCCTCTGCCGGGGACCGAAGACGGTGAAAAGTCTCAGGCAGAAAATAGGCAGCTTGTGCAGATGGTGGTACGAATAACAGAGCAGTTCGCCCGCCTTCTTCGTGGCCGCGTAGGGGCTGATGGGGTGATCGACCGCATCGCTCTCGCTGAAAGGCGTTTTGGGGTTGTTGCCATAGACGCTGGAGCTGGAGGTGAACAGGAACCGTCGGACATCGGCGGCCACCGCGCCATCGAGCAGGTTCACCGTGCCGTCGATGTTGACCGCCGTGTAGTACGCCGGCCGCTCGATCGATGGCCGCACACCGGCCATCGCGGCCAGATGAATCACCGCCTCCGGCTTCGTCCGGGCGAATGCCTCCAGCACCGCGTCACGGTCGCGCAGGTCCGCCTCGATCAGCTCGAAACGGTCGTGCCCCATCGCGGCGGCGAGGTTCTTTCGCTTGAGGTCTTCGCTGTAGAAGTCGCAGAAGTTGTCGAATCCCGCCACGCGACGCCCCATCGCCAGCAGACGGTCGGTGAGCGTGGATCCGATGAAGCCGGCGCAGCCGGTGATGAGAATCGGTCGATCAGGCATGAAGAAAATCTCAATTCAGGGAAGCGCTCATCGTATCGGATGATCGGGAAGATGTGAGGTGATGGCTGGGGCGGAGGCGCAAACTTCGGAGGGTGGCTGGGGCTGAGGCTTTGCGCAAGCCCCGGCCCGGCGACCTTCAGCCTTC
>CAZYPK010000270.1:0-3306 GCA_964649195.1 uncultured Phycisphaeraceae bacterium
GTGTTACGTCGCGGCTGTGACAGAGCCGCGACTCAACGAGTCGCGGACGTGAACGCAACCAAGACGTGTGAAGAGCACGCGGGGTTCGCGGCCGAAGATCGACAGCGCGATCAAACACCCCATCAGGCTGAGGGCGTCCGCGACGTGTCACGTCGCGGCTGTGACAGAGCCGCGACTCAACGAGTCGCGGACGTGAACGCAATCAAGAGGTGTGAAGAGCACGCGGGGTTCGCGGCCGAAGATCGACAGCGCGATTGATCGCGCATTATTTCATCGGCCTCAACCGTTCACCCCCGGCCCCACCGCGTTCGTTGTCGTTCATCAAAGGTTCAACCCGGCGCCTTTGGTGGTCGTGCGTCTCCGTGACGTGTTACGTCGCGGCTCATCGATCGCTCCTCACACCTTTCCCGCCGCGAACGTGCGGCCGACCTCCAGCGCCTCTTCCAGTTTCGCCGGGTCTTTGCCGCCGGCCTGCGCCATGTCCGGCCTTCCGCCGCCGCCGCCGCCTGCGGCTTTGGCGACTTCGCGCACCCAGTCGCCGGCCTTGAGGCCCTTCTTGATCAGCGCTTCGGGCACGGAGGCGACGAAGGACACCTTGTCGCCGCCGGGGGCGACGCTGCCGAGCAGCAGCGCGGAGTCGGGCTTTTTTTTGCGGATCACATCCATCGCGGTGCGCAGGTCATCGCCGTCGAGGCCGGGGATGGAGGCGACGAGGATCGCGCCATCGAGCGAATTCGCCAGGGCGCGGGCCGCTTCGACCGCATCGCCTGCCGCGGCTTTGTTCCTGGCCTTTTCCGCTTCCTTCACGATCTTCTGCAACTCCGCAAGGCCGGCGCGAACCTTGTTGCGCAGCAGCATCGGCAGCGGCTGGTCGCTCAACTGGGCCGTGACCTGGGCCACCGTCGTCGCCAGCGCGGGCAGCTCGGCGAGCTGCTCGGGCGATGCGCCCTTCAAGGCGGTGACGCGCGACAGCAGCCGCTCGCCGTTGGCCGTCGCCTGGTGCGCCGCTGCGCCGGTGATCGCGGTGATGCGGCGAACACCTTTGGAAACCGCTTCCTCGCTGATGATCGAGAATCCCTCGGCATCGCCGGTTTTGGCCAGGTGCGTGCCGCCGCAGAACTCGATCGAGTAATCGATCCATTCCTCCTTCGCAGGCTCGGCCAGCAGCGACTCGACGCGCGGGCCGATGGAGACGACGCGCACGGAGGGCGGATACTTCTCGCCGAACACGGCGCGGAGGCTGTTGATCTTCAGCGCATCGGTCTGCGGGGCGTATTCCCAGTTCACCGTCAGATCGGCGGCGATGTCGGCATTGACCCGTTCCTCGATCTTCGCCACTTCCGACTCGGAGAGTGCCGCGTGGTGTGCGAAGTCGAAGCGGGTTTTTTCATCATCGACGAGCGAGCCTTTCTGCATGACGTGATCGCCCAGGATGGCGCGCAGCTTGTGATTCATCGTGTGGGTCATCGTGTGATTGGCCGCGATCTTCGCCCGGCGGGGTTCATCGACCTGAAGCCGATGCGGCTTGGAATCGCCCGAGGCGCAGACGAAACCTTCGCCGCCGGGGGCTGCGGTGGTGACGGTGCCCAGGTGGAAGAAGACATCGCCGATTTTGATGGTGTTCTCGACGGTGACGACGGCGTGATAGTGGTTCTCGATGGCGCCGGTGTCGCCGACCTGTCCGCCGGACTCGGCGTAGAAGCAGGTGCGGTCGAGGACGAGGGCGACCTTGTCGCCGCGCTTGGCGAGATCGACGGGGACATAGACGCCGGCGGCACGGGAACTTGAAGCGGCACGGGGACTTGAAGTCCCCGTGCCTGGCGGCTCGAGTTTGAACAGGTGTACGCAGGTGACGGCATCCATTTGGGTCTGGGTGTAGCCGTGGAACTCGGTGGGGGGGAGCTTGGATTGCTGGACGATTTCGAGGAGGGATTGCGTGGCGTCGGCGGAGGCGTCGCCGCCACGCGAGATGTCGGCGTGCTTTTCCATCAGCTTCTTGACGCCTTCGTGATCGACGGTCATGCCGCGCTCCTGGGCCATGACATCGGTGAGGTCGAGGGGGAAGCCGAAGGTGGTGTAGAGATTGAAGGCGTCGTCGGAACCCACGCACGGGAGTGCGTGGGCTTTTGTTGATGATGTGGCGCGCGATGCGGCTTCTTCAAAGAGCGCCACGCCGCGCTCGATCGTCTTTCCGAAGCTGACTTCCTCATCATGCAGAATCGCCGCGACGTTTGCGGGGTTCTTTTTCAATTCCGGGAACGCTTCGCCCATCGCTTCGACGACGACATCGACGAGCTGGTGCATGAACGGTTCCTTGATGCCCAGCTTCAGGTAGCCGAACGTCACCGCGCGGCGGAGGATTCTCCGCAGCACGTAGCCGCGACCTTCGTTCGAGGGCATCGCGCCATCGGTCAGGGCGAACGTCAGACACCGCGCATGGTCGGCGATGACGCGGAAGGCGATATCGATGCGAAGCTGCGGGTTGGCAGCCTCGGCGATCGGATCGACGCTGTTCGTGGGCGGAAAGGCGCCGGTGTATTTGTGCCCGCTGATCTCGCTGATTTTCGCAAAGAACGGGTTCCACAGGTCGATGCCGAAGTTGCTGTCCACGTTCTGGATGACCTGCGTGATGCGCTCGAAGCCCATGCCGGTATCGACGTGCTGCGAAGGCAGCACGGTGAGCGACTTGCCTGCCCCGGGAAAATTGCGGTTGAACTGGATGAAGACGAGGTTCCATATCTCCATCACGCGCGGGTCCTCGGCGTTGACCGGGGCGCGCCTGCCCGCCTTCAGATCAGCGGCGATCTCTTCCGAGGGGCGACGGTCGATGTAGATTTCGGTGCAGGGGCCGCAGGGGCCGGTGTCGCCCATTTCCCAGAAGTTGTCCTTGCCGAAGTAGTGGATGTGGTCGTCGGACTTGAGGCCGAATTGTTCCCAGTGGGCGACCTTTCGCCAGATGTCGGCGGCTTCGGTGTCGCGCGGGATGCCGTTGGCCTCGTCGCCTTCGAAGCAGGAGACGTGCAGACGTTCCGGGGGGAGCTTGTAGATTTTCGTGAGCAGTTCCCACGCCATCTGGATGGCGCCGAGCTTGAAGTAGTCGCCGAAGGACCAGTTGCCGAGCATCTCGAAGAAGGTGTGATGGCGGCGGCTGCGGCCGACATCATCGAGGTCGTTGTGCTTGCCGCCGGCGCGGATGCACTTCTGCGTGTTGGCCACGCGCTTCCAGGGCGACTGCTCGGTGCCCAGAAAATAAGGCTTGAACTGGTTCATGCCCGCGTTGGTGAACAGCAGCGTCGGATCATTGTG
>CAZYPK010000271.1:0-3164 GCA_964649195.1 uncultured Phycisphaeraceae bacterium
AGGGCGAGGCTCCCGCTGGGAGGGCGAGGCTCCCGCCGAGCCGATTCGTTTGCGAAGCCCGTCCACGGGCTGAAGCAAACGAAAATCGCGCGGCCGGGGATCATGCCTGATCGTTCGCCTGCCGCGCGAGTTTCGTTTGCTCCGGCCCCCAAAGCGGGGCCGTCGCAAACGAATCGGCTCGGCGGGAGCCTCGCCCTCCCGGCGGGAGCCTCGCTCTCCCATATGTTTTTACCCTGTGATAGCCGCCAATCGCCTTGCCGATTTCGATTCCCTGATGTTAGGATGTCCTCCATGACACCCATTCAAATCGCCCAGCGGATTGCGGACAAGCATGGCTCGATCATTCTCGAATCGCTTGCCGATGACAAGCACCCGCGCGTTCACATCAACGCGAAGGACTGGCGAGTGCTCGCGGAACACCTCAGAAATGATTCATCGCTGGATTTTGATTTCCTGCTCTGCCTGACCGCCGTGGATTACGTCGCCGACAATCTGCTGGCGGTGGTGTATGACCTGCGTTCGATGCGGATGCGTCACGAGTTTGCGGTGAAGGTGTTCATCGATCGTGACAACCCGGCGGTTTGCAGCGTGATGGATATCTGGCCTGCCGCCGACTGGCACGAGCGCGAGGCGTTCGACCTGATGGGCGTCATCTTCGAAGGCCACACCGATCTTCGCCGCATCCTGCTGCCGGAGGATTGGGAAGGCCACCCGCTTCGCAAGGATTACATCTTCCCCCGCGAGTACCAAGGCATCCCCGGCACCTACGACCTCGACTGGGCGCAAAAGGCCGACTACCCCGCGTGACGGTCCGGTGAGATGAGCCGGAGGAGCCGAAGGAGCCAGAGGAGCCGGAGGAGTGGCTGGAGCTGAGTCTGTCTCGGGTGGGGCTGAGGCCGTCTCGGGTGGCTGGGGCTGAAGCTCTGCGCAAGCCCCGGCCAGGTGACCATCGACTTTCAGTTGCGCCACCTTGCTTCGTGCGCCTGGGCCGGGGCTTCGCGGACTCAGCCCCAGCCACCCAAAACTTTTCAACCACCCAAAACTTTTCAACCCCCCGGCAACGCTGACCATTTCATCCTTCACCTTCACCATCAAACCTCATGTCGCTTCAACGATCGCTTCGTTCGCTGCCTGAGCTCGAACATTTCTCGCCGGAGCAGCGCGAGGATTTGCTGCTTTCGTTCGCGCCGCCTGCGCTGCTTCGCAAGACGCTGCTGTCGGCCTCCTTTCGCGGGATCATGATTTCCTACATGGCGGGCATCGCGGCCCAGTTCATCCTGCCCGCGGGCGTCGCCCTGGCCATCATCGCGGGGGTCCTGATTCTGTGCATTCCGGTTTTCTACATCTTTTTCTGCCGTCAGATTCGCGAAGAGTTTCGCGTCCTGCTTCAGTACCTGCTCACCGGCAAGGTGCTGCCGGCCTGCCCCCGCTGCGGCTACGACCTTCGGGGCGCCACCGCGCCGCAATGCCCCGAATGCGGCGCGGACGTGAAATGAAAACCGCAGGAGCGGGACGCGCCGCCATGAGCGCACCACCGCCGTCACCCTTGAGGCGGTTCGCCTCCGCGATGTGTCACATCGCAACTCACATCCACTGACCGGCAAGCATGAACCCCGCACCGGCGGCGATCAGGCAGAGCAATCCCAAGGCCATCGCAGGCTTGCCGCTGATGGTCCTGCTGGGTGTGACCGGCAGATAGCCGCTCATGCCCATCAGCCCCAGAAACACCAGTGCCGCACAGAGAAAAAGCAGGTATCGCATGGGTCACATCCTTGTGAAAAAGCTATCAGCTTTCAGCTATCAGCTTTAAGCAATGAAGACTTTGTGTCTCCTGTTTCCTGTTCCGCAGACGCGCAGCGAGGACGCTGCGGCTACGAATTGTTTCCTGTCTCCTGTCCCCTGTCTCCTGTCCCCTGTCCCCTGTCCCTGTTCCCTGTCCCCTGTCTCCTGTTCCCCTGTTCCCTGTTCCCTGCCCCCTCTACACCCGATCCTTTGCGCCGATTTTTCGGAGCACCTTGAAGGCGCGGTTGCCTTTGAACTGGCCGATCTGGCCGATGTATTTGCGTTTGCCTTTGACCAGCAGGGCCAGCGGGGCGGTGGCCGGTTTTTCGGTCATGATGATGTCGCCGACTTCGAGGTTCATCAGTTCGCTGAGTTTGATGGTGGTGTTGGCGAGGATGCCGGTGAGCTGCACCTTGGCGCCGTCGAGCTGGTAGGCGACGCGCCTGCGGTTCTGCACATCGCTCTGGCCTCGCTTGTAGGCGGCCCAGGTCTGGGCGCTGAGTTTTTCAACGACAGGCTCGATGACGTTGTACGGAATGCACAGGCTCATCGTGCCCGCCCTGCCTCCCATTTTCAGCTCGAAGCCGACGACCACCACGACCTCGTTGGGCGGCACGATCTGCACAAGCTGCGGGTTGCTTTCCGTGTCCCCCTGCACGATGGTCAGGGCGATGACGTTGGCCCAGGCGTCCTGAAGGCAGGCGATGGCGCGGGTGATGATCTTGTTGACCAGTCGAATCTCGATGGCGGTGAGCGGGCGCTGGGGGATGAAGAGGTCCGCGTTGGAGCCGCCCAGCAGCCGGTCGATGATCGGGTAAATGATCAGCGGGCTGATCTCGAAGCAGACCGAGCCTTCGAGGGGTTCGGGCTTGAGCAGGTTGAAGCTGGTCGGGTTGGGCAGCGAATGGGTGAACTCGCTGAAGGTCATCTGCTCGATGTTGGCGACCTTGCATTCGACGATGGTCCGCAGAAAACCGGAGAGGGCTGCGCCGAAGTTCCGGGAGAAGCCTTCGTGCAGGTTTTCCAAGGCCCGCATCTGATCCTTGGAGACGCGCTCGGGCCGCTTGAAGTCGTAGGAGCGCACCTCGACATCGGTGGCGGAGCCGCGATGGCGCGAAAAGATTCTGATCTGCGCCGCTTCCTGATTCGCCTCGACCTCGCCGGAATCCACGGCGGCGAGCAGCGCATCGACTTCGGATTGGTCCAGTACGTCAGCCATGATTGAATAAACGGCAGCCTGCGGGTGTTGGTGTGGTGCGATTGATGTTGGTTTTATCGGTTATTGGCCCCCAGGTTGTGTACTGTTTGCCCGGGACTCCAGCCGGGATAAAAGCATATGGGAGGGCGAGGCTCCCGCTGGGAGGGCGAGGCTCCCGCCGAGC
>CAZYPK010000272.1:0-3162 GCA_964649195.1 uncultured Phycisphaeraceae bacterium
GCGCCAATCACCACCCTTCTTTCCGTTCACGTCCGCGACTCGTTGAGTCGCGGCTCTGGGAAAGGCCCGTCGCTCTTGTTCCGCCTCTCACCAGCCGATAATGATTGCATCCATCCCTTGATGTCTGGAGTGATCCCTTGCGCGCACTGGTTTTCGACGGCAAACAGCTTTCGCTCGAATCATCCCGCCCCGAACCCCGCCCGGCACAGGGCGGCCACGGGGAGGCGGTCATTCGCCCCACCCGCATGGGCGTCTGCTCCACCGACCTGGAAATCTGCCGGGGCTACATGGGGTTCAGCGGCGTGCTGGGGCACGAGTTCGTCGGCATCGTCGAGGAATGCACCGGCAAGAACGCGAAGAACTGGGTCGGCAGGCGCGTCGTCGGATCGATCAACTGCGTGTGCGGCAAGTGCGACATGTGCCAGAAGGGCCTGCGCGAACATTGCCGCAACCGCACCGTGCTGGGCATCGCCGGCCGCGACGGCTGCTTCGCGGAGAAGTTCACGCTGCCGGTGACCAACCTCTTCGAGGTGCCCGCCGGCGTGGATGATGATCGCGCGGTCTTCACCGAGCCGCTCGCCGCCGCCTATCAGATTCTTCGGCAACTGACCATCGAAGGCCGGCCTTACATCACCGTGCTGGGCGACGGCCGGCTGGGCCTGCTCTGCGCCCAGGTCATGTCGCAGCTCAACGCCACCGTGCGGCTGGTGGGCAGGCATCCCGAAAAGCTCGCCCTCTGCGAGAAGTGGGGCGTCAAGCATCGCCTGCTTGACGAGGTGGGCCTGCGCGCCGATCAGGACATCGTCGTCGATTGCACCGGCTCGGCCGATGGCCTGGTCACCGCGATGAAGATGGTCCGCCCGCGCGGCAAGATCGTCCTCAAGACCACCGTCTCGCCCGCCACCGTCCCCGCCCATCTGGACCTCTCCCCGCTGGTCATCCACGAGATCGAACTCATCGGCAGCCGGTGCGGCCCCTTCAGCGAGGCGCTGGCCGCCCTGTCGCAGAACAGGATCGACGTGCTGAGCCTCATCAGCAAACGGGCGCGCCTCAGCGACGGCATCGAAGCGATGCGCGCCGCCAAAGGCAGGGGCGTGGTGAAGGTTCTGCTGGAGCCTTGAAAAGGTGAAAAGGCGAATGGTTATTATTTATTTGCGATCGCTTATTTCTTATTTTGCCGGGCCATCGCATC
This sequence comes from uncultured Phycisphaeraceae bacterium, assembly GCA_964649195.1. Taxonomy (GTDB): domain Bacteria; phylum Planctomycetota; class Phycisphaerae; order Phycisphaerales; family Phycisphaeraceae; genus JTS-RE9. The sequence goes on from CAZYPK010000272.1 coordinate 1,193, forward strand.
CGTTGCCCGCCTTCAATGCCTTTCAATAAGCAATGAATAATGACCAATAAATAATGACCAATCGCCTTCGCGGAACCTCGAAAAGGCGAATGGTTATCATTGATTGGTGATTGCTCATTTCCTATTTGGAATGATGCATTCGCATCGCCACGGAAACGCATCATGCTCATTCTCACGATCATCAAGGGGCCGGACCAGGGCAGGCGGTTTGAGCTGCCCGATGATGAGCCGCAGCTATTGGGGCGGTCCAGCGAGGCGTTGCCGCTGACGGATCAGACGATGTCGCGGCGGCATGCGCAGCTGACGCCGGATGACGGGCGGTGGTACATCGATGATCTCAAGAGCAACAACGGGACGTTCGTGAACGGCCGCCGGGTGATCGAGCAGCGGCTGCTTCAGCCTGGCGATCAGATTCGCACGGGGAACACGATCCTGATGTTCGGGCGTGACGAGACCAAGCCGGTGAAGCGGAAGAGTCCGGTGAAGATCGCCAAGCCCGGTTCGATGGACATCACGGTGGAGCGGACGGCGGCGAGCAATGACGACTCGGTGATCATGGCGGTGCCGGAGCCTTCGGAGGCGGCGGCGCAGCATCTGAAGGTTCTGTTTCACCTGACGCAGCTCATCGGCACGGTGGTCGATAAGCAGACGCTGCTTGAGAACGTGATGGATGTGATCTTCGAGTATTTCCGTGCGGATCGCGGGTTTATCCTGTTGCAGGACGAGCCGATGGACAAGCCTGAGCCGGTGGTGGTGAGGCATCGCGTGCCGCCTTTGGGCAAGCAGCGGGAGGAGGCGCCGATCACGGTGAGCAGGACGATCGTGCAGCATGTGATGCTCAAAGGCGAAGGCGTGCTGTCGAGCAACGCGATGACCGATCAGCGTTTCTCCAGCCACGACAGCGTGCAGCGGTACGGCATCCGCTCGGCGCTTTGCGTGCCGATCAAGTTCAAGGACCGCATCTTCGGCGTCATCCATCTGGACAGCAAGATCAACAACTACACCTACACGGAAGATCAGCTTCTGCTGCTCAACGCGATCGGGGTGCAGACCGGGCTGGCGCTGGCCAATGCGGAGAAATACACGAGGCGGCTACAGGAGGAACGGCTGGCGGCGACGGGGCAGACGGTGGCGTCGCTTTCGCACTCGATCAAGAACATCATCCAGGGCATCCGCGGCGGCGCGGAGGTCGTCGAGCTCGGCTTCCGCAAGCAGAGCATGGAGACGATCAAGGGCGGCTGGGAAATCTGCGCCCGCAACCTGGAGCGCATCAGCCAGCTCACCATGAACATGCTCGCCTTCAGCAAGCAGCGCGAGCCGGAGCTGGAGCTGACGAATCTCAAGCGGGTGATCGAGGATGTGCTGGCGCTGATGCAGCGGCAGTTCGACACGAAGAAGGTGGCGCTGATCACGGATGTGGATGACGACATGCCGCCGGTGCCGCTGGATGCCGGCGGCATCGAGCAGGCGATGCTCAACCTGGTGAACAACGGTCTGGAGGCGGTGTCGCCGCTGACGGGTGTGGTGACGGTGCGCGCCGAATATGACGCGGTGAAACAGGAGGTTCGCATCAGCGTGAACGACAACGGCGAAGGCATGGACAAGCAGACCAAGCGCAACCTGTTTCAGCCGTTCCATTCGACCAAGGGTCTCAAAGGCACCGGCCTGGGCCTGGTGGTGACCAGGAAAATCGTCGATGAACATGGCGGCAGGATCGAGGTCTGGAGCGAACCCAAACAAGGCACGACATTCACCATCAAGCTGCCGGCCAACCTCGACGGCAAACGGCGACTGGGCGAGACGATCGTCTCCCCGGCACGCGATCCGCACAGCGTGAAAGGGGCGGGAGGGTTGCTGTGAAGGGCGGGATAACAGCCGCGACGTAACACGTCGCGGAGATGAACGGAGAGCCGGCGTGTTCGTCATGCGGAGGATCGTGGAACGCGAAGACGACCGGGACATGGTTTGAG
>CAZYPK010000273.1:0-3158 GCA_964649195.1 uncultured Phycisphaeraceae bacterium
CCAGCACCGGCAAGCAGGTCGCTCCTGACTCCCGACTCCAGCTGAAAGCTGATAGGGGTCCGCCGACCGGTGATCGGCATCACCATGGGCGAGCCGGCCGGCATCGGGCCGGAGGTGGTCGTCAAGGCATTGGCCGATCCGCAGATTCGAAGGCTGGCGCGCCACGTCGTCTTCGGCATGAACGAACTGATCAGCTATGCGGCCGACCTTGCGGAAATCGACCCCTTCTGGTGGCGCCTGCAACACGACAGCCCGCGCGCAACATACGATCTGGTGCATGATGTCGTCGTTCTCGACTATGACGAATATTCCATGCTCGGCAGCGCGGTGCATCGCCCCACCAAACAAGGCGGCCAGGCTTCACTGAGATTTCTTGATGACGCCCTCGTCGCCGCGCTGAAGCCCCCAGGCGGTGACGGCCGCATCGATGCCATCGTCACCGCGCCCATCTGCAAGGAATCATGGACGCTCACCGGCTGCCGGTATCCCGGCCACACCGAGTTTCTACAGGCCAGAACGAAATCGAAACGCTCGGTGATGATGTTCAATTCACCGAAGCTCAATGTCGCCCTGGCCACCGTGCACATTCCGTTAATGGAGGTCCGCAACACGCTGACCATCGGCGCGGTGTTTGACCCCATCGACCTGGGCAACGATGCGATGATCCGCATGGGGGTCAGGAAGCCTCGCATCGCCGTGTGCGGCCTGAATCCTCATGCGTCGGAAAACGGCCAGTTCGGCGACGAGGAGGCCCGCATCATCACCCCCGCCATTCAGGTCGCCAGGCAGGCAGGCATCGATGTGCATGGTCCCTTCCCCGGCGACACCATCTTCCGCGACGCGGTCGCCGGCAGGTACGACCTCGTCGTGGCGATGTATCACGATCAGGGACTCATTCCGGTGAAGCTGCTGGCTTTTGAGGAAGCCGTGAATCTGACGCTCGGGTTGCCGATCATTCGCACGAGCGTCGATCACGGCACCGCGTTCGACATCGTCGGCAAGAACAAAGCCGACGCAGGCAGCATGAAAGCGGCGATACGGCTGGCGGTATCGATGGCGCAGGGACAACCGACCATGCCGGCCAGGTGAGATCGTTGGGTCATCATCTCAGCCGAGAGCCTGAGAACCTTTGGGTGGCTGGGGCTGAGGCTCTGCGAAGCCCCGGCAAGGTGAACCAGGGGAGCCGGGGCTTCGCAGAGCCTCAGCCCCAGCCACCCGGAATAAGTTCTCAGGCTCCGAGCATCGATGCGCCGCGCGAGGCGTGAAACTGCCACGAGCGACGGCTGCGCTTGAGCAACATGCCCAGCGGAACCGCGACAACCGCCGAGTAAATCACGCTCATCGCCCGCTGCATGAGCTGACTGGCGACATGCCAGTCGGGGATCGAATCAGTGGGCAGCCACGCCCGCGCACCGATGATCAGCACCGTGGCCGGATGGATGAACAGCCCGACGGTGAAGGTCATGACGACGAGCGTGATGATCGAGTCGCGGAAGACGAGGGTTCGCAGTCGGAGCGTGAGCAGTCCGCCCAGGAAGAAGCCCAGTGCGGCGGGCCCCAGCAGCACGATTTCCCGCACCGGTTCGAGCTTGCCGACGGACTGCGTGAGATCGCACAGCGCCCCGAGCAGCAGCATGGCGGTGATGACGACGCCTGCCGAGGCGTTGATGCTGATGAAGATGCCCAGAATCAGGAGCAGGCTCGGAGCGGCATCGCGATAAGGGCCGACGGGCAGCGCCCAAAGCGGGCGCAACCCGACCTCAAGCGTCAGCAGAACGAAAGTGAAGATGAAAAAGACCAGCCACCGCATGCCGGACGAACACTCCCAGATCGTACGAAAGCAGTTCCGTCGCGATCAGCGGTAGCATAGTCAAATCAACCATAGCCGCGACTCAACGAGTCGCGGACGTGAACGACCTGAAGAAGAGGAAATCGCGCGGTGATGAAAGACCTCGAAAACCGTGGAACACAGGAAAGATTGGAACGCAGGACAGAGGCTGCCCATTCACCGCGCTGCCTCGTATGTCTTCAGGCCGTTCACGTCCGCGACGTGTTACGTCGCGGCTCGCTCTTATCCCGAACTCAGGTTCTGAGCTTCATTGGGGCACGAGCACGACGACGCGCGTGAGGTTTTGCAGTTTTCGGCGCGGCTCGATGAGCACGCGCGTTCGCAGCTTGGGATCGGAGGGGTGATCCTCCACGCGCACCACCTGGCCGACGATCATGCCCGCCGCCTCGTCGCGCCAGCGCATCTGCGTTGCCAGTGAGTTGTCCGCCAGTCGCAGGTGGGCCAGATCGCCCGCCTGAACCGGATCGCTTTGCGCCGCCTCGGCCCAGAACGTCTCGCTGCCCTGCATCGGCTGACATTGGAGCACGACTTCATGCGGCACCGGCCCCGTCGAAGGAGGAAGAATGCGAACATCCAGCAGCGTGCCCGGCGCATTGATCAGCGACACCGTCGCGCCGCCCGCGGAAACCTTCGCCACCCGGCCGATCAGGTTCGCACCCGACGCCACCACCATGCCCGGCTCGATGCCGTCGCCGCTGCCGCGATTGATCGAAAGCATCGGCATCGCCCCGCCCTGCCAACTGGTCACCCCCGCATCAACGAGACGAACGCCCTCCAGCTTCAACGCGCCGCTGTTTCGCATCTGCGCCAGTTCACCGATGCGATCCTGGGCGATGCGAAGCCGATCCTCCAGTTGCCGGGCGTATTGCAGAAGCCTGCGATTCTCCTCCGCCAGTTCGCCGGGATCCATCGTCGCCACCGGCAACGCATCATCACCGCGCAGCGAGGCGGCCAGGGCATGCAGCGGCAAGGTGGCCGGCCCCAGCACGAACCGCACCGCATCGCGCGGCGGCGAAGCGATCGAAACCGCCACTTCCAATCGGGCAAACGATGCATACACCAGAAAGGCCAGCACCAGCAGCAACAGACGGGTTGGCGTGACAAAGCTCGATCGCATCGGAAACGCATCTTACCCGCACGCGAGCGGTTTCACCGCTGCGGCCGCATGGCATCACAAGGTAAAAGCATACGGCGGGAGAGCGGAAGCCTCCCGCCGGGAGGGCGAGGCTCCCGCCGAGCCGATTCGTTTGCGACGGCCCCGCTTTGGGGGCCTGAGCAAACGAAACTCGCGCGGCAGGCGAACCATCAG
>CAZYPK010000274.1:0-3097 GCA_964649195.1 uncultured Phycisphaeraceae bacterium
GAACAGCCTGAAGGAGCGGTCGATTGCGCGAAAGATGAACGATGAAGGTGCGCGCGGGCGCGTTCGAGGCTGGTGACGCAAGGTGAATGTCACCACCCTTGAGGTTGTTCACGTCCGCGACGTGTTACGTCGCGGCTGTGGGCGCCACCCTATACATTTCGGTCGATGATTGCCTAGAATGCAATCACTTATGAGCAAGATCAGGTCCGCCAGGAAGAAACATTCCGCTTCCGCGCCAAACCGCAGGCCGCAGGCGAAAACGGGGGCGGTTCGCCGTCGCACCGGGCCGCCGCATGTGGCGTTGATCGTGGAAACTTCGCTGGCCTACGGGCGCGGCGTGCTTCAGGGAATCGGTCAATACATTCGTGAAAACGGTCCCTGGTCGGTTTATCTGGAGCAGCGGTCGCTTTACGATCCGCCGCCGCCGTGGCTCAAGGGGTGGAAGGGGGATGGCATCATCTCGCGGGCCTCTTCACCGGAGATGGCGAAGATGATTGTGGCGACGAAGATTCCGACTGTGGATCTGAATGAGGAGGTCATCGGCCTGGGTCTGCCGCTGATCTACAACGATCACCACATGATCGGCAGGCAGGCGGCCGAACATCTGCTCGAACGGGCCTTCACCCATTTCGGCTACCTGGGGTTCGAAGGCATCGACTGGTCGGCGCGGCGGCAACTGGGGTTCGTCTCGACGGTGACGGCCAGGGGGTACAAGTGCGATGTGTTTCAGAATCCGGGCCAGGCGGTGAGGCATCAGGGGCCGCCGCAGTGGGAGGCCGAGCTCGAGCGCGTGTCGCAATGGGTGCGCGATCTACCCAAGCCGGTGGGGGTGATGACGAGCAATGATTTCCGCGCGGTGCAGTTGCTCGATGCCTGCCGCCGTGTCGGCGTGGCGGTGCCTGAGCAGGTGGCGGTGATCGGCGTTGACAACGATGTGGCTTGCGAGCTGTGCAACCCTCCGCTGACCAGCGTGATTCCCGATTCCGAGCGCATTGGTTACGAAGCGGCCAAGCTGCTTGATGAACTGATGAAAGGCCGCAAGCCCGCGTTCTATGAAAAATATGTTCCGCCGCGCGGCATCGTCACGCGCATGTCCACCGAAGTCACCGCGATCAACGATTCGGTCGTCGCCGAGGCGATTCACTTCATCCGTCAACATGCGTGCGAAGGCATCGGCGTTGATGATGTGGTCCAGACGAGCGGCGTCTCGCGCTCGGTGCTTCAGCGGCGTTTTCGCGGCCTGATGGCGCGCTCGATTCACGATGTGATTCTGGGGGTGCGGCTGGAACGGGTCAAGCAACTGCTTGTTGACACGAAGCTGTCACTGCCGGAGATCGCGGATCGCACCGGCTTCAATCACAGCGAATATCTGAGCATGGTCTTCAAGCAGCGGATGGGGCAGACCATCACGGCGTTTCGCAGGTCCAAGAGCGTCAGCGGATCGGAGTGATGAACAGGAGAAGCAGGGGGACCGGGGGGTGTCCATCTTTTGTGGCAAGATTATTTCGGGTGGCTGGGGCTGGAGGCTTTGCGCAAGCCCCGGCCAGACGACCATCGACTTTCGGTTGCGCCACCTTATTTTGTGCGTCTGGGCCGGGGCTTCGCGGACTCAGCCCCAGCCACCCAGCCTTCAACCCCAGCCACCCCAAACTTCTCACCCATCCATAACTTCTCACCCACGGCGCTTCCTCTTGCGGCCTTTGCCGGTCGTCTTCGCAGGCTTCTCCACAAGGCTGCCGGCGGGCTTGATCTGCAAATCCTTCAGCAGCGCCTCGGGGCCATCCTCTTCCAGGGCGCGGACCATTTCATCGTCATCAGGCTGCACATCATCGGCCCAGTGGTCGTCTTCATCGAAGTAGAGCAGGGACCGTTCGTGATCCTCCAGCGGCTCGACTTCTTCGATCCCCGCATCGAGGAAGCCATCATCCTCCTCATCCGTCAGGTCTTCCCATCCCTGGCCTTCAGCGGCGACCAGTTGCGATTCAATGGCGGACATCCATTCCGACGCGGCACGTTCGGTCAGGGGGGCGGCCTGATCGCCGCCTTGCTGCTGAGCGGATACAGGGCCGGACTGGTTTTCAGCGATGATTGAATCCGCGATCGGCCCCAGATTCAGCATTCCCGACTCTGCGGATTCCGGCTGATTCGCGGCGGCGAAGGGCTGGGCGATGATCTCTTCATCTTGCCCTGAAATCGTCGCGGGCTTGACCGTTTCATCATCAACGGCGGCCTGGGCTGCATGCTCAGGTTCATCTGTTTCATGCGCGGCCACTTCAACTTCGGTAACTTCATGAACGTCGGCAACATCCTCCTGGATCGGGTTGGCGGCCGGAGGCGGTGCGACGTGGCCGGCTTCCCCCGAAGCATCCTCCAGATGATCATCAGGAAGCCGGCGGATGGAAGCGGTTGAAAGGGGGGAGTCCTGATCGGACGGGATGGTTGACGGTTTGGGATCATCGAGTTCGATCGGATCATCGCCGGCGTCGGCATCGATCGGTGAAGAGGATGCGGCGCCCTGGATTTCGATGTCCGACTCGTCTTCGGTTTGCGGGGCTGCGGCTTCGAGAGCGGGGGCATCGGATGGGTCGGGGGCGAAGCTGACTTCGAATTCGGTGTAGCCGGTGACGATGTGGTCGCCGGTCTTGAGGATGGCGACCTGCATCAGACGGTCGCCGTTGAGTCTGGTGCCGTTGCGGGATCCCAGATCGCGCACGAGCCACCGGTCGCCGTCGCGTTTCAGCTTGGCGTGGTAGCGGGAGATCATGATGTCATTGAGCTTCAGGTCCGGGCTGTTGCGCCCGATGATGGCGCGTGAGAGACCGCGCAACTCAAACACCTTACCTCGGTCCGGACCCTTGGCGACCGTGAGAACGAGCAAGTTCCGTGCTCCTGGGTTTTGCAGCCAATCAATGCGAGCGCCGCAAGAACCAGCGCTTTCCCCACCGTCAGAACAAGGTTATCGCCCGGCGAGTGGTGCGTCAATTGGAACGGGGCTGGGGGCAGGATAAAAGCATATGGGAGGGCGAGGCTCCCGCCGGGAGGGCGAGGCTCCCGCCGGGAGGGCGAGGCTCCCGCCGAGCCGATTCGTTTGCGACGG
>CAZYPK010000275.1:0-2973 GCA_964649195.1 uncultured Phycisphaeraceae bacterium
CGGGCAAAAGCGATCCGAATCCGGATTCTGTCTTGATTGCGTTTTTTTGTTCTTTGGAACTTGTTTGGAGTTTGAAATTTGTCATTTGGAACTTCCGACGGAGTGGGTGCCGAGAATTAAACGCCCTTGGGGCGACGGATGGTTTCCATCCGCGCGGGCCAAGGACATCTGCTATCGTGTGCCGCGTGATTGCAAGGCCATTCCCAACTCGTTTTCAGGTCGTGCTCGGCCTGCTTCTCGTCCTGCTTTTTTCCTGCCGGCGGACGGAGGCTGCCGGCTCCATCATGGCTGCGGGCGATCCTTCGAACCTGTGGATCATCAAGCCCGCCGCGACGGGGGACACCTTCACCATTCTCCATCGCCGCACCGCCGATCAGCCTGAGAGCAGGCTCAACACCGGCCCTTCCATCCGCGGCAAGCTGATCAACCGCGGCGCGGCGGCCGGCGATGGCCACCTGTGGCTCTTCTATCAGGATGGCACGGTGCAGTCGATCCGCGTCCTCGAAGACGCCATCGGCCGTCGCGGCTACACCGACATCATTCTCCCCTCGCTGCCCAAGGGCGTCACCATCCGCTCGGCGGCGGTCACGCGGTCCGGCGGCTGGGTGCTCGCCCGCATCGAGGATCAGGGGCTGCTCGATGCGATCGATCATCCCCGTGTCGATGAGCGCACCCTGCGCCAAAGGCGGCGAGATGTCAGGGAAGCCGCGATGAAGTTGAAGGATGAAACAGGCGGCGACGCCGGCAAGGATGCGCCCCGCGCCGCGGAAGATGAGGCGATCGAATCACCGGAAAAACCGGTTGAAAAACCGGTTGAAAAAGCGACGATCGCTTCCGCGCCGACGGTTTCCATCAAGGCGGACCGCCTGCTGCATCTGGCCCGCGATCGCTGGGAATCGGTGGCTCTGCCTGCGGATTGGAATGTGGAGCTGCCCGCGACGCTGGTGTCGCCGTCGTTTGAAGATGTTCGTCCGCTGCTGGTGGTCACCGGGCCTGCCGAACAGCCGACGCACAAGGTGGTGCGCTGGCACTCGTGGGAGAAGCCGCGCGCTTCGCCTTCATCATCGCAGCCTGGTGATGATGCCGGCGCATCCATGCTCGAGGCCTGGGTCGCCGGCGAGCAGACGGTGGAGAAAAGCGGTTCGCTGACGGCCACGACGATCGATCGGCAACTGGTGGTGCTGGGTCGGCTCAACTCGCCGGGCAGGATTGAATGGTCGGTCACCTCGGTGCGCTCCGAGCGGGTCTCGGACCTGGGCGCCCTGGGTCTGGAGGATCGCGGCGGTCCCTGGGCGCTGGCCGCGGTGGGGGATCAGTTGGGGCTGATCGCGGCGGATGAGAAGGGCGAGTTGCAACTGATGCGGATCAACCTGCGCGGGGTGACGGATGCGAACCCGGTGGTGCTGGCCGCGACGCCGCCTTCGCTGGGGCCGGTGGCGGACCTGCTGGTGTTCGTGGTCGTGCTGGCCTTGGTGACGCCGGTGCTGATCCTGATGTGGAAGCGCGATCCGGCCGGCCAGCCGCTGGCGCTGCCGCGCGGAATTCGCGTGGCGGACCTTCTGCCGCGCGGCCTGGCGGCGATGATCGATCTGTTCCCCTGTCTCTATGTCGCCTCGCTGATCACCGGCGTCGGCATCGATCGGATGGTCGATTTCTGGCCCGGAAAAAGCGGCGGATGGGAGCCGATGATTCCCGGCGCCATCGGCATCGGCCTGTTCATCGCCTCCACGTTCCTCACCGAACTGTTCACCGCCCGCACGATGGGCAAGGCGATGCTCGGCCTGCGCGTCACCGGCTTGCAGGGGCAGCCGCCCGATCTGTGGCAGGTGCTGGCCCGCAACCTGTTCAAGGCGTTGGACCTGATCGCCATGCCGCTGATCATCTTCGCCATCATCAGCCCCCACCGCCAGAGGCTCGGTGATGTGGTCGGCCGCACCGTGGTCGTCGCCCCCGCATCACCGGAAGAAGGGGATGGCCGCCCCGGCCAGCGCAAACGCACCGATGAAGAGGCCCCGGAAAAAGACGGCAGCGAACCCCCGCCGGACCCAAGACCGAAACGGCCGAAGTGAGGGAAAGAGGAAGGGCAAATCTCAAATCTCAAATCTCAAATTTGAAATCCCAAATCCGAAATCCGAAATCCGAAATCCGCAACTCAGAACTCAGAACTCAGAACTCAGAACTAACCGTGAACCCCCAACCCTCCGCCGTCGTCCTGCTTTCGGGTGGCCTCGACAGCGCCACCACGCTGGCCCTTGCGCGGGCGCAGGGGTTTGCCTGTCATGCGATCAGCTTCGACTACGGGCAGCGGCATCGCGTCGAGCTTGATGCGGCCCGCCGGGTGGCGCGACAGCTTGGCGTCATCTCGCATCGCTGGGTGAAGCTCGATCTGACAGCCTTCGGCGGCTCGGCGCTCACCGCCGACATCGAGGTGCCCAAGGACCGCGATGATGACGCCATGTCCCACGGCATCCCCGTCACCTATGTCCCGGCACGCAACACCATCTTCCTCGCCTACGCCCTGGCCTTTGCCGAGGTGCTCGGCGCCAGCGATATTTTCATCGGCGTCAATGCCGTCGATTATTCGGGCTACCCCGATTGCCGTCCGCAGTTCATCGCCGCCTTCGAAGTCATGGCCAACCTCGCCACCAAGGCCGGCGTCGAAGGCCGCAAACTTCGCATTCACACCCCGCTGATCGACTGGCCCAAGACCACCATCATCGAACGAGGCCTGTCGCTGGGGGTTGATTTCAGCCTGACCCACAGTTGCTACGACCCCGCATCGCAAGGCAAGGCGTGCGGCCACTGCGATGCCTGCCTCCTTCGCAAACGGGCGTTCGAGCAACTGGGCATGACCGATCCGGTGTTGTAGGGAGCCAGGGGAGCCGAGAGAGCCGGGGGAGCCGAGGGTAAAAGCATATTGGGAGGGCGAGGCTCCCGCCGAGCCGATTCGTTTGCGATGGCCCCGCTTTGGGG
>CAZYPK010000276.1:0-2962 GCA_964649195.1 uncultured Phycisphaeraceae bacterium
GCCCGTCCGCGGGCTGAAGCAAACGAATCGGCTCGGTCGGAGCCTCGCCCTCCCAGCCGGAGGCTTCCGCTCTCCCGCCATATGCTTTTGCCCCTGGGGCCGTGTCATGCCTGGTTGACGTGCGGCCTGAAATCACAAATCGCAACCGCCAAATCTCAAACAAGCTTCAATGCCAAAGGAAAAAAGCGGAAATCATGGGCGATCCGAATTCCTTGTTTTTTCCGTTTCCGTATTTTGGAGCTTGTTTGGAACTTGAGCTTTGTCATTTGGAGCTTCGCAACGAAGGCGGTTCGGAGAAGTAAACGGCCCTGATTGCGGATGCCTGCCGCCGGGGAATCCCTGCCGCCATCGGGTACACTCACCGCCGATGTCCACCGCATCAACATCCGCCACCCTTCCGCCTTGCGATGCCATCGATCATCGTCCGCGGGCTGCGCGGTTGCTCCAATTCGTCGGCGTGCTGGAGATCATCCTTTTTGGCCTGGCGACTTTTGCCGTCCTGCGGGCTGCCGGCACGAGTCCGGCCGAACTGGTGCGGATCACCGGCGCCAACCTGTCGCTGGAGCAGTTGCAGGCGGTTCACCCGCACCTGAAAACCTTCGCAATGATCCTCGCCCTGAGCGGACTGGCGCCCGGGGCGATGCTGCTGATCTGTTCGATGGGCGTTCGCCGGGGGTTGGGCGTCGCCGCGGTGGTCGCCATCGTTCTGGCCGGCACGCAACTGTTCGCCCTGGGGGGTGTGCTCATTCGTCAAGTGATGGTCGCCATCACGCAAGGCGAGCCGGCGGCAATGACCATGAACATCCTCGCATTGGGCACGCCCATGACCCTGCTGGTTTTCGTCATTCGCACCCTGTTTCAACTTCGCCCCCGACATCCGCTGCGTCCGGGATGAACACGCCTCGCACAACCCAGGCTGAAGCCGCGCCGCGTGCCGACCTTCGCTTCATGACCCCGCATCGCGTCCAGGAAATCGAGTCACCTTCATGTCCGAAAAGTCGCCGCCATCCCCATCACCACGGGTGCCCGATGCTCCCGCTCCGGCCGTGTCGCCTCGCGCCTTCGCCCAAGGAGCCGGAGTGCTGCTACAGATGGTCGGCATGACGCTCTTCCTCTCCAGTTGCTGCATCTGCTCCGTATCAGGCTATTGGGACCCGCCGATGGGCAGGCATGAGACGCAGGAAAAACTCGACTCGAAACAAATCGAACCCTCCTCCCCCATGAAGCCCTTTGCCGACCTGGCAACCATCGGCCTGACGCTCACCGTCGTCTTCACCACCCTGGGCGGCCTGGCGCTGGCCGTCTTCGGCCTGGGGCTGCAATCCGACAAGCCCCGCGCAGGATGGGCGGCAACCATCAGCGCGGCGCTCTGGCTGCTGACACTGATCGTGGCGGGGGTCTGCCTGTGGGCCGGCGGCGCGGATTTCGTCCCCAAAATCTGGAACATGGTCCTTGCGCTCATCGCGGCCATTCTGCTCGGCTTTTCCATCGTCGCCCTGCGGCAGGTGCTGGCCCACCCGCCGCCGCCGGGCATGGAAATCCTGCCTGCTGATTTTGAGATTCCCAGGTTCAGACATTAGAAAACCATGCCGTTCGCCAAGGCTTTGCGCAAGCCCCGGTCAGGCGACGATCGAACTGACGCGGCGCGTCTGGGTGGCCGGGGCTGAGTCCGCGAAGCCCCGGCCCAGGCGCACGAAGCAAGGTGGCGCCACTGAATGCTGAATGCTGAGGGTCGCCTGGCCGGGGCTTCGAGGACTCAGCCCCAGCCACCCATCGGATTCAAGGCAGCGTCGGTTGCCACAGATAGTAAAAGCCTGTCGAAGCGCCGCCGGGCATTTCCGGGAGGTTCAGTTGCAGCAGGTTGATTTGCGTTCCGTTCTGCGATGTCTTGCCGCCGGTTGAGGTTTCGCTCATCGGGGTTGCCGCATATGGGGAGGCGACGTAGTTGAGCGGGCGATGGTAGATCACCATGTTCGCCTTCTTGATCCCGGCCAGTTCCTTCGCTTTTGCGTGGGCGTCATAAAGATCGCCCAGTTCATCCACCAATCCCAGGGCCAGCGCATCCTCGCCGCTGAACACCCGGCCATCGGTCACATCGGCGAACCGCTCCTGCGGAATCCCCGGCCGGGCGGCCCGCACGGTGGCGGTGAACCTTGCATAGAAGTCGTTGACCAGTTCCTGAAGCACCGCCCGATGTTCATCCGTCAACGTGCCCAGCGGCGAGCCTGCGGTTTTGTTTTTGCCGCTGGTGAGGGCTTCGGTGGCGATGCCCCAGCGGTCGAGCGCCGGCTTGAAGGACATGGTTTGAATGATGACGCCGATGGAGCCGGTGATGGTGGAGGGATAAGCCACGATGTGATCGCCGGCGCAGCTGAGATAGTAGCCGCCGCTGGCCGCGATATCCATCTGAAGCACGACGACGGGCTTCTTCGACTGTTGCTTGAAGCGCATGACTTCGCGGTACATGACATCGGTGGCGGTGACCGTTCCGCCGGGGGTGTTGATGCGCAGAATGATCGCCTTCACATTGCCGTCGTCGCGGGCCTTGGTCAGTTGTTCATCGAACAGGGCGACGGGATTCTCGCCCTGGCTCAGCAGTCCGGCGCGGTTGGCGTTGAGGATCATGCCTGAGACATCGATGATGGCGATGCGCTGCTCGCCGGCGCCCGGCTCGGCATGCACCACGGTGGCGGCCAGTTCCCTGGCGCCGGAGCTGACGCCGACGGTGAAGGTGAGGTTGCCGCAGCCGGCGGCGGCGAGCAGCATGGGTGCAATCAGGAAGGTGAAGAGAAATCGCATCATGGGGTGATCGCCGTTTTGAAGGGAAAGCCGGGGGTCGGGATGGTATCTTGCCACACCCGGAATCATACTCTTGCCACAAAAGATGGGTACATCCTTTCGGTGGGTGGTTGGGACTGATCGGTGGGTGGCTGGGGCTGAGTCCGCGAAGCCCCGGCCCGGC
>CAZYPK010000277.1:0-2922 GCA_964649195.1 uncultured Phycisphaeraceae bacterium
GTAACACGTCGCGGACGTGAGCGACAAGAATGGCGTGACCATCGCGCAGCGGATCACGGGACGCGAAAACGACCGGACGCCGATCGAGGCTGAAAGAAAAAGGTGAGTTTCGACATCCCTTCAGGCTGTTCGTCTCCGCGACGTGTTACGTCGCGGCTCGGATGAGCAGCCCCGTCATTTCACCAGCGATTGGCCGGTCATCGCGCCGGGTTTTTCCAGGCCCATCAGGTCGAGCAGCGTCGGAAACACATCGGCCAGGCGGCCGGCTTCGCGCAGCTTCGGTGACGGGGTTTCCGCACTGCCTGACGCTCCCGATGCCAGGCGCGGATCGACGATGATGCACTCGACGGGGTAGGTGGTGTGCGCGGTGTGCGGGGCGTTTGTGACCGGGTCGAACATCTGCTCGGCGTTGCCGTGGTCCGCCGTGACGATGAGCACGCCGTTTTTCCTGAGCACCGCATCGACGATCTGGCCGACGCAAAGGTCCACCGTCTCCACCGCCTTGATCGCGGCGCTGAGGACGCCGGTGTGCCCCACCATGTCGCCGTTGGCGAAGTTGATGATGAAGAGGTCTTCGCAATCCTCCGCCGCCAGCCGGGCCAGCACGAGATCGCGAATCTCCAACGCGCTCATCTCCGGCTTGAGGTCATAAGTCGCCACCTTCGGCGACTGCGCCATCTGCCTCGATTCACCGGGAAACGGCTCATCGCGGTAGTCGTTGAAGAAGAAGGTGACATGCGGAAACTTCTCGGTTTCCGCGGTGCGGAACTGCCTGAGCCCCAGTTTGCTGATGTACTCGCCGCCGATGTCGGCCATCTTCGGCGGTTTGGGGAAGGCGACATGCACCCATTGGTTCAGGTCTTCTTCATAAGCGGTCATGGTGGCGTAGAAAAGATCAAGCTTCGGGCCGCGATCGAAGCCTTTTTCGCCGGTGTCGGGCGAGGCTTTGACGTGGCCATAAAACTCAGGCATGACGAAGGCGCGGGTGATTTCGCGAGGCCGATCACCGCGGTAGTTGTAGAAGATGACGCTGTCGCCGTCGCGGATGCGAGTGTCGGCGGCGCTGGCGCCGATGGTGCGAGGCGTGACAAATTCGTCACCGTTCTGGCTGGTGTTGGTCGGGTTGTCGTAGTAGGTCTGGATCGCCAGTTCACTGGTGGCGAAGTTGGGCACGGAGTTGTCGCGGCCGGTCAGGGCATCGTAAGCGCGCCTGACGCGCTCCCAGCGGTTGTCGCGGTCCATCGCATAGTAGCGGCCGATGATGCTGGCGATTTCGCCCACGCCGATCTCCCTGCATTTGCCTTCGATCTCCGCGAGAAACGCCTTGCCGGTGTATGGCCCGGTATCCCGGCCATCGGTGAACAGGTGCAGCGCCACCTTGTCGTGCCCGAGCTGCTTGCAGAGCGTCAGGCAGCCGTAGAGGTGATGCATCAGCCCATGCACCCCCGCATCGGAAGCGATGCCCAGCAGATGCAGATAACGATTCGCCGCCTTGGCGCGGTTGACGGCTTCGACCAACGCGGGGTTCTGAATCAGTTCACCCTGGCGCACCGCCTTGGTGATCCGCACCGATTCCTGATCGACGATGCGGCCGGCGCCCAGGTTCTGGTGCCCCACCTCGCTGTTGCCCATCGTCCCTTCGGGCAGGCCCACATCCTCGCCGCTGGTGTGAATCAGCGTCCAGGGATAAGCCTTCAGCAGCCCATCACAGCGCGGCGTGCCCGCCAGCTTCACCGCGTTGAACGCATCATGCTCCGAATGGGGATTGCGACCCCAGCCATCGCGGACAATCAACACGGCGGGAACTTTGGAAGGCTTGGCGGCGGACGCAGGCATGGGAACTCCATCAGGAAAACGCGGGTATAAGGAAGCTGATGACACTTCGCGGGGGAGAAGGATTGTAGTGGATATTACTCTGTTGAAAACATCCGGGTTTGCCAGTCGAGGCTCGACGCCGACGATTCGCTAGAATGTCCGCCCCGCTCGGCACGGGAGCTTTAAGTTCCCGTGCCTGACTATCCCGCCCCCCGGAGTTTCACATGTCCAAGCTCACCATCATCATCGGCGTCGCCCTCATCGTTCTCGGCGTCGGCTTCTACATCGGCACCGGCATGGCGTCGGTCACCGCACTGATCCCCGCGTTCGTCGGCCTGCCCGTGGCCATCCTCGGGGCGGTCGCGCTGGTCGGCGGCGAAAACGCCCGCAAACATGCCGTCCACGTTGCCGTCATGCTCACCCTGCTGGGCGCCCTGGCCGGCCTGGGACGCGGCATCCCGGCGATGATCAAAGGCGGCAACACCTCCGCCGTCATCGCCACCCTGCTCATGGCGGCGATCTGCATCGTGCACGTGGTCTTCAGCGTCAAATCCTTCATCGCCGCCCGCAAGGCACGTGAAGCGGCGGCAGCGAAAGCGTAAATCGTAGGGGACAGGAGACAGCCGCTTGCGGCTTCGCTCTGATTCCTGTCCCCTGTCCCCTGTTTCCTGCTCCCTGTCCCCTTCCTCCTCCCGCCATGATTCAATTCTTCGGCTACGACAAATGCTCCACCTGCCGCAAGGCGAAACAGCATCTGACGAAACTCGGCGTCAAGTTTGAAGACATCGACATCGTCACCGCTCCGCCTTCGCGCAAGCTGCTTGCCGCCATTCTCAAAGCGGGCGACTATGCGTTGTCGCAGCTTTTCAACCGCTCAGGCGAGCTTTACCGTGAGATGAAGTTGAAGGACAAACTCGCCACGATGAGCGAAGCCGCCGCCCTCGACCTGCTGGCCAAGCACGGCAAACTGATCAGGCGTCCCATCGTCAGCGACGGCAAACGCTTCACCGTCGGTTACGATGAAGCAACCTTCGCAAAGGCGTGGTCCATTTAACCGCAGCGTCCTCGCTGCGCGTCCGTCCCAGCCGCAGCGTCCTCGCTGCGCGT
>CAZYPK010000278.1:0-2916 GCA_964649195.1 uncultured Phycisphaeraceae bacterium
GGCCGTCGCAAACGAATCGGCTCGGCGGGAGCCTCGCCCTCCCATATGCTTTTACCTTGGGAAATGGGTGGGGCTAAAACCGCCACACCAGCGATGCGCTGATCGTTCCATAGCCGTGGCTGCCGTTCTGACCTTCGAACTCGTCGGTGAGGTAAATCTGGCTGTAGGTGATGTCGCAGGAAAAGTCGCCCCGGCGATATTGCAGGCTGATGCCGACCTGCGATTCGGCAACGAGGGGTTCCTCATCGACGCCCGCGCTGTCCTTCCAGGTGTTGCCTTCGATGAAGAGATTGTGTTCGACCGCCTTGCCGGACAGCCTCGCAAAAAAATAACCGCCCCAGCCCTGCGTCGGCCCCTGACCGGTGAAGGAGCCGATGCGCAGCAGTTGATCGGGGCCGAAATCATCGGGCAGGTAAAACCCGGCACGAAAGAGCACGCCGACCTTGGCGTGGCGATGGACCGTGCCGATGGCCAGTTCCACTTCGGGGATCAGTTGAAACCGGATCGGCGGGATGTCGTTGAGTTCCAGGGGCTCAAGACAGAATCGCCACGATTTGCGCAGATAAAGCTGGATGGTCGGCTCATCCTCAAGCTGGCTTTCCCAGCCTTGCGGGTCCGGCTCGTCGAACAAATGATGGATCCCATCCTGGGCGCTGTCGGCCAGCGATGAGTTGCCGACGATGCCGATGTCGAGCTGAACATGGTCCAGCGTGTGATCGGTCGCACGTTGAAAAAAGAAGCCGGCGTAGAGGTATCCCGCGTAAGGCCGGTCGGTCGGGTCGGGCGGATCGATGCTGATGTTCTGCGGCGTGAACATGAGCTGGCCCGCGGTGAACCCCACCGCCCGCCGCTCCTGATCGAACGATTCGCCAAATGGCATCCAGTCGGTCGCATCCACGGCAAACCGGTTGCGAAGCGACAGCGTGAAGCCCGCGCCGTTGGTGTAGTAGCGGTCGGTGTCGCCGTTGGGTTTGAGAACCGTGCCGTCGTTTTCCCAGTGTATCGAGAAGCGGAACGCATCGGTGGGGGAACCTGCGATCGCGTCGATCTTTTCGATGGGCGCCTCGGTATTGGCCGCCTCTTCCGCCAGAACGGGCGATGCGAGAAGCAGTGCGAGAGACAGAATCGAAGGATGGCGAGAAATCATGGCGGTACTCTCAATGCGGAAAAGATTGCACAGAATGTACCAATCGGCGGCGACGGTGGGGGGAACATGAAAACAACAAGCCCGATGGCGAGTCTGCGAGCCGTCGGGGTATTTTCAGGAATCGCTCCAGAATCAATACCCCGACGGCTCGCAGACTCGCCATCGGGCTTGGATATATCGACACGCTCGCCGCGTTGTTGTCTCCTGTCTCCTGTTCCTTGTCCCCTCTCCCTTTCACTTCCTGTTCCAGAACCTGCCGCCATAGACGGCGCTTTCGCCCAGGTCTTCCGCGATGCGGATGAGCTGGTTGTATTTCGCATTGCGATCGCTGCGGCAGGGGGCGCCGGTCTTGATCTGGCCGCAGTTGGTCGCCACGGCAATGTCCGCGATCGTGCTGTCCTCGGTTTCTCCGGAGCGATGGCTGAGCACGGCGGAATAGTTGTTGCGCATCGCCAGGCCGACGGCTTCGAAGGTCTCGCTGAGCGTGCCGATCTGGTTGACCTTGACCAGGATGGAGTTGGCAGTGCCGGTGTCGATGCCTTTCTTGAGGAACTTGGGATTGGTGACGAAGAGGTCGTCGCCGACAAGCTGAACCTTGTCGCCGAGTTTGTCGGTGAGCTTCTTCCAGCCGGCCCAGTCGTTTTCCGCCAGGCCGTCTTCGATGGAACGGATGGGGTACTTGGCGCACCAGCCGGCCCAGAGGTCGATCATTTCATCGGTGGACGTGACCTTGTCGGGGCTGCTCTTGAAGAAGCAGTAGCCGTCCTTGCCGTGACGTTCCCTGGCTTCGTTCCACAGTTCGCTGGTGGCGGGATCGAGCGCGACGAAAACCTGCTCGCCCCACTTGTAGCCCGACTTTTTCACGGCTTTTTCGATGATCTGAAGCGCTTCCTCGTTGCTCTTGAGATTCGGCGCGAAGCCGCCCTCATCGCCGACGGCGGTCGAAAGGTGATCATCATGCAACACCTTCTTGAGGTGGTGATAAATCTCGACGCCGGCGCGAAGGGCTTCGCCGAAGTTGTCGAAGCCCCAGGGCTGGATCATGAATTCCTGGAAATCGACGGTGTTGTCCGCGTGCTTGCCTCCGTTGAGGATGTTGAGCATCGGCACCGGCAGCACGCGGGCGCTGATGCCGCCCAGATAGCGGAACAGCGGCAGGCCGGAGGATTCCGCACCGGCGCGGGCCACCGCCATCGACACGCCGAGGATGGCGTTGGCGCCGAGCTTGCTCTTGTTGGGCGAACCATCGGCATCGATCATCGCCGCATCGACGCCCTCCTGGTTCCGGCCATCCATGCCGATGATCACATCCGCAATCTCATCGACGTTCTCCACCGCCTGCTCGACGCCCTTGCCCATGTAAACCGTCTTGTCCCCGTCGCGCAGTTCGCAGGCTTCGTGCTCGCCCGTCGAAGCCCCGCTGGGCACCGCGGCGCGGCCGATGGCGCCGTCTTCCAGAACCACTTCGACTTCCACCGTCGGATTGCCGCGGCTGTCAAGAATCTGCCGGCCAAAAACGCTGATGATATCGCTCATTTTCGCTTCGCTTTCGTTGTTTGTGAGGATGAAACGTGCGGGTCAATCGGGCGGGAAGAATAACACAAGGGACGCACATGGGAAAGCGGGATGGGTGGTTGGGGATGGGTGGCTGGGGCTGAGTCCGCGAAGCCCCGGCTCCCCGGTCAGGCGCTCCCGCCGGGAGGGCGAGGCTCCTGCCGAGCCGATTCGGTTGCGACGGCCCCGCTTTGGGGGCCTGAGCAAACGAATAC
>CAZYPK010000279.1:0-2882 GCA_964649195.1 uncultured Phycisphaeraceae bacterium
ATACCCCGACGGCTCGCGGACTCGCCATCGGGCTTGGGATTTCATTCACGCTGTGATTTTCCATTGCTGGACAAAAGTTCGCAGTTCGTTCATGGCCTGGTGTTCGGGGTCGCCGCCGGTTTTGTCGATGGCGCTTTGCAGGTGGTCGAACTGCGCCAGCACGGGGGCGACACCGGTCAGATGCAGCCGGGTGGCGAGGATGGCGGCTTCGAGCACCGCATGTTTGGCGCGGTTGAAGCCGAGGAATTCACGCAGCACGCCTCTATGAATCACTCTCGCTTCGATGCGCGTGCGCTCCTGCGAATCATCGAGCTGTACCACCTCGAACTCATGATATCGGCAGGCGCCGGCCAGAACCACGCCGCTCACATGCTCCGCATGTCGCACCGCCACGCCTGCCTCATCACCCGCCTCCCCTTCCCAGCGTGCAGCCAGTTTGCCGATGGCTCCCCTTGCGATCAGCAGCGCATCATCGGTCACATGAAACACGCCCTGCCCGGTGCGTTTGAGATTCCGATACGTCGTCGATGAAGTGAACGGCCGCAGCACCAGCGTGGTCATCGTCTCATCCACGATCGGCCCCATCGGCGCGATGTTGATCAGCGGCAGCAGTGCCGGATCGCGCGAAGCATCCACCGGCGAAAAACCGGCGGGATCGCTCACCGTGGCGACCACGCCTTCGAGGATGCGATGTCCGGTTGGCAACGTCGTGAAGCTCACATTGCGATGATAATTGAATCATCAGCCGCGATGTGACACATCGCGGACGCAAACGGCCTGATGAGGCGCGACGCCGCGCTATGGATGGACGGCCTCTGTCTTGCGTCCTGCGTCACCTTATCCACATCCCGCCGTTTTCGATGCCGTTGATCACCGCGCGATTCTCCCGCCTTCAGGCCGTTGACCTCCGCGACTCGTTGAGTCGCGGCTGTTTCTTCCTGCTAACATTCGCCCTATGAAATATGTGCTGATCATTCCCGATGGCGCCGCGGATTTTCCGCTGGATGAACTGGGTGGCAGGACCGCGTTCGAGGCGGCCCGCACGCCCAACATGGATCGCCTGTCGCTGATGGGTCGGCTGGGCACCGCCGCCACCACGCCGCAGGGAATGCCTTGCGGTTCCGATGTCTGTTGCATGTCGGTGCTGGGTTATGACCCGAAGAAATATCACAAGGGTCGGGCGCCGCTGGAAGCCGCGGCGCTGGGCATTCCGCTGGCCGCCACCGACTGGATTTTCCGCGTGAATCTCATCACCGTCATCGATGGCCTGATGCAGGATCACTCGGCCGGTCACATCAGCGATCAGGAAGGCCGGGCGCTGCTCACCGAGTTCGCCGGCGGCATCGAAGCCGGCGGTGGGCTGCCGGGCATGACGCTTTACCCCGGCGTCAGCTATCGCAACATCATGGTCGATTCGTCGGGCCGGCGCGACTGGTCCGAACTCTCCACCACGGCTCCGCACGATGTGCCTGGCGAACCGATGCGAAAGCATCTGCCGGTGGGCGGTGAACATGCCGAGCTTCTGAATCGCATGATCGCCCAGAGCGAAGTGATTTTTGCGGAGCATGAAATCAACCAGACCCGTCGTGAACTGGGTGTGAATCCTGCGACGCATGTCTGGCCGTGGGGGCAGGGACAGAGGCCGAGCATGGAAAGTTTTCAGGAGCGGTTCGGTTTGAAAGGCGCGATGATCACGGCGGTCGATCTGCTGGCGGGCATCAGCGCGTTCATCGGCTGGGATCGGCTGGCGGCGCCCGGACAGACGAGCTATCACGACAATGATTACGTTGCCGCCGGTGAGCATGGCATCGCGGCCCTGGAGAAGTACGACCTGGTCTGCATCCACATTGAAGCGCCCGATGAGGCTTCACACGCCGCCGATGCGAAGACGAAGGTGGCCGCGATCGAAGCGATCGACACGCACGTCGTCGGCCCGGTGCTCGATCATCTGATCGAGAACGAAGCGACCTACGGCGGCTGGCGCATCCTCATGATGCCCGACCACTACACCCGCGTGGAAACGAGAAAGCACGATGCGACCCCGGTGCCGTTCGTGGTGGCGGGGAAGAACGTGCGCTCGGTGGTGAGCAGGCCGTTCACGGAAAAGAACGCGAACGACAGCGACCTGCACGTGAAGCACGGGCATGAGCTGATGGAGTATTTTCTGTTCAGCGGGTTGGATTAGGCGATTTCGGATTTCGGATTGGGGATTTCGGATTTGTTGATCCAGAGTTTCGGATTCTCATCGAGCGTCACTTCCCAAATCCGAAATCCCCAATCCGAAATCCGAAATCATTCGAGATATCTCCACCAAAGCATCCTCCCCATCACCATCACGCGGTCGCTGAAGCAGTTGATGAGGATGATGAAGAAGGCGGACCAACTGATGATCAGCCACCAGCGGTGGATGCCTTTGACCTGGGAGGCGAGGAACGAGAGGACCGGGCCGAGGACCAGCAGGGCGACGAAGGGGTAGAACGAAGGCTTGTGCATCCAGGCCCAGACCATTTCGAAAAACTGGCCGCGCGGCGGGTTCCAGCGCGGCGCCACCGCCAGCGTCACCAGCAGGCAGGTCTGAAGCACGACGACGGCCCAGGTCATCCAACCCGCCGCGACACGCTTGCGCCGGGGCTTGATGAACTTCCTGCGGGCGGGGCGTGAAGCTGTTTTCGCGGTGGTCATCCGATTGTTTTCATCGAACCAGGGGCGGTTGGGGCATCATATTGCGGGGAACGCGCGGCGAGGACGCCGCGGCTGAAAAAGAGGCCGTTTGATTCCTGGTTGACGTGCGGTCTGAAATCAGGGTAAAAGCATATGGCGGAAGAGCGGAAGCCTCCGGCTGGGAGGGCGAGGCTCCCGCCGAGCCGTTCGTTTGCGAAGCC
>CAZYPK010000280.1:0-2840 GCA_964649195.1 uncultured Phycisphaeraceae bacterium
CGGCTCCATCCCAAGAGCCGCGACTCAACGAGTCGCGGACGTGAACAGCCTGAAGGGTTGTCCGAACACACCTTTTTCTTTCAGCCTCGATCGGCGCCCGGTCGTTTTCGCATCCCGTGATCCGCTGCGCAATGGTCGCGCCATTCTTGTCGCTCACGTCCGCGACGTGTTACGTCGCGGCTCCATCCCAAGAGCCGCGACTCAACGAGTCGCGGACGTGAACAGCTTTGAAGGGTTGTCCGAACACACCTTTTTCTTTCAGCCTCGATCGGTGTCCGGCCGTTTTCGCATCCCGTGATCCGCTGCGCGATGGTCGCGCCATTCTTGTCGTTCACGTCCGCGACGTGTTACGTCGCGGCTCATGCTTGTCCCGAACTCAGGTTGAAAGGTGATTGGTCACAGCAAGGCACACCGGGCCGGGGCTTGCGCAAAGCCCCAGCCACCCAGTTCATCAAGCCACCGGGGTTGATCAACCCATTCGACGACGACGCATCATCAGGCCGCCCAGTGCCGCCAGTCCCAATGTGGCGGTGGCCGGTTCGGGGATCGTGCCGCTGATATTGGTGAGTTCGTATGAGATCTCGCCGTTCAAGGCACGGGAAGCGAAGAACGAACCGTCCATTGTGAAGGGGGCGCTTCGAACATCACCTGTTGTGACGGAGAGGTTGGAGTCCGCAAACACCGAGTAGGAAGGAGTGCCCGTTCCGGTATATCGAGGCCCTGCACCGGTGAACAGCATGGCGACACCAAGGGTCTGACCGGTTCCCACGAAAATGTCCGGAATATCAATCGGCAGTGAAATACCACTGGGAACCGCGCCTTGTGTCGCCGTCGCGGTTCCCAATGAAGTCCATCCTGCGGGCGAACTGCCTGGTCCACTGTCAACGGGGCCGCCCAATGCCGTGCCTGACCGAGTGAAGATTTCAACGGTGAAGGTGGTGCTCGCGGGTGCGGTGCTTGCGGTGGTCAACTCTGTCACGTTGAGGTCCGCACTGGCGGTCAGATCAAAGAAGACCGACCATCCGGACGATCCGCCATTGTTCGCCAAACCGGGAGTCAGCGGAAGGGTGATCGCGTTGGCATCGGATGCCGCAAACAGCATCGCGGCCACAAGCGCCAAGGTGACGTGATTCATTTTCTTCATTTTCCGCTCTCTTTCTTTTTCCTCGTACACGGCTGGAAGAGTGATGCGACTTCACAACGGTGCGTCAGAAATATCGTCCATCGTCCGAAATGCTCGCATCCTTCGGCTCGCTTTTCCGCTCAAACAGGCCAACTTGTGGCAATAGTAACACAGAATCCGGCATTGTTCAAGAGAAAAAATCAGGGATTCCTGAATAACCTCACGCCCAAGCCGCTTGCGGTTTCTCGATCCCCTGATTCACGGCGGGGTGGGTGGAACTGAAGGCTTCAGCCCCAGCGCGCCTTTTTCTTTCAGCCTCGATCGGCGCCCGGTCGTTTTCGCATCCCGTGATCCGCTGCGCGATGGTCACACCATTTTTGTCGTTCACGTCCGCGACGTGTTACGTCGCGGCTCATTCTTATCCCGAACTCAGGTTCAGAGGAACGGCGGCGCGTTGATGTTCGCCTTCTCTTCAAACCGTTCGATGGCCACGGCCCGGCGGGAGCTTTCGTCGATCTCGATGAACACGCCGTTGACCCGCGGATCACCCTCGGCCACGTCGTAAGGCGCGTGCATCGCCGTGGTCATGTGGGTCAGCACCGGGGCGACGCTGCGGCCCAGTACGCTGGTCATCGGGCCGCACATGCCCAGGTCGGTCTGGTACGCGGCGCCCTGCGGCAGCACGCGGGCGTCAGCCGTGGCGACATGGGTGTGCGTGCCCACCACCGCCGACACCCGGCCATCGAGATACCAGCCCAGAGCCTGCTTCTCGCTTGTCGCCTCCGCATGCACTTCCACCAGCACCAGCGGATCCTTCTGAGGCAGCGAGGCGAGCACTTCATCGACCGTCACGAACGGATCATTCGCAGGCAGACTCATGAAGATGCGGCCAAGCACGGTCATCACATAAAGCGGCGGCAGGTCGGCGTTGACCTGCCCATCGCGCATCGGCATCACCTTCATCCACCTTCGCCCCTTGGCGCCCGCAGGCAGGTTGGCGGGGCGAATGAGATTCGGGACGGTTTCGAGCGTGGTGACAATCTCGGCCTTCTTGTAAACATGATCGCCCAGCGTCATGGCATCGACGCCGCTGAAGGCGATCTTCCTGAAAAGGTCCGGCGTCAGGCCCGAACCGTTGGCGGCGTTCTCGGCGTTGGCGAGCACGATGTCAGGCCGATACCGGGCGCGAAGCTGAGGCAGAAGCTGCGCCACCGCCCGCCGGCCGGGGCCGCCCACGATGTCGCCGAACATGATGAGTCGTAAAGCCATGCCTCAAGGTTATCAGGTTGGCGAAAGCGGTGTGCCGGCCACCGCTGCCGGGGAAGAGGATGAAGCGGTGCATGCGACTGCCCCGAAGGAAAGGCGGAAAGGCAGGAAAGGCTATTACTTATTACTTAATACTTATTACTTAATGGCTATTTTGAACCTTACGACATCGAGAGCACCGGGATCGTCCGGGCATTTTCCGAAATAACCATTAAGTAATAAGCATTAAGTAATAAGTATTCGCCTTTTCCGCCCCTTTTCCTGCTTTCCAGAGACCATTCGGTTTTTCAGTGGTCCCAATGGTCAAGTGAGATGGTGGCGGTTGCGTCGAGAATCCTGCCCTCACCTGTCTCCATCACCGGGCTGCGCCGGGCGATGGAGACTGTCCTCTCCCCAGGCAGGATTTTGCGTGAACTCTGAAAATCCCTCAAATCTCGAGGCTCAAAGCCAG
>CAZYPK010000281.1:0-2759 GCA_964649195.1 uncultured Phycisphaeraceae bacterium
GGCGGGATCCTCGCCCTCCCAGCGGGAGCCTCGCCCTCCCAGCAGGAGCCTGCCCTCCCAGCAGAAGCCTGCCCTCCCGGTCGGAGGCTTCCGCTCTCCCGCCATATGCTTTTGCCCTAGCCACCCCAAACTTCTCAAACCCCGGGCGTTGCGCTGCCACAAAAGATGGGCACACCCGCTGAAAATAGGAGTTCAGATTCCGGTTTGAATCCGTTAGAATGGCGGGGGGTGATGATGAAAAGGTCCAAGACAACAACCTGCAAGGCGTTCACCGTGCCCGAGATGCTGGCGGTGGTGGCCATCATCATGATCATCATTTCCATTCTGCTTCCTTCGTTGACGCGGGCCCGCATCACCGCCCGCCGCGCGATCTGCGGCAGCAACCTGCATCAGATTGCCGTGGCGTTTCGCCAGTACGCCAATGAGAACCAGCGCTACTACCCGATGGCCGACGACAAGACGCGAGGCGGCACCTACTGGTCCCTGAACGCGCTTTACGTCATGAGCCACAAGCAGGGGCTTGCCTTGCGCGATTACGGCATCGCCACGGACAAGCCGGTCTTCGATCATCAGGCCGACATCAAGGAGGACCGCGTGGACACGGCATGGGCATGTCCTTCGCGTCCCGATTGGCCTCGGTTGTTTGGTTATCAGGGGTTGCTGCACACCGATCACTATCAGTTGCTGACCGGGCTTAAAGGCAACGGCTGGTTCTTCGGCCGCGATTCGACCTATCGCGCCGGCGACACGGCCGGTACCGTCGCCATCCTTTCCGATCACATCTACGTTTACCCCGGCAGCCAGTGGCTCGGCTCCCACACGCAGGATGAGCGGGGCCTTGCCAAGGGCGCCGAGGGATTCAACCAGGCCCACGCCGACGGCTCGGTGGCCTGGATTCATGCCTCCCGTTTTGTGGTCGGGACCGCGGTGACGCCGGTGGTCAAATTCAACAGCGGCTGGCCCTGGGCATGGAGCTGGTATGAGACGCCATGAATGCACAAGGCGCCCTGGATGATCCAGGGCGCCTTGCGCTTTTTATTTGAATGTGAGGCATGATCTCGCGCGGCGGTCAGTTGCGAACCCGGCGGCGACGCGCGAGACCCGCGAGGCCCATGAGGGTGAGCAGGGCGGTCGTCGGTTCGGGCACTGCCGATGCCGACGTGTCTGCCGTGCCTGCCGAGTGAATCTGGAAGACCTCCGAGTTGTCCAGCGAGAACCGATGGAAGGCGATTTCGAGCAGGTGGCCGTGGTAGAACGCCAGATCGTTCAGCGAGGTGAAGTTGTTGGCGCCGTTTGAGCCGAAGTAGAAGTCGCCGTCGATGAGGGTGTTGGGCGTGACGTTGATCTGTCGGACGAGATTGCCGTCGATGAAGAACCTGAGCTGGCCGGCGGCGGAATCCATGACCATGGTGACGATGTGCCTCTGGCCGTCGTTGAAGGGTCCGACGACCTGGGGCACGGTCTGGTCGCCCTGGAGGCCGACGCCGCCGATGAGGTTCTGGTCCGCGCCCATGCCGATGCCCCAGTCGCCGGCGCCGCCGCCGGGCTGTTCGGTGCCGACGAAGTGGGAGACCTGCCAGAACGCGTTGGTGTCGCCGGCTGATCGCGTCTTGCCGCCCTCACCCAGGGCGCCGTCGGCTTCGAAGACGACGGTCACGGAGAAGTCATTGAGGCCGTTGACCGGGCTGGCGCTCTGGAGCACGGTGAAGGCGTCATCGATGCCGTCGAAGAAGACGCCATCGACCTGGTTGGCGGTCGGGTTGCCTGTTCCGGGGCGGGGCGTGGCGACGATGCCGTTGATGGAATCGACCCAGTCGCCTCCGGTGTATTCGCTGGCTTTCCAGAGCGCATCGGGACTGGCAAGCGCGGTGGGCGCGGGCGGCGCCGCATCGACAACGATGGCGAGGTTGCGGACGGTGTAGGCCGAACCGCTGTCGGAGAACGTCCAGTCGGGGTCTCCGACGCCCGGATTGTTGCCGATGCCGATTTCAACATATGCTGCGGGAGTGTTGCCGCCCCAGTCGCTGAAGCCGATGAGGGTCTGGGGCACGGCGGTGTTGTGAATCTGCATGGAGCCGTGGCCGGCGACAGTGGCGTTGAAGCCGGTGTCGTCATGGTCGAACACGCCGTTGGCGCCGACTGCATAGTTGCTCGGCCAGAACTCCAGCTTGCCGCCCGCCAGGTTGGTGCCGGTGGTGATGCCGGGCACATTGGAGACCACGTTCATGTTGGTGACATTGCCGTTGAAGGCGATGCCTGTTCCAACCACCGGAACGCCCAGCTTGGTCGGGTCCGTGGTGAAGCTGGCGGCATCGAAGGACACGTAAACGAAGCCGTTGGGCCGAGTCGCGTCGCTGCTGCCCTGCAATTCGAGGTAGTACCCCACGCGGCTGAAGGAGCCGGGGGTATAGGCAAGGGAATTGTTCACCGAGTAAGGCACCATCCCCGCATTGAACGCGTTCCCGGTTGCGGGAATGTCAAGATCATAAAGAAGGGTGTACCCGGCCGCTTCAGGCACGTTCGCAAAGAGGTTCGTCACTGCCCGTGCCGGTGTGGCACAACAAACCCCGACCGCCAGCGCGGCAACAGCCATCA
This sequence comes from uncultured Phycisphaeraceae bacterium, assembly GCA_964649195.1. Lineage (GTDB taxonomy): Bacteria > Planctomycetota > Phycisphaerae > Phycisphaerales > Phycisphaeraceae > JTS-RE9. The sequence goes on from CAZYPK010000281.1 coordinate 2,596, forward strand.
CCCTCGACAACAGGACCTTGCATTTCATGGGATTCTCCTAAATGTGGAAAGAGGTGCAGCCTTCATTCTATCATTGAAGCCGGGGGCCGTCAAGAGGGCGGGGGACAAACTCAGGGCAAAAGCATATGGCGGGAGAGCGGAAGCCTCCCGCCGGGAGGGCGAGG
>CAZYPK010000282.1:0-2661 GCA_964649195.1 uncultured Phycisphaeraceae bacterium
CCCCCAAAGCGGGGCCGTCGCAAACGAATCGGCTCGGCGGGAGCCTCGCCCTCCCTTTTACCTTGCCTCCGTGCCTTCGTGCCTCAATGCCTTCCCCTCTTCCCCCCTTTCTGCTAAAATCGATTCAGACTTTCACACTCGATACCCTTGGAGATTCCGAGTGAACCTCGTCGAACTGGCACAGAGAATCAAGAAGCTGCGTCTGGATCGCGGCATGACGCTCGATCAGGCGGCGACCAGGACCGGGCTGACGGGGAGCTGGCTTTCCAAGGTGGAGAACTTCCGCGTCACGCCTTCGCTGCCGGCCTTGGCGCGCATCGCCGATGCCTTGGGCATCACCGTTTCGCAGTTGGTCGAAGACCTGGACCGCAAGCCGAAGCTGATTCGCGTCAAGCCCGGCGAGCGGATGGTGGTCGAGCGCGATCAGGGCATTTCGGACATCACCTACGAATCGCTCGCCTTCAAACGGCCTGATCGGCAGATGGATCCGTTCGTTCTCACGCTCCCGCCGGGGCATGGCCGAAGCGAGGCGCTGCCTCATGAAGGGGAGGAGTTTCTTTACGTGCTCGAAGGGACCACCGACTTCGAGTACGACGGCGATTGCTTCACCCTTCACGCCGGCGATGCGCTTTACTTCGATGCGATGGCGCCGCACCGGCTGATGAACCGGTCGCAGACCACCGCCAAGGTGATGTGCGTCTTCTGGGGTCTGGGCGCCGAGCAGGAGGGCAGCCGCGCCATTCGCATCAAGACGAAGTTGCCGCCCTCGCTCAAGGGCGGCAGGAAGTCAGTCGTCAAGGCCGATCGGGCGACCGTCAAGGTTCCATGACGGGTCCACTTCAATTTTCAGATGCTTGAGCACCGTCGGCGCAACGTCAACGATGTAGGCCTGTTCCTCGAAGCGGCCGACCTTGGCGCCCGCGCCGCTGACGATCATGGGGATCAGATGGATTTCGGGAATTCTGTGGCCCCGGCTGTGGGTCTTGTGCAGCCCGCCGTGGTCCGTGACGAAGATGATCAGCCAGTCCTCCTGATCGATGGTCTTGCGTTGCCGCATGGCCTGGAGCACCGTGCCGATGTGCCTGTCCACGTTGGCGATCGCCTGCACATAGCGCGGCTCATCGGGGCTGAACTGGATGGTGTGGCCGGTGGCGTCGCACTGGTGGAAATAGACGAACATCGCGGTGGGGTCCCGTTCCCGGAGAATGGCGGCGGCTTCGCGGGCCATTTGGGTGTCCGTGACTTCTTCGCGCTCCAGACGATCGGGCGTCGGGCCGGACATCATGTAGAGGCGCACGCGATTGTCGGTTTGCAGTTCGATGTTCAGAACCCTGGCCTTCTCGTGATAATTGCCCAGCAGGATGCCGCGTCCTTTGTCGGTGGTGCGGAACCATGTTTCGATCGTGAAGTCGCCTTGGGTCAGTTTTTTCAGCGGCGGGGTGAGAGGCATCGCGACGCCCTGCACGCTGCCGCCCTGTTTCAGGTCCAGCGCGGCGGCGGACTTTCCATCGGCGGCCACGGTGGGGGCGGCGCCATCCACATAGGTCGGCGCATCGCCGCGCTCCACGACGATGCGGCCGGTGACGGCGCCATCGGCGTGATTCTTCAGCTCGCCCGTCTCGGACTGGCCGGCAGGCTCGAAGTCGAACCACACCAGCAGGTCGCGGGCGTCACGAAGCTCGCCTTTGGCTGCGCGGGCGATCTCTTCATCAGCGAGGGGGCGGGTCCAGATGCGGGTGTTGTCCACCTGCCCGGTGAACCGCGTGCCATCGGTGCGCGTGTCCCGGCCGATGAACATCGACTCGCCATCAAGGTCGAAACCATCGGGGCCATCCTCCACCGTGCCCAAGGCTTTGCCATCGAGGAACATGGAAACCGTTTTGCCGTTGCGGCGGACCAGCAGGTGATGCCATTGGCCGTCGCGCGTGTCGATGTCCGCCTCATCGGCGGAAATGCTTTTGTCGATGTTGCCCGACAGACCCTTGACGATGCGGACATCGGCGCCGCTGACGATGTGCTTGTCGATCGGCGCCCAGGAGACCATCGAGACGGTCAGGGCGTCGGGCAGTTTCTGTTTGATGTAGTGGAAGACGTGCGGGAACTGGTCGTACTTCTTGTTTTTGAAACCGTTGTCGATCACGCCATGCTTGTCCGCCCAGACGCCGGTGAGGATGCTCGACCAGCTTGGGCCGCTGATGGTGTCGTTGATGCGGAAGCGATCGCCCAGGATCAGGCCGGTGTCGGTGAAGGAACCGTTGGCGATGAGGCCGTCGAGGTTGGGCGTTTCCGCTTTGGCCAGGGCATCGCCCCGCACGCCGTCAACGCCGAACAGGAGCACATGCCGCGACCTGGCGGTTTTTGGGGGGGCGGCGGGGGTTGGGGTATCGCTCTGCTCATTCGCCGCGGGGCCGTCCTTGCCCCCGCCCCCGGAGATGGGACCGGGGGTGGAGGCGGAGGCGTCTTTGTGTGTCGTGGGCGCATCGCCGCCGCAGGAGGTCATCATGCACAAGATCACCGGCAGCGTGAAGGCGAACATGATGATCCGTGTGCGGCGGAAGGTCGAGTGAAACATGCTGCGACTCCTTGGTGGACTGATCTTCATGGGGCATGAAGCGTCGGGTGGCTGGGGTTGAGGCTCTGTATCGGGTGGCTGGGGCTGAG
>CAZYPK010000283.1:0-2643 GCA_964649195.1 uncultured Phycisphaeraceae bacterium
GAAGCTTGATGTCGGTGCCGCGCCCCGCCATGTTGGTGGCGATGACGACGGCGCCCAGTTCGCCGGCATGCTCGACGATGTGGGCTTCGCGCTCGTGCTGCTTGGCGTTGAGCACTTCGTGCGGAATGGAGTATCGCTTGCGCAGCAGATCGCTGAGGAACTCGCTCTTTTCGACGCTGGTGGTGCCCACGAGCACCGGCCGGCCGACATCGTGCTTGGCCTTGATCTCGTCGAGGATGGCATTCCACTTGTCCTTGCCGGAGAGGAAGATCAGGTCGTCGCGATCGACACGGACGACGGGCACGTTGGTCGGAATGCAGACGACATCGAGCTTGTAGATTTCATTGAACTCGGTCGATTCGGTGATGGCGGTGCCGGTCATGCCGGCGAGGCGCTTGTACAACTTGAAAAAGTTCTGAATGGTGACCGTCGCCATGGTCTGCGTTTCCTGCTTGATGGAAACGCGCTCCTTGGCCTCGACCGCCTGGTGCAGGCCGTCGGACCACTGGCGGCCGATCATCTTTCGACCGGTGGATTCATCGACGATGATCACCTCATCGCGCTCCACGACGTATTCGGTGTCCCGACGGTAGATCACGTGGGCGCGCAGCGCGTTTTCCAACAGGTGCGGCATGTCCATGTTGTTGCCGACGTAGAACGAGCCGACATCGGCCTGCTTCTGCGCCTCGGCGATGCCTTCGTGAGTCAGGTGTGAGGCTTTCTTCTCGCGCTCCACCTCGTAGTAGCGCGTGAACCTGTCGCGCTCGGCGGTGAGACGAGGCAGGTCCTGCTCCTCGATCCGCTTCATTTCCTCCTTCATTTTTGGAATGGCTCCGCTGTCGCGCGTGTTGCGCATGTCGCCTTGGAGAGTCTTCATGCGCATCTCGGCCTGCTTCACGCGGGCATCAGCGGCATCCCAGTCGCGCTGCTTCTGCATCAGGTGCCGGGCGAGACTGTCGGCCAGGGCGTAACGGGGCTGATCATCGTGAGCCTGGCCGCTGATGATCAGCGGCGTGCGGGCCTCGTCGATGAGGATCGAATCGACTTCATCGATGACGGCAAAGTCGCGGCGCTTCTGCACCTGCTCCTCGACGGAGAGCTTCATGTTGTCGCGCAGATAGTCGAAGCCGAACTCGCTGTTGGTGCCATAGACGACATTGCAACTGTAAGCCTCGGCCTTCTTTTCGCCCGGCTGCATGTGAAAGGGGTGAATCGCACCGACGGTCAGGCCAAGATGGAAGTAGAAGGGAAAAACCCAGTCGCGATCGCGCTGCACGAGGTAGTCGTTGACGGTGACGACGTGACACTGAAGGCCTTCGAGGCAGGCCTGGAAGCAGCCGAGCGGGCCGACGATGGTTTTGCCTTCGCCGGTTTTCATCTCGGCGATCCTGCCTTCGCTGAGCACCATGCCGCCGATGAGTTGCACATCGAACGGACGGGCACGGAAGGGCGGGCGGCTCTTGGGATACAGCTCACGCACCGCTTCGTAAAGCTCGATGGGAATATCGACGAGATGCCAGGCGGGCACCGGTTCGATGCAGCCGATCTCGAGGCGCGGCTCGGTGACGGCGACTTTGGCTTTGACTTCCTCATACATCGCGTGAGCGGCATCGGGCAGTTGCGAAGGATCGAAGGCATGGGCGGGGTTGAAGATGTTGCGGATGCCCACGGACCGGTCCATCGCTTCACGGGCGACGGCCAGGGCTTCGGCGCGGACTTCGTCGATGGGCGTGCCTTGGGCGATGCGGGCGATGAAGTCGGCGGTCTTTTCCTTGAGCTGGGCATCGGTCAGTTTGCGAATCTGCGGCTCGAAGGCGTTGATGGCGGCGACGCGCTGGTTGTATTTTTTGACCAGGCGATCATTGCGGGTGCCGAAGATTTTGCGGAAGAAGTTGGAGACGTAGGCGACGACCATGGGAGGGTCCTTGAAGACGGATGAATCTGAAATTTCAGATTTGAAATTTGAGATGGATGCTCGGATGAGAGAAACGGAATGATCGAGATGGATGAAACGCGCCAGGAGCGCGAATCACGCAACACGACCGAATGAAAGTCACAGGGTTAAAAGCCGCTTGCGGCTTCGCAACGGAAAAGAAAGGATCACCGCAGAGGCGGCGGCAAATCGGTCATCGCAGGCAGAAGAGGCTGCGCGAAGGGCAACGCAAACCGCCGCGGCGGCAACGAACCGCACGGCAAGTCGCAGAAGCCGCGGGAAAAGGGCGAAACATCGGCGGCATGAACCGCGCCCGATTGCCCCGCTTCATCGCCCGCAAACGCATCACGCATCTGCCTGGCCGCATCGGCGAATCGCGAGAGCCACTGCCCCAGCGATTCCGCATCGGCCAGGGCGCGGACGGGTGCCTGCCGCCCGGCGTTCATCAGCACCGCCGCCATCGTCACATCCGCCGCCGAGGTGATCGACAACATCACCGCCGCGGCAAGCACGGTGGCGGGAATGACGGGTTGGGAACGATGAAGTTTCACGCTGGATAGATTATCGGCGCGATCAGGGTGTTGGGTCAAGTTGCGGTTGATGGAATCCCATGCCCCGACAGGGCCGGCGCATATGGGAGGGCGAAGCTCCCGCTGAGCCGTTCTTCACGAGGCCTCAAAGGCCGAGTGAAGAAACTTGCGCCTTGCCCA
>CAZYPK010000284.1:0-2623 GCA_964649195.1 uncultured Phycisphaeraceae bacterium
ACCATGGTGCCGACGAACGCTGTTTTGCGCAAATGAATGTAAGTGCGCTGTGGGCGCGGACTTACGGTGATGGCGCAAAATCCTGCCGCAGGGAAAGGGCGACCAGCGTTGCGGCAAGCGGGCGGCGATAGGCAATGTTCATGACTCGAACTCCTTCTTGGATGAAGACGGGGACGGTGATCGGACGGCATCACAGATAGCCGCCGAGGTTGTGCATCATGTCAGTGACCGCGATTTCCGAAGCGATTTTACAGTGACGTATGAACGGAAGCAAGGTATTTCCCGTTCATAAAGTAAAAATGTTGATTGGATCAGAATTGCGTTAGGGAGCAGGGCCAGGATTAAGCGCGGGCTCCATCATTAGAGCCGCGACTCAACGAGTCGCGGACGTCGACAGCCTCAAAGGTCGTTGATCGCGCCTTGTATTGCCGGATACAACCGGTTCACGCGCGATACCCGGACGCCGCCGGTGCATTCACGGCGTTCGTGACCGTGGATCATGGGTTACCTGAGTTTCGCTTAAGCCCCGCCCGGAAGGGCGCGGGCCTAGGAGTGATCAATGAACATTTTGTCAACCGTTTTAAGGACGCGAAGCTGATTGAAGATCGAGTTTTTGTTCGTGGACAAACTGTTGATGGTTCGCCCCTTGGCCCGCGCCCTTCCGGGAGCCTCAGAACTTTTGGGTGGCTGGGACCGCTTCGGGTGGCTGGGGCTGAGTCCGCGAAGCCCCGGCCCAGGCGAACGGAGATGTTTGGGTGTGGTTGCAGTGTGTGTGGTCTGGGGCCGGGGCTTGCGCAGAGCCTTCAGCCCCAGCCACCCGGAATAAGTTCTCAGGCTCCGGGCGGGGCTTAAGCGAAACTCAGGTTGGTTGTATTGACCACCCTTGCCCGCCGTCCATCTCCGCGACTCGTTGAGTCGCGGCTGTTGCGTTCACAGCTTCGCCGCCGCCAGGCTCGCCAGTTCGCTGCGTTCGCTCTTGGCGAGGGTGATGTGGCCGACGAGCGCGTGGCCTTTGAGGCGTTCGACCATGTACGACAGGCCGTTCGATGAGGAGTCGAGGTAGGGGTTGTCAATCTGGCCGATGTCGCCGGTGAGGATGATCTTGGTGCCTTCGCCGGCGCGGGAGACGATTGTTTTCACTTCGTGCGGCGTCAGGTTCTGCGCTTCATCGACGATCATGAACTGATTCGGAATGCTGCGGCCGCGGATATAGGTGAGCGGTTCGAGCACGACCTGGCCTGAGCTGAGATAGCTCTCCATGCGGGCTTCGGGCTTCTTGCTCTCGGCATGCTGTGAGCCGACGCCTCGCGTCGAGAGCAGGTAGCTCATGTTGTCGAAGATCGGCTGCATCCAGGCGGAGAGTTTTTCATCCTTGGTGCCGGGCAGGTAGCCGATGTCCCGGCCCATGGGCATGATCGGCCGGGCGACCAGCAGCTTGTCGTACCGCTCCTCATTGAGCGTCTTGTGCATGCCCGCCGCCAGTGCCATCAGCGTCTTACCGGTGCCTGCGCCGCCAAGGAGCGTGACGAGTTTCACATCATCATCCAGCAGCAGATCGAGCGCCATGGTCTGTTGCACATTGCGAGGCATGATGCCGAAGGTCGGCCTGCGAGGCGGATGGACAGGGATCAGATGATCGGTGTCGGCGAGCCGGCGCGAAAGGCCCGAGTGCGAGCTGTCATCGGCATCGAGCAGTTGCACGAACTGGTTGCCGAAGAGTTCGATGGTGGACGATTGTCCGTCGGCAGTCGGGGCGGTGAGGTAATCCTTCAGGCGGCTGATTTCGACCTGCTTCTCTTCGTAAAGCGAGTCGATGATGTCGCCGGAGACTTTGAGCGTGACGAAGCCGCAGTAGAGGCGGTCGGCATCGACTTTCTGCGCTTCGAAGTCTTCGGTGCGAATGCCCAGGGCATCGCTCTTGAGCCGGCAGTTGATGTCCTTGCTGATGAAGACGACGTGGTTTTTGGGGTCCTGCTGGAGGGTCCATGCGACGGCGATGATGCGGTTGTCGGGCGCATCTTCGGTGAGCCATTTGGGCCGGTTGTCCTCGGCGAAGGCGACGCGGATGGTGCCGCCGTGACCGTTCCATTGGACGCCTTCGGAGAGGTGGCCTTTCTCGCGGAGGTGATCGAGATGGCGGATGACCTCACGGGCGTTTCGGCCGACATCATCGTTCTGCTTCTTGAATGCATCGAGCTCACCGAGCACGGTGAAGGGGATCACCACGTCGTTGTCATCGAAGAGGAACAACGAGTTGGGATTGTGCAGCAGGACGTTGGTGTCCAGGACAAAGGTCTTTCGGCCGTGGTACCTGGCGGAAGGTCGTTCGCTTTTCGTCTCAGTCAATCGCGGGTTCCTCCGTGTGGACCGGCGCCCGTGGGCGACGGTGCGTGGTCTTGGGGGGTCGGGGTATGGTAGTGAGGATCGCCCTGCTGGTGTTATCGGCAAGTATGAGAAACGATTTCAAAACGGAGGGCTTGTCGAGCCGCGACGTGACACGTCGCGGACGTGAGCAGCCTCAAGGGGTGTCGATCGCGCCTTGTGTTGCCGGATGCAAACGGTTCACCCGCGGTGTTCGTTGTCGCGGATCGAAGGTTGAGCCGACCACCCTTGAGGCTGTTGA
>CAZYPK010000285.1:0-2516 GCA_964649195.1 uncultured Phycisphaeraceae bacterium
GAATCGGCTCGGCGGGAGCCTCGCCCTCCCAGCGGGAGCCGCGCCCTCCCAGCGGGAGCCGCGCCCTCCCATATGCTTTTACCCTGGATGTGCCATCGGGCCGCAGCGTGCCGACGGGGTCATCCGGTACAATCGCCGGTGATCGATTTCTGATCCTGGAGGCCATCGCCATGCTGACCATTCGTTCCATCGCTGCACGCATCGCCATGTTGTCGCTGTGCGGTTTCGTTGTCGCAGGTTTCTCAGGTTGTGACGGCGGCAAGCCGCAGCGGACCGATGGCAAGATGCCGCAGTCGGAGAATGCGCCGGCAACGAAGGATGCAACGACGAAGGAAACGCCCGCGAATGACGGGGCCGCCAAGGATGCGACCGTGAAGGAACCCGTGCAACCCGACGACGAGGCGATCAGCCTGTTCGACGGCAGGACGATGGGCAAGTGGAAGGCGACGAACTTCGGCGGCGAAGGCGAGGTGGAGATCAAGGATGGCCGGATGATCATCCGCATGGGTTCGCCGCTCTCGGGCGTGACCTGGCAGGGGGAGCCGCCTGCGAGGATGAATTATGAGATTTCACTCGAAGCGCAGCGCGTCGATGGCGATGACTTTTTTCTGGGGCTGACCGTGCCGGTGAACGAGACGGCCATCTCCCTGATCCTCGGCGGCTGGGGCGGCACGCTGGTGGGCCTGTCGAGCATCGATGGGCAGGACGCCTCCGAAAATGAGTACACGCAATACGTGAACTTCAAACGCGAGCAGTGGTACAAGGTGAAAATGGTGGTGAAGGAGAAGCATATCCAGGCGTTCATCGATGACAAATTGGTGATCGAAGCCGACATCGACGACCGCAAGGTGGACACCCGCATCGAGGTGGACCTTTCCAAGCCCCTGGGCATCGCCACATTTTCAACCACCGGCGCCTATCGCAACATGCAGGTGAAGAAGCTGAAAAATTAGCCGTCCGCCTCGGCGGACGACGGGCTTGTCTTTTTCCCGCGTTCGCCGAGGCGAACGGCTAAAGGTCCCCAAAATAAAACCCGCGCTGCTGCAGAACTGCAACAACGCGGGCTTCCGGGGGCTGGGTAAGTGGTTCGGGATGAATCCTCACCGAACAGACATATCTTAATCCATGAAACCGCCATGTCAACGCCTTTTTCACCATTTTTGCCACTTGCGATGCAACTTGAAAACAATTCTCGATCCGTATTGCAAAACATGCGAATGGCGCATGGATTCGGGCGCCCATTGATCCATCATAAGTTATTTTCCATAAACCAGTAACAGACGAACAAGACGGACGTGCTGTCCGATTGTGCGTTTTTTGTGGAAAACAGGGATTCCGGGGATTGCTACGCCGCAAGCGGCTTGGATTCCGGCATGGTCCCGTCGATATCCCACTGACAAGGCCGCTGCCGGAGCAGAAGGGGGAAATCCGAAATCCCAAATCCGAAATCCGAAATCCGAAGCCTTACCCGACCTTCCCCACCCTCACCTGTCCCGCCTGATTCGCCTGCCAGCAGCGGCCGGTTTCCACTTCAAGGCAGGTGAGCCAGCCGCCGCCATAGACGCAGGTGTCGATACAGATGGCGTAGCCGAGATTGATCGGCAGCCCTTCGCGCTGGGCGGTGTGGCCGCAGATGACGGTCTTGCCTGAGACATGGGGCCGGGCGTCGTTGAACCGTTTCCAGCGGAGCGTGGCCGGTTCCTGCCGCGACATCGGCAGCAACGGCGCCACGTAACCATGCACGAAGATGTGCGACTCGGTCTCGTGCCAGTCCCGGCAATAGTGATTCAGAAAATGCCAGTGCTCCGCCGGCACATGGCGCAGGGCAAGCACCGGCGAGGCGATGCCCGGGGCATAGGAGCGGAGCGTCGCTTCGCCGCCCATCACGCACCAGCCGCGATGGCCGTTTGGATCGAGGGCGCCGAGCATGAGTTCATCGTGGTTGCCGCGCAGGGCGATGAGGCGATGCGATTGCGAAAGCGCGATGAGACGGTCGAGAACCCCGCGCGAATCGGGACCGCGATCAACGTAATCGCCCAGCGTGATGATCAGGTCGTCGGGCGAAGGATGCACCGCATCGAGCAGACGGTCGAAGGCGTGAAGGCAGCCGTGTATGTCACCGATGGCCAGCGTCCGCATGAACACACCATACCCGCTATTTAGCCGCTCGCCTTGGCGGGCGCAGGATCACTCCGGCACATCACCGAAAGCAAAAACTCCAAATCACAAAAACCAAATCTCAAACAAACTCGAAAGCAAACCGAAGCAGGCGGAACCGATCCGAATCCGGATTCTGTTTGATTGCGTTTTTTGTTTTTGGAACTTGTTTGGAGTTTGGGATTTGTCATTTGGAACTTCCGACAGAGTGGGCGCCGAGAATTAAACCGCCCTGATCAACAGCATCAGGGTAAAAGCATATGACGGGAGAGCGGGAGCCTCCCGCCGGGAGGGCAAGGCTCCCTTGGGAGGGCGAGGCTCCCGCCGAGCCGTTCGTTTGCGAAGCCCGTCCGCGGGCT
>CAZYPK010000286.1:0-2466 GCA_964649195.1 uncultured Phycisphaeraceae bacterium
TGCCTTCCTCCGCTTTCCCCTTGCCTTTCAACTCGGAACCCGGAACTCGGAACTCGGAACTTTCCCCCCTTCGTGCCTCAATGCCTTCCTCCTTCTCGTTTCCCCATCAACCGCGCCGCGGCATAAAGAATGATCGTGAACATCATCAACACTCGCACCGGCCACGTTCCCACCTTGCCGAACAGGGATGAGCGCGGATCGATCACCACCCTGCTCGCCGCCGCGCCATCGACCTCCTGCACCTTCCCACCGACTTCGACAAACGGCCCGACCCTTCCCGTCGAACTGATGAAACAGCTCACCCCCGTGTTCACGCTCCGCGCCATCGGCACCCGGTTTTCAATGCTGCGCAGCACCGCCATCTGCACGTGCTGCAACCCCTGATCGGTCCCCGGATACCAGCCGTCGTTGGTCAGGTTGAGCATCACATCGCACCGCTTGCCCGCCTTGTCGTAGCACAGCGCCAGGCAGGAACGGGCGAAGGCGTCTTCAAAACAAATGGGGGCGGTCACGCGCAGGATGACGCCGGCTTCGAGAGGAATCTGAAAGACGGTGCGCCTTGGGCCGGGGGTCAGCGTGTAGTCGTTGTCCGGGCCGTAGGGACTCAGATATTGGAGAAACAACCGCTTGAGCCAGGGCCAGTTTTCGACCCACGGAATGTATTCGCCAAAGGGAACGCGATCGATCTTGCTGTAATACTCCGGGGCCTGCTCGCCGGCGGGCAGGTAGTGAAACGCGCTGTTGAGCCGCTGCGGGGGATTGAAGAGCATCGAGCCGCTGCCGACGAAAAGGTGAATGCGATGCCCGGCGGCCAGGGCTGCGATCTGTTCGTGAAACATGATGCCATCGCCCCGCCCTTCCTCTTTCATCCTGCGATAAGCATCGATCGCCTCGGGGTTCAAAGGCACCGGCACCATCGTCTCGGGCCAGACCACGATCAGCGGACGCGGATCGCCGGCCATGACCTGCCCGGTGAGATCGATCATCCGCCGCCAGTCCGCCATGAGACTCTCAGCGGTGGGCCGCAGCTTGTTGTCCTGCGACACATTCGTCTGCACCACGGCCACGTTCACCGCCGGCCAGTCCGCCTGATCCGCTTCCGCGATGCGCTGCCGGCCGTAAAGGAGCGCCGCCATATAAGCGATCAGCCAGATGGCCAGGGTCGGCATCGCCATGCGCAGCCTGGCGCTGCGCGGCGACAGGAAGGTGCGCACCAGATCGACGACCAGGCCGTTGCTCATGGCCACGAGAAAGCTGACGGTCCAGTCCCCGGCGATGTCCGCCGATTGAATGAGCCAGTTCGTCGAGTGCCCGGGCAGATAAGGCGCCTGCGAATGGCCCAGTCCGAACCACGCCATGCCGCCTTGCAGGAACGTGCCTCGAACGAACTCGAGGCTGACAAAGACGACAGGCACGGTGATGACCGCAGGCCGGCGGAATCGCTGATCGATGGTTCGCCAGATGAGAAGGAACGCGGGGTAATAAAGAGCCATGTAGGCCGCCAGCGCCGCGTACCCGCCGCCGGTGACGCCGATGAGCCAGCCGAGCATGATCAGCCACCAGAGATAGCTGGCCACGTAGGACGCCCAGAAAAGCCGCCTGCCTCGCCGGGCCCACGCGGCCAGCAGCGTCATCGGCGCCAGCGCCACATGAGCCAGCGGCCACCAGCCCGGCGAAGGAAACGCCAACCCCAGCAGCAGCATGGAAAACATCGCAATCCCCAGATGAAACCCGAACGACCGCACCTGCGGCGATGAGATTCGATCCGCGTTGCTTTGAAATCGTGCGCCCATTCGCACAGGATAATGGAAGCGGCGGAAGCAGGAGCAGGGGCAGGAGCAGGAGACAGGGAACAGGAGACAGGAGACACACACTCATAGCCGCAGCGTCCTCGCTGCGCGTCTGCCGCTTGCGGCGTAGCAATCCTCACCGCTCCACCGTCACCATCTCATCCCCCGGCTTCTCCGAAAGCACCAATCCGCGAAAGCGATACTCCTGCGGCTGATTGTTCGAGTGCAACTGCAAACCGATCGGCGAAGCCTTGAGCATCTCCGGCTGATCGGTGTAATCGAACACCAACTTCCCATTGGCGGCAAAGCGGATGCGGTTGCCTTTGACCAGCACTTCGATCCGGTTCCAGTCGCCGACTTTCTCCACGCCCTTGGGGTGGAACTGGCCGGGGTGTTTCGCAGGTTCCACGCGGTTGCGGCGGTAGGCGTCCCAGATGCCCCAGTCGTTGCAGAACATCAGGAGCGGCCCCTTGAAGCCGAAGGCATTGCCCTTGTCATCGAACTTTTCACCGAGCACGCAGACGGCCGAGTGCATCGTTGAATGGTTGGCGGATCGCGTCTGTTTCACTTCGAAAAGCAGACGGAAATCGCGATACGAAGTCGTCGTGAAAAGGTAGGTGCTGGTGGGTGTGGCAAAACTTTCCGGCGCATTCTTAGTGTTGACGTTACAGTGAGT
>CAZYPK010000287.1:0-2017 GCA_964649195.1 uncultured Phycisphaeraceae bacterium
GGGCCGGGGGGCCGGGGGGCCGGGGGGCCGGGGGGCCGGGGGGCCGGGGGGCCGGGGGGCCGGCGCATTTGGCCGTTCGCCTTGGCGAACGAAGTGTTGGATGCCTCCAGCCGCGACGTAACACGTCGCGGACGTGAACAGCCTTCAAGGGTGGTCATGCACACCTTTGACAACAGCACTCGAAAACGCCACGCATCGCCTTGGCAACCACCGCGCGACGGATGCCGTTCATCCACCGCGCAATCGACCCCCTTCAGGCCGCTCACGTCCGCGACTCGTTGAGTCGCGGCTCACTTTCAATCCCCAACCCGGCCCGGATGCACTGTTGGATGCCTCCAGCCGCGACGTAACACGTCGCGGACGTGAACAGCCTTCAAGGGTGGTCATGCACACCTTTGACAACAGCACTCGAAAACGCCACGCATCGCCTTGGCAACCACCGCGCGACGGATGCCGTTCATCCACCGCGCAATCGCCCCCCCTTCAGGCCGGGCACGTCCGCGACTCGTTGAGTCGCGGCTCGTTCTCAATCCCCAGCCACCCCTCCCTCCCCCTCAACAAAAACCCCCCGGCAATGCCGGGGGGTTTTACTTTCACTGCGATCCGGTTCCCGATCACGCCCGGCGGTTGCGGCGGCCGGTGCGGATACCCAGGGCGCCGAGCATCATCATGCCCAGGGCGGCGGTCATCGGTTCGGGGATGGCGTAGCCGAAGTATTCGATCTCGGCGATGGCGTGGACGTTGTTGAGGCCCGTTCCCGTGACTTCGTAGCGGAACCACTGGAACGCCTTGTCCACGAAGTTGAAATCGACACCCGCCTCGAACAGCAGCGTCTGGTCTCGGGCCGTGAAGAGGTTCCCGAACGCGTTGCTGTATTCGAAGATGGTTTCGAAGTTGACGCCGTCGTTGGAGCCCTGAATCTTGAAGTTCAGCGGATCGCGGGCAGGCGTGTCGTTTGAGGAGGTCAGGGTGAAGTGGGTGAGGTAGTGCGGGTTGACATCCACCAGGCGGGCATCAAGGGTGATGGAGGGCTGCGCCGTGCCGGGGCCATCGCAGCACCACTTGTTGACGGTGGGGCCGATGTTGTTGTCGAAGGCGTTGAAGGCGGATTGGCCGGCGAAGCCGGGCTGCACGCTGGATCGGAACTCGGCGTTGAAACCCGCGAACTGGCCCGCACCGGGGTTGTAAGGCAGGGTGTCGTCGCCGTCGTTTTCGGGGTCGGTCAGGTCGCCGCCCAGCGGGCCGCTGATGACGAAGCCGGGCTTGACGCTGATGCCGTACTTGAGGCCCAGCGAGCCGTTGACCTGATGGGTTTCACGGGCGGTCAGGACGCGGTCATAGACGATGACCTCGGCGACATCACCCTGCCAGGAGCGGGAGGGATTGACGCCGACCTGGAAGTAGTCGCCGATGTTGGTTGTCGGCATGGTGAGATTGGCATCGCGAACGGAGGTGACGATGTGCGGCGTGTTCAGCGCGGCGGCGGTGGTGCTGACCTCGTTGACCAGGAAGCTGCCGTTGAAACTGAAGTCGTTGGTGTTCGAGTTGCCCCAGTTTGTCGAATTGGTGCGGCGAACGCCGAAGTCGCCGTCGTTGATGCCCCAGACGCCGTCACCACCCTCATGCCGGCTGGTGCTGTTGACGATGAACACGGTGCGCGCCGAGACGCTGTTGTTCAGGATCAGCGCATCGGTGTTGGGCCGGACGAGCGGGCTGCCGGTTGCGCCCGACTCATCGCCATCAAAGCGGATCGTGGCCTGGTTGTTGAAGGCCGCGTTGCCGGCCACATACAGCGGCTGCTTGGTCGCGCCGGCCTGCGCAAAGTTGTTGCCGTTGCCGCTCTGGTCCGCCCACAGGCTTACGTTCGACCCATTGAGCGTGACGCCCTGCCCCGCATCCAGGTGATAAACCAGTCCTGCGGTCACCGGCACCGCCTGCGCGCCCGTCGCCAGCAGGCCCAGGGCCGCCGCACCGATCACGCATGATTTATGGAATCCGGTGATTGAAAAATGCTTAT
>CAZYPK010000287.1:2027-2399 GCA_964649195.1 uncultured Phycisphaeraceae bacterium
GGGGGGGGGGGGGGGCAAATTTGACGGACGAGGGCGGTTGACATGCATGTGTCATGATCTGTCTCCTGCGATAAATGGGGTTTCAGTTCGATCCGAGCCACGTAAAACGACCAAAAACACCGCCGAAAACGGCAGCGATGTTCACCAATGGCAGACTCTCCCTGACGGAAATTTTCCGAATTGGACCATATAGAAGAAAGGAACTTCTCCTGCGTGCTTTAACTTATCACCGCGTGGCCGATTGTCAACAGGATAAACGCCCTGCCGCAGAAAATGCACGGGGCAAAAGCATATGGCGGGAGAGCGGAAGTCTCCCGCCGGGAGGGCGAGGCTCCCACTGGGAGGGCGAGGCTCCCGCCGAGCCGTTCGTTT
>CAZYPK010000288.1:0-2386 GCA_964649195.1 uncultured Phycisphaeraceae bacterium
ATCTGATCGGTCTTGATCTTGTAGGCAAAACACGCTATTTTTGCTACAAGGTCGGCGTCACGACAATGGCCATTTCAACTGAAAAACAAGCACTTGCACGCATCTACGGAAGAGGCAGGGGTTGGGCATTCTCCCAGAAGGACTTTGCCGACCTCGCCAGCCGCAAGGCGATCGACATGGCATTGATGCGTTTGGCCGACAAAGGCACCATCCGCCGGGTCATCCGCGGGATCTACGACTACCCGCGTCACAGCGATCTGCTCAAGAAGCAGATGGGGCCGGACATTCATCAGGTTGCCAGAGCACTGGCTCGCAAGTTCGGCTGGCGGATTCAGCCCAGCGGGGCGACGGCACTGAACCTGCTCGGCCTGTCCACGCAGGTGCCCGGACGGTACGTCTATCAAACGGACGGTCCCAGGCGAACGTATGCGATCGGCAGAACGACGCTGAGCTTTCAGCATGCGGCACTCAAGGAGGCCGGCTTCCGTCACGAGGAAAGCGGCGTGATCGTCGCGGCACTCAAGGCACTGGGCCAGGATCGCATCAGCGATGAGACCATCGAGCAGATCCGCCGGTGGCTTGCGACAGGCAAGCGGAAGGCGGTGCTCAAGGATACGAAGCGGGTCACCGGTTGGGTGTACGCCGCGATCCAGCACGTCTGTCGGGAGGGTGCCGATGGATAAGGTCGCCGCGCTTTCCAATGAGCAGCGCAGGGAACTCTTCGACGCCACGGCCGGGGCGATGGGGATTCACCCGGCCGTAGCCGAGAAGGATTTTTGGGTGTGCTGGGTGTTGAAGAAACTCTTCGCCTCGCCGCAGCTTCAGGGGCAACTGGTTTTCAAAGGCGGCACATCGCTCTCGAAAGTGTTCAAACTGATTCAGCGGTTTTCGGAGGACATCGACCTGGTGTTGAACTGGGAATTGCTGGGCTACGGCAAGGGCGGGCAGGATCCCTGGGCGGCGCAGCCATCGGGCACCAGGCAGGACGCATTCAATCGCGAGTTCAACCGGCGGGCGGCGGTGTACATGAAGGACGTGCTGCTCCCGCAACTGACGGCACTCTTCGCGGTGGTCCCAGGCATCGAACCGATTTTGTCGGACGATGATCCGAACACGATCGACGTCCGTTACCCGGCAGCATTCAAACTGGCGGCGCTGCGGCCACAGGTGAAGCTGGAAATTGGGCCACTGGCGTCGTGGGTGCCCACAGCCCGCTACACAATTCAGCCGTTCGCAGCAGAGCATTTCGGGCAGGTGTTCGCCGACCCGGCATGCCCGGTGGTGGCGATCAAGGCTGAGCGAACGTTCTGGGAGAAGGCGACCATTCTTCACCAGCAGGCACATCGGGTGACAGTCATGCCGGCAAACTACTCACGGCACTACTATGACCTGCACCAGTTGGCTGGAAGCCCGGTGAAGGCCGTGGCACTGGCGGACCTGAAGCTGCTGGCGGATGTGGTGGCGTTCAAGCAGCGGTTCTATCCCAGCGCGTGGGCGAAGTACGAAGACGCCCGGCCGGGTACATTCCGCCTGTTGCCACCAGAGGCAAGGGGCGGGGAACTTGAGGCGGACTACAGACAGATGCAGGAGATGATCTTTGGCAAGGCGCCGGCGTGGACGGACATCCTGGCTTCGCTGAAAAACCTTGAAGCGGAGATCAACACCCTGATCAAACCGGGGGCAGCATCATGATAGTGTCAGGCGAACCGAAATGAGCAACGCTGGATCGCGTGATCAAACTCATCCAGCATGACCTCACCCGGGGCCAACAGCGCACGTTGCGAAGCGTCACGCGCGGCTTGCCGCAGTTGCAAACGCTCCGCAAGTTGATGGAGGAAGTCTGCCGCTTATTCGATCGCCGTTGCCGCACGAACACCGCGTTGGCGAAACGGGCCAAACTGCGTCGGCTGGTTCGTCGCTTCCAGCAGAATGGCCAGGTCTTGAGCAAGCTGCACTCACCCAACCTGGATAAGGCGCTGACAGTCGTCGGCGGCTTGGGGGCTTGGCGGTGTCTTTCCTTTTACGGAATCGTTTTTGTTTCTCGATTTCGAGCTGCGCCCGGCTCCGATCGAATGCAGCCAATGAATTCTGGTTCCCATCCTATTCGCAGATGAGGAATCATTTGCCTGATGGCAGTTGGGAGACAATCCATCCAAAGCTGGTCCCTGAGCGGGCTTACCGCCTCCTCCAAAGGCAGATTGGTTGCGACCAAATCCGGTTCCAGGAGTTGACGATTTCGAGGCGATTGGGTTGACAATTTCCGGCGACATAAGTCAAGGTGAAATCATGCGGCAAACGAATGCAACCGAATGCAGAACAAGCGTTTGCGTGGTATAATAAAACGATAAATAAATTTGGAATAACTGTTCCCGGTAGGCTCCATTTT
>CAZYPK010000289.1:0-2380 GCA_964649195.1 uncultured Phycisphaeraceae bacterium
AAGTTGAAGGACATACGTCGATGCCGATGAGACGGCTTGTAGCGTTGTAGTACTAAAGAACACCACGAAATCAGGAAAGCAGGAAAACATGAAATGCAGATCATCCATTCCGTATGATCCCGCCTGGTTTCTTGATTTCATGCTTTCCTGATTTCATGGTTTTATTTAGGCCCACCGCAACTAAACGGTCTGCTCATCTTTCCTGGTTTGACCGGCTTCCCATCCCGTGGCGGCGCCTTTGCCCAGCCTGTCCCAGCACAGTTCCAGCAGTTCCGTCAGGCCCTGGCCCGTCGCGGCGCTGATGGCCACGACCGGTTTGCCCAGCGAGTCACCGATCAGTTGCATCGCCACTTCGCGGTCGGCTTCGGTGGGCAGCAGATCGAGCTTGCTCACCGCGATGATCTCAGGCTTCTCCGCCAGCTCCTGCGAATACTCGGCCAGTTCCTTGCGGATGATGTGATAGTTCTCGATCGGGTCCGTGCCATCCATCGGCTCGATTTCGAGCAGGTGAATGATCAGCCGGGTGCGCTCGATGTGCCGCAGAAACTTCAGGCCCAGCCCGGCGCCCTGCGAAGCCCCTTCAATCAGCCCCGGCAGGTCGGCGATGACGATGCGGCGATAGCCTTGCAACTCGGCGATGCCCAGGTTCGCGTTGAGCGTGGTGAAGGGATAGTTGGCGATCTTGGGCGTGGCTTTGCTGACGCGCGAAAGCAGCGTCGATTTGCCGGCGTTGGGTTTGCCGACGAGGCCGATGTCGGCGATGAGCTTCAGCTCCAGGCGCAGCGATCGTTCCTCCGGCTCGCCGCCGGGCGTGGTGTCGGTCGGCGACTGATTGGTGGCCGACTTGAAATGCTCGTTGCCGAAGCCGCCCTTGCCGCCTTTGCAGATGACCAGCGACTTGCCCGGCTCATCGAGATCGATGATCAGCTCGCCCGTGTGCAGGTCATAAACCAGCGTGCCCGGCGGCAGCTTGATGATCAGGTCCTCCGCATCGGCGCCGGCCTTCTGCTTGCGCCCGCCGTTGATGCCGCGGTCGGCTTCCCAGTGGGAGCGTCCGGTGAAGTCGAGGAGCGTATCGATGCCCGCCACCGCCTGGAGGATGACATCGCCCCCCTTGCCGCCATCCCCGCCGGCGGGACCGCCTTTGGGGATGTATTTTTCGCGTCGCCAGGAGACGATGCCATCGCCGCCGCGGCCGGAGCGAACATGAATGGTGGCGGTGTCGATGAGCATGGGAACCAGAAGGTCAGAGGGCAGAGGGCAGAGGGCAGAGGGCAGAGGTCAGAAGCCAGAGATCAAGTGTTGGACATCTGAAATCTGAAATTTCAAATTTGAAATTTCATATTCCTGACCTCTGACCTCTGGGCTTCCTGAATAACCTCATGTCCATGCCGCTTGCGGCGTAGCAATCCCCGGTTGACGGTGCATCGAAGGTTATTCAGAAGTCAGTTCATACACGTTCTAAAGAAAAACGAGCGCCCTGGGGGACGCCCGTTCCTGTGGTTGATCTTGGGTTGGTGTTACGCGGAAGCCGTGGCAGGCTTGACGTGTACGCGGCGACCCTGAAACTCCACGACGCCTTCGATGAGCGAGTAGAGGGTGTGGTCGCTGCCCTTGCCGACGTTGTGGCCCGGCTGGAACGGCGTGCCGCACTGACGGACGATGATGGAGCCTGCCTTGGCGACCTGCCCGCCGAAGAGCTTGACGCCGCGGTACTGGGCGTTGGAATCGCGTCCGTTCTTGGTGCTGCCTTGTCCCTTTTTATGTGCCATGTGTCACCTGTTGAGTGGAGGGCGCCTGCCGCCTTGGGCGGGGGCTGATGTCGAGCCGAGCATTATAGCCGGATGTGCCCGGGGAATGCAAATGGATATGCGCAGTGATGCAGGGATATGAGGCAGGGCCGGCACATTTAGCCGTTCGCCTTGGCGAACGGAGTGTTAATGGTTCCGCGACACGTCGCATCGCGGCTCGTGCAACGTCGCTATAGTCAAACGTCATGACCACGATCCGCGCCCATTTCGACGGCAAGGTGTTCGTGCCCGACGAGCCGGTGGATTTGCCCGTCGGCGAGACGGTGGAGATACCGGTGCGCCCGGTGGAATCGTGAACGGCGGAACACGAGCCGCGACTCAACGAGTCGCGGACGTGAACGGCAACCAAGACGTGTGAAGAGTACACGCGGTTCGCGGCCGAAGATCGACAGCGCGATCAAACACCCCATCAGGCTGAGGGCGTCCGCGACGTGTTACGTCGCGGCTGTGACAGAGCCGCGACTCAACGAGTCGCGGACGTGAACGGCAACCAAGACGTGTGAAGAGTACACGCGGTTCGCGGCCGAAGATCGACAGCGCGATCAAACACCCCATCAGGCTGAGGGCGT
>CAZYPK010000290.1:0-2279 GCA_964649195.1 uncultured Phycisphaeraceae bacterium
GGGGGGGGCGGAGGCTGCGGTCATTTCGTGGCAGACCGGACCGGTGTATAGCGGGGCCAACGGCTTCGAGGCGGTTTTGACCGATGGAAATCATGTGCAGGCATTCAACGTGGGTGGAACCACGCTTTCCGTCAACACCGGTGTTGAAACGATCCCATTCGTCGGCGTCGACAAACTCAGCGGCTCCACCATCTCCGGCGGCAGCCCCGGCACCACCAACGCCAACTTCAACACGCTGATCGACCAGACCGATTTCCACAGCGCCAACGCCACCTTCTCCAATTTCTTCGCCGGTCTGATGCCCGGCCTCACCTATCAGGTGCAGCTCTTTGCCTCCGATGCCCGTCCCTGCTGCACCACCCGCACGCAATTCTTCAGCGATGGCGTCGGCAACGATTCTCCGACCATCGTCCAAGGCACTTTCACCAGCGTCGTGGGCGCCTTCACCGCGGATGCGTCGATACAGGCTTTGGGCCTCAGCGCCAGTTCAAACAACCCCGTCCTCAGCGCCTATGTGGTACGGGATGTGACCGCGCCCGGAACCACGGTCAAATTATTCGACGAGGATGTGGAAGGCAACATCAACGGATGGTCCGGCTGGGGCGGGGCGCAGGCGCCGCCTTACACCAACTTGCTGACTCTGGCCGGTGATATCGACCGGCCCGATCTTTCCAACGCAACCACCATCCCCGATGCGATCAATCTGCTCAACGGCAACGTGCCTTTCGCCAACGACACGCAAGTGGCTGTCAAGACCTATGACATCGCGATTCACGAAGGGCAATACGAATTCCACGTTCAGGTCGTCAACTGGAGCAATGCCGCATTCGGCACGCCGCAGTTCGACTTCAACGGCCTGCTCCCTGAGTCCGTATTCTCGCCGGTTCCCGAATCCGGCGGCGATGAAATCTGGACTTTCCTCTACGACGTGAGGGCGGGAAACGCGCTCATCGGTCAGCCGATTCAACTGAGGTTCGGCGGTTCGACCGCCGCCGGGTCTGAAAACTTCGGCATCGATCATGTGCTGGCGTTTTACACGACGCCGTTCATCCCCGAACCGACCACCGCCATGCTGGGAATGATCGGCGTCATGGGGCTGCTGGGAAGAAGGCGAAGGCTTTCCGCTTGAAGAGGGCATAAAGTGATGCGAATGAATTGTTCAATGACGCCTTCGCCGGCTGGTCATTGAATCCTCTTGATGTTCGTCAGGCGGAGACCCGGGTGTTTGGACCTTTACCCCGTTATTTGGAAAGGTTGGGCAACACATGATTTATCCACCAGGATCGTCCGTTCGACCCTGGAGAAGGAGTTGTCGCGACGGATTCACTGTCCCTGAAGTGCTGGCGGTGGTTGCTATCATCACCATTATCATATCGCTGCTGTTGCCTTCAATGAATCGTGCCCGCGATCGCGCCAGAGCGGTGATCTGTGCCTCCAACCAACGACAGATCGGCATGGGCATCCGTAATTACGCGACGGAGAACAAGCAATACTTTCCCGTCGGCGTCAACTCCGCCAGCGGCGACTGGCTCTGGATGGCCATTCTGCGCGAGCAGGTCTCCACGATGGACCTGTTTCACTGTCCCTCGACTCCGGCATTCACCAAGTGGGTTTACAAAGCCAATCCCGGCAGCCCTTCGCATCCCACCGGTTGGGAAAAAGATGAGTTCCGACTCGGTTCCGGACGCGGCAGCTTCTTCAGCTATGGTATGAATGTCTGGGGCGCCCCCTGTTGTGCCGATGCCTACGGAACGGGAACCTACTACGGACACGCCACCCTCGGCGAGCGGAAGATCAACTCTGTTGTCGCGCCCGACCGCTTCATCATCCTTGGTGACAGCAACTGGGATGTCGCCACCGGCGGCGATGCCAACTGGTCCGCCTACATCGGCATGTACGCCGCCCGGCAATACCCGATGGAAACCCATCAGGGTTACGCCAACATTCTGCGCGGCGACGGCCACGTCGATCAGGCCCCTCGCAGCAAACTCGTCACCTTCAGCGCCGATGCCGAAATCCTCAGGCAGTGGAGCCGGGATAATCTGCCGCACTGGCCGTTGTGAGTTTCGCAGGGCGGGCGCCGCCCAGGGTAAAAGCATATGGGAGGGCGAGGCTCATATGGGAGGGCGAGGCTCCCGCTGGGAGGGCGAGGCTCCCGCCGAGCCGATTCGTTTGCGACGGCCCCGCTTTGGGGGCCTGAGCAAACGAAACTCGCGCGGCAGATGAACGATCAGGCACGATCACCGGCCGCGCGATTTTCGTTTGCTTCAGCCCGCGGA
>CAZYPK010000291.1:0-2253 GCA_964649195.1 uncultured Phycisphaeraceae bacterium
TCGCGGCTCGCCAGCCGCGACGTAACACGTCGCGGAGATCAACAGCCTGAAGGGGCGTTCATACACACCTTACGTCACAAGCCTCGAACACCCCCGCGCAACACGGGTGCTTTCATCCGACATCCTTCGCAAAAATAACCACCCCTCTTGCCGTTCATCTCCGCGACTCGTTGAGTCGCGGCTCGGCGGAGTTCGACACTATCATGGATGCACGGAGCGATCATGAAATCATTTCTTCACCGTGCCGCGCTTGTGATCCTGCTGCCTGGCCTGGCCTTCGCGGCGGATGCGCCTTCCTCCAATCAGCCGAGTCTTTCGCCGGTGGAATCGCTGGCACGGATGAAGCTGCCCGCCGGGATGGAGGTGACCTGTTTCGCCGCCGAGCCGGAGGTGAAGCAACCCGTCGGCTTCACCATCGATGATCGCGGCCGCCTGTGGGTGGCCGAGGCTTACGGCTACCCCAAGTGGGCCGCCACCGGCAACGACCGCATCATCATCCTTCAAGACACCGACGGCGACGGCGTCGCCGACAAACGCACCGTTTTCTACGACAAGCTCAACTACGTCACCGGCATCGAGTACGGCTTCGGGGGCGTCTTCGTCACCTCGCCCCCTTCGCTCTACTTCATCCCCGATCGCAACGGCGATGACGTGCCCGACAGCGAGCCGGTCGTCCTCCTCGACGGCTTCGGCCACAAACAGTCCGCCCACAACATCGCCAGCGGCGCGACCTACGGACCCGACGGCTGGCTCTACGCAGGCCACGGCGGAACATCCTTCTCCAACCTCGGCAAGCCGGGCACGCCCGATGATCAGCGCATCAAATACGACGGCGGCGTCTGGCGGTATCACCCCGTCCGCCACGTCTTCGAGCCGGTCTGCGAAGGGTTCACCAACCCCTGGGGCATCGACTTCGATCAGCACGGACAGGCGTTCATCTCCAACTGCGTGCTGCCTCATCTTTATCACGTCATCCCCGGCGGCCACTACGATCGCCGCCGCGAAAGCACGATTCACCGACATGTCTATCGGCGGCTGGGCACCGTCGCCGACCACCTGCATTACGTGGGCGACTCGTGGGACAAATCGCGCGGCGGCGCCGCCGATCAACTCGCCGTCGGCGGCGGCCACGCCCACGCGGGCATCATGATCTACCAGGGCGACATGCTCCCGGCCCGCTACCGGGACAAGGCGTTCATGATCAACATCCACGGCGCACGCATCAACATGGACATCCTCAAACCCAAAGGCTCCGGCTTCACCGCGTCGCACGGCCCCGACCTTCTTGCCGCCAATGACGCCTGGTTCCGCGGCGTGACCCTGCAACAAGGCCCCGATGGCGCCATCTATTTCTCCGACTGGCACGACACCGGCGAATGCCACTCGATGAAGCCGGACCGCGACAACGGCAGAATCTATAAGCTGATCATGAAAAAAAGTGGGGCCGCCGGCGAAGTGAAAGACGGGCTCACCGGTGCGTTTGACGTGGCGAAGATGAACGATGACGAGCTCGTGGCCGCGCAGACCAGCGGCAACGAATGGCTGGTGCGAAGGGCGCGAAGGGTGCTTCAGGAGCGGGCGGCAAACTCCCCTCCCTCCCAGGGAGGGGCTGGGGGAGGGTTGGATCACCAACCACCAGGTGACTCAAATGACAACGTGAAGCCGACCCTCCCCCTGCCGGAGGGGAGTACGCAGTCACGAAGCGCCATCCACGAAAAGCTGATCGTACAGCTCGCGGCACGGAAGAACGCGCCTGCACAACTGCGATCGCTTTGGGCGCTGCACGTCACCGGGGGACTCACGGAGCCGCTGCTGCTCGAACAGCTTCGCGGCGGCGAGGAATATCTTCGCGCCTGGGCGGTTCAGCTTACGGCGGAGCCGGGGCAGATCAGCCGGGAAATGCTGGGGGTTTTTGAGAAGCTGGCGAGGGAGGATGAATCGCCGGTGGTGCGTCGATATCTGGCCTCGGCCTGTCAGCGGTTGCCGGTGGAGGATCGCTGGAACATTCTGTCGGCGCTGGCGGGCCGGGCCGAGGATGTCAGCGATGCGAACATTCCGCTGCTGATCTGGTACGCCCTGGAGCCTTGCGTGGAGCGGGACCGCGCCAAGGCGATGAAGGTGGCGACGCAGGGCAGGATGCCGTTGCTGCGGCAGTTCGTGGCCCGGCGCATCGCCGGCGCGGACCGGTGAGGGAATGGAGAGCCGCGACGTAACACGTCGCGGAGATCAACAGCCTGAAGGGGTGTTCATACA
>CAZYPK010000292.1:0-2168 GCA_964649195.1 uncultured Phycisphaeraceae bacterium
GTTCACCTGCGGTGTTCGTTGTCGCGGATCGAAGGTTGAGCCGACCACCCTTGAGTCTGTTCACGTCCGCGACTCGTTGAGTCGCGGCTCGCCAGTCACGGCTCATGGCCGCAGCGGGCCGGTGCCTTGGCCTGTTGTGGGGGCGATGGGCCGGGGGTTGGCGGCGCGGTAGGCGGCCATGCCTTCGGGTTCGGGGAAGACGCGGTCGGGGTTGAGTTTGGCCTGCCGGGCATCGGCGCGGAGGCGGGCGCTGACCGCG
Organism: uncultured Phycisphaeraceae bacterium; assembly: GCA_964649195.1. Lineage (GTDB taxonomy): Bacteria > Planctomycetota > Phycisphaerae > Phycisphaerales > Phycisphaeraceae > JTS-RE9. The sequence goes on from CAZYPK010000292.1 coordinate 260, forward strand.
TCCCATGCCGCCTGCCGGGTTTCCAGCGGTGCGTGTCGCCACAGGCGGGCGCGGAACTCAAGGAGCGAAGGCTGGCGCATGATCTCGATGAAGTTGTTGGTGAACAGGGACCCCGGCGCCAGGGCCATGCGGTCCTGTTCGGTGATGGGGGTGGGGTTGATGGTGGTCATGTAGCGTTGATAGACATCGTTGGCCAGGGTCAGAATCTGCGTGGCGGTCTTGCGATCATTGATGGCGATGGCGGTCATGGCCCGCTGGGTCATGGCGTAGAGGAAGGCGCGGAGGCTTTCGTTGTTGTCGATCAGGCTCGACAGCTCGATGGTGAAGTGGTCCTTCATGGGAAGCAGGTAGCGGCCGGTGCGGACATTGTGCTCGCGGGTGCCGTAGGCTTTCATCGCCTTGTCGCGGTAGGCGCGGGCGGCTTCCATGTCGCCGGACTGGTAGTGGAGGACGAAGGCCTTGAGCAGGAAGTTTTCGTGACCCGCCTCGTAGGGTTTGTTGTCGCCGCCCTCGGCTTTGTCCAAGGTGGCCTCGGCCTGCTCCAGGGCTTTTTCATAGGCGGGAATGAAGCGGACATCGGGCATCGTGTCCACCCGGCCGACTTCGGGAAAGAACAGCAACCGTCCCGAATCGGTCATATCCTGAAGCGAGTGGATGCGCTGGCGAAGGGTGTTGACGCGATCGAAGTTCTGGTTGTTGAACCAGTCCTCCATCATGGAGATGCCCAGGTGCGACCAGTAGAGGCTGTGGGCGGCGGAGGTGCGGTAATCGACCGGGCCGTAGTCATCCATGATCGCCAGCATGATGGCCGGGTCCATGTGGTAGGTCTCGATGAGCACGACCCTGCGAAGGTGCGAAAGCAGCGCGGCCAGGGCGGGGCGGTAGGCCTCGTTCGTCAGCATCGGCAGCAGCTTTTCGTCATAGACCGGCAACGGGCGAAGCTCCAGCGGCAACTCCTCCAGACGGGCGGTGTAGTTGTAAACAAGCACCTTGCCGATGGCGCGAAGCAGCCTGGCCCGTTCCTTTTTGGGGCCGTCGCCCACGCCTGATTCGATCTGATATTCCGCGGGGATGATCTGTTCATCAAGCAGCGTCCGCACCAGCGGCTGCCCGGCGATAAGCTGGCCAAGCGTCGCGGGGGCATCGACGATTTTCCTGAACTCCGCCTTGGCGCCCTCAGTGTCCCGGCCTTCCGAAGGCACGCCCAGAAGCTCCTGCCACTCCCGGCAAAGCTCGACCTTGTAATACCAATGGGCATCATCCGAATACTGCCCGAACTTGTGGAAGAAGATCCAGGAAAGCTCGCGGTAAAGTTTCACCGCAGTCGGGTTGGCGGGAATGCCTTCCTCGCGGAGCAGGCGGACACCCTTGTTGACCCAGTCCCAGCGCTCTTCGGGGGTGAACGTCTGCACCGAGACGTTGTACGCCATGTTCCACGCATGAAACCGCCAGACTTCGGGGAAGCGAGGCTGAAGCGTGGTGATCATCCGGCTCAGCTCGTTGATCTCCGCAAACTTGCCCTGCTGCTTGAGCTGCTCGACGCGATACCACAGGGCGTTGACCATGAACCCCTTGAGCGGGCCGAGCATCGACGAGGCAAAGGCGACATCCGGCTTGACGCTCTCATTGGCGGTGTGACTGGCGCCCAGGTTCAGCCGCCTGCGCTCCTGACGCACCGGCGGCACCACGAAAAGAGCGGCAGCGACGAGCGCCAGCAACGTGATGCCGACCGCGACGACCTGAATGATGCGATGGGTGCTCATGAGCGTTCGCCTGCAAGGATGAAAACCGCTGGCAATCATACGCGAACGAACGGGAAGACAGAAAGGCGATTATTTATTACTTAATACTTATTACTTAATACTACAACGCTATAAATGCTCAAGAATTCTTATGCGGCCAGCCGAAG
>CAZYPK010000293.1:0-2134 GCA_964649195.1 uncultured Phycisphaeraceae bacterium
CCCCCAAAGCGGGGCCGTCGCAAACGAATCGGCTCGGCAGGAGCCTCGCCCTCCCGAAGCCTCGCCCTCCCGAAGCCTCGCCCTCCCGAAGTGTCATATGCGTTTGCCCTGGGGGATCGGCAAGTGTCGGCTTCACCTGTCACATCACACCCCGTCGCCATCATCCACCGAGTCGCCTTCGGCCATCACCGGCTCCAGCGCGCCGGCCAGCTCCAGCAGCGCCAGCGCCGATCCTCCGATCATCATCATCGTCCCCGTAAAAAAGAGCACCAGCGGCAGCCAGACGAGGCTTTGCAGGAAGACCGTCAGGCCAAGCGACATCGAGCAGAGCAGCATGGCGATCACCGCCCCGATCTGGAGCATGAGCGCCCCGCGCAGCAATCCCGCCCGGCGAAGGATTTGCCTGCCTTGCAGTTCCAGTTCCGCGCATCGATGCCGCAGGGCCTTGGCCCGCCGCCCGGTCTGCTCCTCCAGCGGCAGGGCCGACAGACTGGAAAGGGCGTCGAACCGCTCCTTGTGAAAGGTTCGTGTGCGCGACACGATGGCCGCCAGGCGGTTGTACAGGGCCATGCAGATCAGCCCGTTGGCCGAGATCATGATGACCGGCGCCACGAGCAGTTGAATGGTTTTGACGACATCATCCAAGCCGCACCTCAACCGATGAAGAAAACGCAACGCATGGCCCGTCGCCGGTCAGGGCCGTTTAATTTTTCATTCCATCACCGGAAGCAAAAGCTCCAAATCACAAACTCCAAATCTCAAACAAACTCGAAAGCGAGCCGAACCGGGCAAAACCGATCCGAATCCGGATTCTGTATGATTGCGTTTTTTTTGTTCTTTGGAACTTGTTTGGAGTTTGAGATTTGCCATTTGGAACTTCCGACAAAGCGGGTGCCGAGAATTAAACGGTCCTGTGTCGCCGGTCAGTACAAAGTCGAAACACAGGACAAACGGTATCATTCCGCTGCCGGGATGCAATGGGACATGGCCATCACACCAATGGAGGAACGACATGCAACGACTGCTTTCCCGATCCGTTTTCCTGCTTGCCCTCCCGATGCTGGTTGCCGTCGCGTCGGCAGCCGACACGCCCAAGGCAAAGCCTGATGTTGACAAGGTGAAGGAAAAGGAAAAAGAATCGCCCGCGCCCAAGCTGCCCACCGAGCGGACCATCGTCAAGCTCGAAGGCTGGACGCTGCGCGTCGATGATCGGCTGTTCCTCCCCTCCAACGAGGAGCTGCGCCTGCGCACCCTGCGGTTCCTGGAAAACAAGCTCGCCGACATCAGGATCGTCGTCCCCAAGGAGCGCGTCGAGCAGCTTCAGACCATCGTCATCGTCCTCGATCTCACCCACGGCAAGCTCGGCTCCATGCAATATCACCCCTCGGCTCAGTGGCTCAAGGCCAACGGCTTCGCGCCCGACCTGGCCCGCTGCGTGCATCTGCCTCGGGCCGTCGATGTGGTCACCAAACGAAACGTCAACGAACAGCCCTGGGTCATCCTCCACGAACTGGCCCACGCCTACCACGATCAGTTTCTCAGCTTCGACCACAAGCGGATCATCGAGGTCTATGAGAACTACAAAAAAAGCGGACGCGGCGAGAAAACCCTGCTCCACAACGGCAACCGCGTGAAGCACTACGCCCTGACCAACCACAAGGAATTCTTCGCGGAGATGACCGAAGCCTACTTCGGCGTCAACGACTTCTTCCCCTTCAACCGGGCGGAACTGAAGGATTCGGAGACGGAAATCTTCGACCTGATGCGGGAGATATGGGAACCTGCGAAACAGCCGGGCAGGTAGCATTTTGAAGGCAACCGCGCCGGGTGGCTCCTATGAGCAAGCCTCTGTCAAGCGGGCGGGTTGGTTGGCGGGTTGGCGCCGGCGCTCTGATCTTGGCAACCTGAGTTTCGCTTAAGCCCCACCCGGAAGGGTGAGGGCCGAGGGGCGTTCGATACACGGCCCGTTCACAAATCACAACTGGGAACACTGAAAAACCGGATGGCCTCTAAGGAAGGCAGGAAGGCAGGAAAAGAACTGCATAAAAACAAGGGTTTTTTCCTGCCTTCCTGCTTTCCTAATACTACAACGCTATAAATGCTCAAGAATTCTTATGCGGCCAGCCGAAGTGAG
>CAZYPK010000294.1:0-2133 GCA_964649195.1 uncultured Phycisphaeraceae bacterium
CTGCCGCGCGAGTTTCGTTTGCTCAGGCCCCCAAAGCGGGGCCGTCGCAACCGAATCGGCTCGGCGGGAGCCTCGCCCTCCCAAGGGAGCCTCGCGCCCTCCCGTCGGGAGCAGCGCCCAATGCCTGCTCACACAATCGGCAGCGACACGCGCCTGATGTGATCCTCCACCGGCTGGGCGATCAGGTCGTAACCGTCCGCATCGGTCACCTTGCAGCGCACCACTTCGCCGGGGGCCAGTTTCGTCTTTGATTGCACATACGTCAGGCTGTCCACCTGCGGCGCCTGCTGATAGGACCGGCCAACATAAAGCTTGCCGCCTTTGCTCACACCGGTCGTCGCCTTGCCTTTGGTCTGTAGCGCCGAGTCGATCAGCACATCCAGTTCCAAGGCTGATTCCGCCTTCTTCGCGTTGGCGGTGAAAATGAATTCCTGCTGCGTGAGCATGATCTCTTCGACGCGCTGCGCGATGACCTCCTCCCCGATCGCCCCGCCGCCGGCGTGCAGCGTGCCGGCCGGCGTGCCGGGTTCGGGCGAATAGGGAAAGACGCCCAGGGCATCGAAGCCGAAGTCGCGGACGAAATCGACCAGTTCCTGATGCTGCTCATCGGTTTCGCCGGGGAAACCGCTGATGAAGGTGGTGCGGATGGCGATGCCCGGCACGCGCTTGCGCAGCTTGGTCAGCAGGGTTTCGATGAGCCTGCGACTGGTTTTCCGCTTCATGCGGTCGAGCACGCGGTCGTTGATGTGCTGCAAGGGCATGTCGATGTACTTGAGCACATGGGGCAGCCTGGCGATGGCATCGATCATCGCATCGGTGAAGCAGGAGGGATAGGCATACATGAGCCGGACCCACGCCCCGCCGCGCGCCGCGGCTTCGTTGTTGAGCGCGGTGAGCATGCCGACCAATCCGGGGGCGTAGCCGATGTCGCTGCCGAAGCTGGTGGTGTCCTGCCCGATGAGGTTCAGCTCGAACGCGCCATCCTCGAACAGTTCGCGGGCCTCGGCCACGATGCGATCCACCGGCTTGCTTCGCATCTTGCCCCGGATGGAGGGGATGGTGCAGAAGGCGCAGTTCTGGTTGCAGCCTTCGCTGATCCGCAGGTAGGCGTAATGCCGGGGCGTCAGGCGCAGGCGCGAGGAGTCGGATTCGAAATAGCCCTGGTTTTCCGGGTCTTTGGCGGAAAGGTGGCGGGCTTTTTTGGCGAGGGTCGCGTTGGTGGCGATGCTGGAATAGACGGGCAGATCGCCACCGATGTCGTTGCGCGACCCGGGGGCGTGGGTTTTGTCACCGCGCACCGCTTCGACGATGCGGTCACGATCGAACACGCCGATCATGGCGTCGATGTCCGGGCACCATTCGAGCATCCTGGCGCGGTGCCGCTGCACCAGGCAACCGGCAACGATGATCCGTTTGCACGAGCCTTCTTTTTTCAGCTCGACCGCCCGGTTGATTTCCTCGATCGATTCCACCTTGGAGGCTTCGAGGAAGCCGCAGGTGTTGATGACGATGGCGTCGGCATCGGCTTCGTCGGCGGTGGGGATGATGCCATCCTCGACCAGCAGGCCCAGCATCTTCTCGCTATCGACAAGGTTCTTCGGACAGCCGAGGCTGACGAAGGCCACCGTGCGGACATCGGCGGCGGCGGATCGCTTCATCCTGGATTTCGATTGGGTTGCGCTGCGCGGCATCAGTGGGATCGCGGTTGGGGGAATCGTGGATTGTAGCAGAAATCCCCAACCGGCGGCGGATGCGCGTCACGCTTTCGCAGGATTGTTTAATTCCGGGCACCCACTCCGCCGGAAGTTCCAAATGACAAATTTCAAACTCCAAACAAGCTCCAAGAACAAAAAAACGCAATCAAACAGAATCCGGATTCTGATCGGTTTTGCCTGCTTTGGCTCGTTTTCGAATTTGTTTGAGTTTTGGAATTTGCGATTTGGAGCTTTTGCCCCTCATCGGTGTTGATCGGTGTTCATCTGTGGTTCATTTCAATGCTTGAGGAGTTCACGCAAAGTCCTGCCCTCACCTGTCTCCATCGCCAGGCTGCGCGGGCGATGGAGACTGTCCTCTCCCCAGGGGAGCAGGATTTTGCGCCATCACCGTAAGTCCGTGCCCACAGCGCACTTACAT
>CAZYPK010000295.1:0-889 GCA_964649195.1 uncultured Phycisphaeraceae bacterium
GGCGGCTCGCGGGCTGACGATCAACGACATCCGCCTCGCGCTCCGCTCGCAGAATGCGGATACATCCGGCGGCGATTTTTGGGAAGGCAAGCGCCGCTACGTTGTCCGCACCATGGGACAGTTCCGCAGCCCGGAGCAAGTGGAGAACGCCATCGTCGCCCGTCGCGACGGCGTTCCCGTGTATGTCCGCGACATCGCTCAGGTTGTGGAGGGTTTCAAGAAGCCGGACGGCTTCGTCAATCGCTTCGGCACCACCTGCATCGCCCTCCGCGTGGAGCGGGGCGTCGGCGAGAACGTGCTCGAAGTGATGAAGGGGATTCGCGAAACGGTCAAGGAGCTGAACGAAGACATCCTGCAGCCGATGGACCTGCAGATGGTGCAAGTCTATGACGAGACGGACTACATCTATTCCGCCCGCGGCATCGTGGTGGACAACCTGATCTGGGGCAGCGCGTTCACGTTTGCGACGCTCCTCATCTTCCTCCGCAACGGCTGGCCGACCGTCATCATTTTCGCGCACATCCTCATCAGCACGATTGGGGCGTTCATGGTCATGGCCCTGCTCGGGCGGTCGCTGAATGTGCCGGCGCTGGGCGGTCTGGCGTTCGCGGTCGGGATGCTTGTCGATAACGCGATCGTGATGCTCGAGAACATCTTCCGCCGTTACCAGCAGGGAGAAGATCCCGAAACAGCGTCCGTCAACGGCGCCAGCGAAGTGTCAAGTGCATGTATCTTTATGCACATAATAATTATATCTCGAGTTAACCGACAGCTCACACATTCAGAGTTATTATACCGTCAAATACACTGCCGAAACTGTACCATTTGGCGCAGGATAGAGACGGATGGAGACGGATGGAGACGGAGGTTCAAGCTGACACTTGAGGCC
>CAZYPK010000295.1:899-1855 GCA_964649195.1 uncultured Phycisphaeraceae bacterium
CCTCAACGCGACGCTCGCCAACCTGGCCGTGTTCCTGCCGGTGCTGTTCATCAAGGAAGAAGCGGGGCAACTGTTCCGCGACATCGCCATCTCGATTTCAGCGGCGGTGGCGCTCTCAATGCTCGTCGCCGTGACGGTGGTGCCGACGGCGGCGATGAGAATTCTCAAGCCGCACCGCAGGAACTCGCGCCAATCCGCACGCAGCGAGGCCGCGGCTCGCGAGAAGCGGGGCGGAATCTGGGCCGTCGTCGAAGTGCTCATGACTCCGATCAACTACATCCTGAAAATCGCCGACGCGATCGCCGAGTGGTTCCTGAACCTGCTGATCGGCGTGAACAAAGCGCTGCAGCTCAGCCTCGTGCCGCGGTTGATCGTGGTCTTCGCCGTCATCATTGGCTCGTGCGTCGCCACCTGGCTCATGCTGCCGAAGGTGGAGTATCTGCCGGGCGGCAACCGCAACCTGGTCTTCGGCATCATGATTCCGCCGCCGGGCTACAACCTCGATCACCTGATGAAGATGGGCGAGACCGTCGAAGAAGACCTGCGGCCCTACTGGGATGTTAATCCCGACGATCCGGATGTCAAAAGCGGCAAGAAGCTGGTGATGGCGGACTTCTTCTTCATCGCCCGCAACCGCCAGGTCTTCGTCGGCGCGCGGGCGGCCGATCCGATGCGAGCGAAAGAGCTCATCCCGATCATTCAAAAGACCGCCGACAAACTCCCCGGCACGTTTCTGATCGCCAAACAAGCGAGCCTGTTCGAGCAAGGACTCACCGCGGGACGAACGGTCGATATCGAACTCACCGGCCCCGACATCAACAAGCTCGTCGCCATCGGCGGGCAGATCATGGGCCAGTTGAAAGGAACGCCCGATCAGAAGGGCCTGATTCCGGATGCCCAGATTCGACCGACTCCGAGCCTCGACCTGGCCATGCCGGAAATGCGGATCATTCCCA
>CAZYPK010000295.1:1865-2124 GCA_964649195.1 uncultured Phycisphaeraceae bacterium
TCCCAAGTGGGAACAAGCGGCCGATATGCAGATGACCGCCGAAGAGCTGGGTTACGCGGTCGATGCCCTCGTCGATGGCGCCTACGCGGCCGACTACTACAAAGGGGGCGATAAGATCGACTTGCGGATCATCGGCGAGGACCGCTACGCGAACAGCGAGCAAAGCCTGAGGACGGTGCCGATCGCTACGCGGACCGGGCAACTCGTGCCGCTCGAGGCGCTCGCCGACCCCGTGCTGACCGCCGGCCCCGAGCAGGTG
>CAZYPK010000296.1:0-2119 GCA_964649195.1 uncultured Phycisphaeraceae bacterium
CGCTGCTGTGGTACAGGCGATTGCACAGATTGAGCGTTTTGAGATAGTTTCTAAGACAGTCGACGGTCTGTTCTGGGACCGTGCGAAGTTCTTCGTCGATGGCCGTATGAGTGCCGAAGTGATTCGCGTACTGGCCGTTGCCGACGCGGAAGGCCGGCGAATCTATCCCACGACGCTTTTTCCCGGCACCGAAGCCTTCGTCGGAAGCTGCACCGCGCGGTCGACGATCTTCACCGCCAATATCTGCGCCGGCCTGATGGTCAGCCAGTTCTCACGCTGGCTGCGCAAGATGCCCGTTGACAGCGACCTGACACTCAATCTGCTCGCCAGTGAAATGAACGTGGCGACGCCCGGCATTTCCTGACTCTCTTCTTCAGTCATCAATCCGAGCCCGCACCTGATTCCTACGGCGACCGGGTGTTCCGGTGGCCGTGGCTTTCACTGCGCGCTCTCTGCATCCAGGAGTATTGCCATGACTCAACGCGATTTGAACCGTGCCGTTGCAAAAGCCACCGGCGAGTCCGTCAGTGACATCGAGCACATGGGATTCAGCGAGTTCGCTGTGCCTGATGACGCCGGCGACCGCACCGACCCCGCCGTTCTCGACTGGGACGCTCTCGATGCGCTGCTGGCATCGGAGGATCCCGATGGCGAGCCGCCGCTGCTGGCGGTTGCCTGAGTTGCCATTCGTGACATCCGAACCAGTTTTTGAATGGACACGATGTCCTACGTTGTTCGACACCTGTGACTTCAACTTTCAACCAAAGGACCTCTACAAATGTCTCATCTGATTCAACCCCTGACGACGCTGCTCATCGGCATCGCGATGACAATCTATGGCCTCGCGCATGCCGTCATGCAGTTCCCCGACCCCGTAGCGTTCACTCAGTTGATGGCCAACCTGCCGGCATTCTCGTCGGTGCTTCTCTTCATCCTGGGCCTGATCGCCTTCGCCGCCGGCATCGTGCTGTTCGTGGTCGGTGTGCGCAATATGCGCCGGCGATGGCGGCGCTTTGGGCAGATCGCCCGTCATGTCGAAAGCCAGCCGCAGTATCACGACGATGAGGGCTGGGGGCAGGCCTATCGCTGACTCGACCCTTGCACTTCCATCACGAGACCTATCCCATGTACGGAGACTGGAATGAAGAGCCCTCTGCCTTTGATCATGATCGTCCTCGTGCTGTTCCTCGTCGCCCGATGCGACCAGCATGCGGCGATCCAGCGCACACGTATGGAGACGGCTCCGGCCGTTTCTGGCGAACCAGCTTCAAATCGCGATGCCTGTTTGTCCTGGCGATCGGCTTGTTGGTATCGGTTTTGGCGGGCCGACTGCTGGGGCCGCCTTCAGGCGTCACATCTGCGCCGAGCGTCGAGCAGCTCAGACCCTTGGCCGCGCTCATGACGCACCGTGTGATCGTCGTGGATGCCGTCACGTCCGTGATCAGCGGCCACACCGGCGAGGTGCGAGCGGCCGTTGTCTTGCGCGGTGATGCGATTCTCTCGGTCGACCTGATGCAGGCCCGGATCGAGGAGGGCGATCCGAACGAGAGGACCGCTGTGATCGTGTTGCCGCCGCCGCATGTTCTGTCCGCCCGTGTCGATCATGAAGCCACACGAATCTTTAACGTCGAAGCATCGGGTTTGTGGTCGCTGGTGCCCAGCGACGAAGTTCGAGCCGTGATCATCGACCAGGCAATGCGCGTCGCACAGCAAGCCGTGATGAAGGCGGCGAGCGAACCGTTAGTCATGGATGAAGCACGAACGCGGGCAGAGGCGCTGATCTCGGCTTTCTTTCGCGATTCGTTGAACTGGTCGGTCACTGTGTGCTGGGCGGATGTGCCTGGTGCGCGGTGAGTCGTGCCCGGCCCTGGCTGCCTACGAGGTGGCTGGGGCCGGGCTCATGTGAAAATCGTCCCTCTGGCAGTTCGTCGGCTCTTTTTTACCCCTCAGCTGACTGCCTCGTCCTTGAAGGAACGATGTCACCAGCGCCAGGAACTTGCTGGCACGACTCGCTCTATGATCAACTTGCGCTAAATTACAAAAATCTACCATTTACTAACCAGAGCACAATATATTGAACATTCCCCCGGCTCGTGCGTATGTATGCTCATGAATGTGA
>CAZYPK010000297.1:0-2108 GCA_964649195.1 uncultured Phycisphaeraceae bacterium
ACCGACCAGTTCAACGAATCCCGAAAAAACGCACAGATCAGCGCCTCTGCTCTCCCTCTCGCCTCTTCAATTACCGCCGGCGCACTTGCCGCCTTCAGCACCGCTCGCTGCGCCTGCCGCATCGCCTGGTCAATGACCTGCGCCCGACCATCATCACTGGGCACCACCGCCCACAAGCCCGACGCCTCGATGCTGAACAGATGACTGTGATCGTGATCGACGCGCGCGCTGACCACATAAGGTCGAGGCAGGATGAGCACGGCGGTTCTTGCCTCGTGATTGATCTCTTCAATTTGTGCCTGTGTCAGGTCCACGGTGACCATCGCATCGCCGCGCACCAGCACGGCGGCGCGCAGGTCGCCCGTGTAACCGGTGATCGTGACGGTCAAGGCGTCCACCACAACGACGCGATGGGTCATCAAAGCCGCAAGAGGCTTCAGCGCATCAATGGTCGGCGCTGAGGTGATTGCTGTGGCAGGCGAGGGAAGTCGGCCTGCTAGCAACCATGCCAACAGGACGACCACGATGAGAACAAGAATTCCTTTCAGCGTGCGCCGTCCATGCTCGCCTCGGCACGGCTCTTCTGAATCGCCTGCTGTTGATCGCATCGTGCGGTCATGTACAGGGCGATGATGACGATGATCAGTCCAATGGCCTTGGCCATTTCTTTCTCCTTGCATGGCGTGACAATCCTGTTCGAGGAACCAACGCGGTGAATCCGTTCAGCGGTAGGCCTGGCCCCAGCCGCCATCGTCGTCGGCGTATTGCGGCTGGCTTTCGACGTGACGGGCAATCTGCCCAAAGCGCCGCCAGCGCCGCCGCATGTTCCTCACGCCCATCACCACGAGCACGATGCCGGCGGCGAAGGCAAGAAGCCCCAGGATGAAGAGCAGCACGGACGAGAACGCCGGCAGGTTGGCCATCAACTGCGTGAAAGCCACGGGGTCAGGGAACTGCATGACGGCATGCGCGATGCCATAAATCGTCATCGCGATGCCGATGAGCAACGTCGTCAGGGGTTGAATCAAATGAGACATATTGAGAATTCCTTTGTTTGAAGGTTGAAGTCACAGGTGTCAAACATCGTTGGACATCATGTCCATTCAAAAACCGGTTTGAATGTCACGTGTGGCGATTCAGGCCACCGCCAGAAGCGGCGGCTCGCCATCGGGATCCTCCGACGCCAGCAGCGCATCGAGAGCATCCCAGTCGAGCACGGCGGGTTCGGTGCGGTCGCCGGCGTCATCGGGCATGGCGATCTCGCTGAATCCCATGTGTTCGATTTCGCTGACAGATTCGCCGGTGGCTTTGGCAACGGCACGATTCAAATCGCGTTGGGTCATGGCAATACTCCTGGATACAGAGCGCGCAGTGACAGCCGCGGCCCCCGGAACACCCGGATGCCGCAGGAATCAGGTGCGGGCTCAGGTGTGTGACAAAAGAAGAATCAGAAAATGTTGGGCGTCGCCACGTTCAATTCGCTGGCGAGCAGATTGAGAGTCAGATCACCGTCAACGGGCATCTTGCGCAGCCATCTTGAGAACTGGCTGACCATAAGCCCGGCGCAGATGTTGGCTGTGAAAATAGTGGAGCGGGCGGTGCAACTTCCGACAAAGGCCTCGGTGCCGGGAAAGAGCGTCGAGGAATAACTTCGCCGGCCTTCCGCGTCGGCAACAGCCAGCACGCGGATCACCTCGGCGCTCATGCGAGCATCAACGAAGAACTTCACGCGATCCTGCACCGCTTCCCAGATCACCTTGCGAGTGTCAATGCTGTCCACGCAGCAAAACAGGGCGTTGCCCACCTGAGTTCGGCTGCGCCGGAAGCGATCACGCTCCGCGATGATCTCGATTTCGCTGTTGATCTGACGACAGACCATCGCGGTGGCTTCGACCTTCAAGCTGCCCAGGTCAGCTTCGAGGTATCCCTGCGCCGCCAGATTCACTGGCTCAACAACGTCGAAGTCGACCAGCTGAATCCGGGGCACGCCCACAGCCGCCAGTTGCAGGGCCACCTGCCTGCCCACCGCACCAACACCTATGACGGTCGCCGCTACTTCAGCCAGCGCTTCAGGCGGCAGGATGGAGCGCTGCCGCAGGTCACGGTCA
>CAZYPK010000298.1:0-2095 GCA_964649195.1 uncultured Phycisphaeraceae bacterium
CCATCCCAAGAGCCGCGACTCAACGAGTCGCGGAGATGAACAGCCTGAAGGGGTGCCGAAACGCGCCTGTTGCGCACAGCTTCGATCGGCGCCCGGTTGTTTTTGTGCCCCGTGATCCACCGCGCGATGGGCGCTCCGTTCTTGTCGTTCACGTCCGCGACGTGTTACGTCGCGGCTCGGACAAGGCGAACGGCCCAATGCGCGCTTGACGAATCGCCACCTTCGGTCCATAATGAATCAACGGTTGGCGAGGCATCGGCGCACCCGGCGTCGAGGACCGGTTGAATCCCTTGTTTTCCAAGGCCCTTTCCTTTCAGGAGTCTTATCATGGCGACTCGCGCGCGTGGCGGCGGCACCGGCATGGCGGTTGCGCTGGTGGTTTTCGTTCTGCTGTTCGTCTTTTCGCTGATCGCGGCGATCGTCATCTTCACCAAGGTGGAGGAGGCCGAAAACCAGGCGGCCTATGCTCAAAAGGCATTGGACATCTACATCAAGCCGAACGAAGTCTCCCGCGATGATGTGAAGAAGCTGCGCGACTCCATCGCCGAGGACAAGTCCAACCAGTCCGTCGTCAACCGTCTGATGGCGGACAACATGAAGCTGCGGGACACCATCGTCCCCAATCTGCCTTCGGTCCGCGCCCTGCCTGAATACCTCAAGGCCAAGAAGGTGGGCGACGGCACCCCGCTGCTGTCGCACATCGAAGCCCTGCAATCCGATGTCGCCACGCTCAAGGGCCGCGAAACGGCTTCCGCCGCCACCGTGAAATCCCTTCAGGATCAGATTGCCGCCCTGGAAAAGGAGAAGACCGACATCGAGGAACGCTACCGCACCGCGGACAAGAGGCGGTCCGATGAAATCTCCAGCATCAGCGCGGCCAACAGCAGCGCCAAGACTTCGGCCGACACCAGCTTCCAGACCCTCCGCCAAACCCAGGAAGCCGCCGCCGAGGAAGCCAAGAAACAGGTCGATGCCCTGGCCCAGACCATCACGGAAAAGGATCAGCGAATCGCCGACCTGCTCCGCGAACTGGAGCGCATCAAGCTGGCGGCCAACCCGGGCGGCGACAAAGGCGCCTCCGGCGCCGACCGCGAAATCGATGGGGTCTTGCTCTCGATCATCCCTTCGGACAACCTGGTCACCATCGACCTGGGCAAGAAGGATCACGTACCTCTGGGCCTCACCTTCGAGGTGTTCGACAAGAAGACCGGCGTGACCCGCGAGTTCAATGAAATCCGCGGCAAGGCCACCATCGAAGTCGTCCGCGTCAAGGAGACCTCCTCCGAGTGCCGCGTCGTTCGCCAGGAACGAGGCAAGACGCTGATGGTCGGCGATGTGATCGCCAACCTCGTTTACGATCGCTATCGAACCTACAAGTTTTACGTGCATGGCAACTTCGACATCGACAACGATGGCCGTCCTTCACCGACCGACACCCGCCGCATCAAGTCGATGATCGAGCAGTGGGGCGGCCAGGTGGCGACCGAGTTCTCCTACGATGTGGACTTCCTCGTGCTCGGCGTCCGACCCCTGCCCCGCGCACGGGCGCAGGGCGACACGGACATCCGCACCCCGGATGAAATCGAAGCCGACCTGGCCATCGAACGCGATACCCTTGCCTTCACCCAACTCGAAGGCCTGGCCCGACAACTCCGCGTGCCGGTGCTCAATCAGAACCGCTTCCTCTCGCTGATCGGTTACTACCTGCGGCAGTGATCGCCAGCCATGACGGACCCTCTCGAACAACCCATGCCACTGGCAAGTCACCCGCTTGTCCGTGGCATTTTTGTTGGAAAGGGAAGGGGAAGGCATTAAGGCACGAAGGCACGGAGGCACGAAGGGGGAGAGATTGAAAAATGGCCATTGCAAAATGCAAATTGCAAATTGAAGAGAGGCAGACGTGCGTCTCCAGATGATCGGTTGTCTGCTCCGCCATTTTTCAATTTGCACTTTGCAATGGCCATTGGCCATTCTCCCCCCTTCGTGCCTCCGTGCCTCCGTGCCTCAATCCCTTCCCCCATGCCTTCCCCTCCGTGCCTTCGTGCCTCCGTGCCTCAATCCCTTCCCCCATGCCTTCCCCTCCGTGCCTTCGTGC
>CAZYPK010000299.1:0-2084 GCA_964649195.1 uncultured Phycisphaeraceae bacterium
AAGCGGGGCCGTCGCAAACGAATCGGCTCGGCGGGAGCCTCGCCCTCCCAGCGGGCGGCCTCGCCCTCCCGTGTGCTTTTGCCCTGGGAGCGCGATTGGTTGCTGCACGGATCATGCGACATGGCGGTATCATGTGGCGATGCAAAGCAAGGGAATGCTTTTTCGCTGGCAGGAGGCCTCCTCGCAGATGCGGGAGCGGTCGGAGGAAGACGCGGCGCAGCTGGCGCGTGAGCTGGGCGTGGAGCCGCTTGTTGCGATGCTGCTGCATCGCCGCGGCCTGGGCAGCATCGATCGCGCCAAGCCTTTCCTTCATCCCAAGCTCACCGATCTGCACGACCCCGCGCTCATGCCCGGTCTTTCCGTTGCCGCAGCCCGGCTCGATCAGGCGGTGCGCGAGAAGCAGGCGATCGTCATCTACGGGGATTACGATGTCGATGGCGTCACGGCTTCGGCGATTCTCTGGCACATCCTCACTCTGGCCGGGGCCGATGTTCACACCTACATTCCGCACCGCATCGATGAAGGGTACGGCCTCAACACCGAGGCGCTGCTGGCCATCGGCAGGGAGCATCGGCGCGGTGACCGCCCGCCGGTGATCGTCTCCGTCGATTGCGGCATCACCGCCATCGAGCCGGCCCGCGCCGCCGCCGAGGCGGGCATCGAGCTGATCATCACCGATCATCACGAGTTCAACCCGAACGACCTGCCGCAGGCCGTCGCACTCGTACACCCCAGATTGGCAACTACTCAGGTTCCGACACCCGACACCCGACACCCGACACCCGCTTCTTACCCTTTCCCCGATCTCTGCGGCGCCGGCGTGGCCTTCAAGCTGGCCTGGCAGTTTGCCAAGGTACACACCGGCAGCGAGCGCGTGCCTGCCGCGTTTCGTGATCTGCTGCTGGACCTGCTGAGCATTGCGGCCCTGGGCACGGTGGCGGACATCGTGCCGCTGGTGGATGAGAACCGCGTCATCACCACCTTCGGCCTGGGGCAGATCAAGCGCACGAGATTCATCGGCCTCAACGCGATGATCGATTCCACCAAGCTGCGCAAGGAGAACATCGACGCCTTTCACGTCGGCTTCGTGCTGGGCCCTCGGCTCAACGCCTGCGGCCGCATGGGCCGCGCCGCCGACGCCTTGAAGCTGCTCACCACCGTGACCGCGGAGGAAGCCGGGCCGCTGGCGGAGTTTCTCACGGCCGAGAACGACCGCAGGCGCGAAACCGAAAAAGCCATCTGCGAACAGGCGAGGCGGATGGTCATCGATCAAGGGCTGGACCGCCCGGAGCATCGCGCCATCGTGCTCGGCTGCGAAAACTGGCATCCCGGAGTGATCGGCATCGTCTGCTCCCGCCTGGTCGATGAGTTTCACCGTCCGACGATCCTGCTGAACTTCGCGGAAGGGGAGGCGCACGGCTCAGGCCGGTCGGTGGCCGGCGTTTCGATTCACGAGGCGCTGGAGCATTGTCGCGACCTGCTCAAGAGCTTCGGCGGTCACGCGATGGCGGCGGGGATGCGGATGGAGCAGAACAAGTTCGAAGCCTTCCGCGAGAGGTTCGCGGCGTTCATCAGCGGCAGACTGGCGGCGGAGGATCTGATGCCGGTGCTGCGCATCGATGCGGACTGCGCCTTGCCGGAGCTGACGCTGGCGATGGTGGACCAGGTGCAGACGCTGGCGCCGTTCGGGCGGGACAATCCTTCGCCGGTGCTGTGCGTGCGGGATGTGCAACTGGCCGAGTGCGCCCGGCGGATCGGCAACGCGGGGGCTCACCTGCGGCTGCAACTGAGGCAGGAGCGGACGCTGATGCAGGCGGTGGGCTGGCGTCTGGGCGATCTGGCGGAGCGGTTGCCTGCGGGGGCGCGGGTGGATGTGGTGTTCGAGCCGAAGGTGAACAGTTGGGAGGGAAGGCGGAGGCCGGACATGCATATCAAGGATGTGCGGATCGTGCGGTGAGGGGGGCGACAGGGCAAAAGCATATGGCGGAAGAGCGGAAACCTCCGGCTGGGAGGGCGAGCCGTTCTCCCTGGGAGGGCGAGGCTCCCGCCGAGCCGTTCGTTTGCTTCAGCCCGCGGACGGGCTT
>CAZYPK010000300.1:0-2066 GCA_964649195.1 uncultured Phycisphaeraceae bacterium
ACGGCTCGGCGGGAGCCTCGCCCTCCCAGCGGGAGCCTCGCCCTCCCAGCCGGAGGCTTCCGTTCTCCCGCCATATGCTTTTGCCTTGGGACAGGAGACAGGGGACCGGAGACAGAGATTTGAGATTTGAGATTTGAAATCTGAGATTTGAGATCAACAGGCTGCCATGTTTGTCTCACTTCACCAGCACCACGCGGAAGCCGATGCCACCGGATCGCGTTTGGGCGTCGGTGCCGGTGCGGTAGGCGGAGCGGCAGAATCGCGGGGCCGAGTCCCATCCGCCGCCGCGGACGATGCGGTACTCGCCGGCGGCGGGGCCTGCGGGGTCGGTGACGGGGGAGCGCGGGTAGGGTGCGTACCAATCGCTGCACCACTCGGCGACGTTGCCGTGCATGTCGTACAAACCTGTCGGGCCGGCTTTGCGTGTGGCCACGGCGGCGGCGTGAGGCTTGAGGGCGTTGGCGCCGGTCCAGGCGTGGTCGTTCAGGTCGCCGGTGACGCCAAAGGCGCCTTCGCCACCGGCCCGCGCAGCCAGTTCCCACTCGGCTTCCGTCGGCAGGCGATAAGTGGCGTTTTCCAGACGGCTCAGCAACATGCAGAACTGCATGGCTTCGTTGTGGGTGACGTGAGTGACCGGCTGATCGCGGCCGATGGCGACATCCTTCATGCCCTTCCACGGTTCGGTTCGCATCACCTTCAGCCACTGCCCCTGGGTCACTTCGGTGTTGCCCATATGGAAGCGGCCGCTGATGCGCACGGGATGCTGATGTTCATCCTCCTGGCGTCCGCCCTCGCTCATCGGGCTGCCCATCGTGAAGGTGGCCGGCCCGACGGGGATCAATCGCATGCCCAGGGTGTTGACGAGAATGCCGCCCGCTTCGGTCGTTGTCGCTGAAGTGAAGGTGGATTGCGTCGATCGCGTGGGAAGATCGCCCAGCAGATTGATCGGCTTGTCCGGCGGCTGCGCCATCCGGTTCTGCTGACAACCGCCGGCCGCCAGCGCCGCGGCCACAACCCATGAAGAAATCATCAATCGCATTCTCGCCTCCTTGAGGGCAGCAACTTGGTTCCAAACAGGTAACGTGATCGAAGCCTGGTTGTCCGATGGTGTGCAGGATTCGGACGGAACCTACAATAACCGCATCCGATGTTGACCCCCAACTTTGACATGGAAAACGTCGCGGTGACGCTTCGGTTGAAAATAGTCGAACAATTTCCCGGCACGGTTCACCATCGGCGCAGGGCCGGCAGGGGTGCAAGGATTAAGCATGTCGTGCCGACGGGTGAATGAAGGAAAAAGAATCGGCCTGCGACATCTGTGACGGTTGCAGGGTTTGTGAACGGATCGGATTTTGCAAGGAACGGAACCATCATGCCCAAGCGATACTGGCTGCTCAAGACCGAACCGGAGGTCTATTCGATCGATGACCTCCGGCGCGACCGATCCACCTGCTGGGACGGGGTTCGCAATTACCAGGCCCGCAACTTCATGCGCGATCAGATGCGGTTGGGCGATGAGGTGTTCATCTATCACTCCAACGCCGCCCCGCCTGGCATCGCGGGGCTGGCGAGGGTGAGCCGCACCGCCTACGCCGATGCGACGGCCCTGGATCCGAAGGATTCGCATTATGACCCCAAATCCACGCCGGAGAACCCCATCTGGATGATGGTGGATGTGGCGTTTGTGCGCAAGTTGCCGCGCGTGGTTTCGCTGGAAGAGATCAAGGCGAACAAGGGGCTTGGCGGCATGTTGCTGGTGCAGCGGGGCCAGCGGCTGTCGGTGTTGCCAGTGGAGGCGAAACATTTCGAGCTGATTCTGAAGCTGGCGGACAAGGGGTGATGGCCTTGCAGGGTAAAAGCATACTGTCTAAACAACAGATGAAGCCCCACCCGGAAGGGTGCGGGCCAAGGGTCATCCAATCAACAGCCCTATCTCGAATACGGTGCGAAGGTGTGGCTTTCGTCGAAACCGGCAGTTCGGTCGGGAACAAGCCGTGGATTGGATGGCCCGTGGCCCGCGCCCTTCCGGGAGCCTGAGAACTTTTCGACTTCAATTCCCACACGTC
>CAZYPK010000301.1:0-2045 GCA_964649195.1 uncultured Phycisphaeraceae bacterium
TTTGAGGCCTCGTGAAGAACGGCTCGGCGGGAGCCTCGCCCTCCCATATGCGCTGGCTCTGCTATTTTCCAAAAAGCACGCCCTTCCTGTTGCGAGTGAGTCTCAGACCGCCTATCATCTGACACCTTCAACAGGCAAGGAACCGCCCGATGCACGATCGAAAGCCACCCTGCGTCTTCCCCAGTCTCACCGAGACCGAACTGGCGGTCATTGAAGGAACAGCCCCCGGGGGCGCGATGCGGGTGCGCGTCGAACCCAACGGCGAAGGGTACGTCCGGCTCGAACAACTCGCCTGGTCGCCTGACATGGGCTGGTACTGCCAGAAGTCGTTCGTCATCCCCGCCCCGCTGGTCCGCGAACTGATCACCGCCCTTCGCAAAGCCGATTGCCTGCTCCCGCAGACGCGGACCGATGCGCCGGCGTCGATCCCCTTCGGTGCCCCAAGGCACGCGGGCTTCAAGCCCGCGTGCCTGGAACCGGCGCGTTTGGGTTGATGCCCGCGCGCTTCTCCACTACAACATCCCGCATGTCCCATGCCTCGCCCAAGCCTCGCGTCCTCACCGGCGACACCCCCACCGGCCGGCTGCATCTGGGCCACTACGTCGGCTCCATCGAAAATCGACTGGCGATGCAGCATCACTACGACTGCTTCTTCATCATCGCCAACGTCCACGCCCTCACCAGCGATCAGCGGCTGCGAAACCCCGCGGAAGTCCGCGACAGCGTGATGCAGGTCACCATCGATTACCTGGCCGCCGGCATTGATCCCGCCATCGCCACGATCTTTCTGCAAAGCGAGATTCCCGCCATCGCGGAGCTCACCTTTCTCTTTGCGATGATGGTGCCTTTCAATCGGGTGATGCGTAATCCGACGCTGAAAACGGAAATCGAGCTGAAGGACCTGGGGGATACTTACAGCTTTGGCTTTCCGATGTATGCCGTGGGACAGATGGCGGACATTCTGGCGTTTCGGCCGGACTGGGTGCCGGTGGGTGAGGATCAGGTGGCGCACATCGAGATGTGCCGGGAGGTCGCCCGCCGTTTCGATCAGCTTTACTGCGGCATCGATCCGCACTCGGAGGATGGTGATTACGCCAGGCAGGGCGTCTTCCCGATTCCCCAGGCCAAGGTCGGCCGCATCGCCCGGCTCAGCGGCATCACCACCGGTCCCGACGACCATCGCAAGATGAGCAAGTCGCTGGGCAACGCGGTGATGCTCTCCGACACGCCCAAAGAAGTGCGGAAAAAATGCAACCTCATCTGGACCGGCAGGCAAAGCCCGACCGAGCCGGGCCGTATTGAAGGCAACACGCTCTGGGAATGGCACGATGCCTTCAACCCGGACAAAGCCGAGGTCGCGCAGATGAAGGATCGCTACGCCAGGGGCGACAACATCGGCGACGGGGAAGTGAAGAAACGACTGGCGGAGGTGATCAACGTGATCCTCGATCCGATCCGCGCCCGCCGGGCTGCGCTGGAGGCGAAACCGGAGCAGGTGACCGCGGTGCTGCGCGAAGGCACCATAAAGGCGAACGCCGCGGCGGAGGAGACGCTCTGGCTGGCGAAGAAGGCGATGAAGTTTGATTTCTTCGAGCGGCAGTTGAAGATGTAGAGCGCCAGACCCACGCACAGGAGTGCGTGGGCTTTGTGTGCAACACCTGTCACAATGAACTCCCATCAAAGCCCACCCACTCCCGTGGGTGGGTTTCCCCCGGCTCTCCAAAACAATTTTTGATCGATTTTGACCTGAACGGGGTATCAATCCCCTTTCCTGCGCGCCAAGCATTGATAGGGGTGATTCCCGGGGGTTCCGGGGGGTTCCCGGAAGTCAGCCTCGCGGTTCCATATTTCGGGGCGGGTTCATCAAATTATTCTTTACAACCTGCCTCCGTTCAGGTACGTTCCATCCATTCATCGTTCCCTGCTCTTCCACGTTCCGTTCCACTTTCCACATCTGGAGAAGCGAAAATGAGTGCATCACCCATGAATCGAATCGGCGTTCCACGTCTGCTGTCCCGGGGTCTCCAAGGGCTTCGCAAGATTTT
>CAZYPK010000302.1:0-2043 GCA_964649195.1 uncultured Phycisphaeraceae bacterium
TGCGAAGCCCGTCCGCGGGCTGAAGCAAACGAAAATCGCGCGGCCGGTGATCGTGTCTGATCGTTCGCCTGCCGCGCGAGTATTCGTTTGCTCAGGCCCCCAAAGCGGGGCCGTCGCAAACGAATCGGCTCGGCGGGAGCCTCGCCCTCCCATATGCGTTTACTCTGGCCCCGGCCACCTGGCGCTTAAGCCCCGCCCGCCGTCATCTGCAACGAACTCACATCGCCTCCCGAATCGCCTTCACCAGTTTCACCGCCTCTTCACCGGCCAGTTTCCCCGCCGGCCAGCGGAAGCCCAGGCCATCGCCTTCGCTGCGCGGGATGACGTGGAAGTGAACATGCATGACCACCTGCCCCGCCACCGCGCCGTTGTTTTGCAGCACGTTCCAGCCCTGCGCCGCCGTGACTTTGGCGATCGCCTTGCCGACCGTCTTGACGGCCACCGCACACCGGGCCGCGACATCATCAGGCACCTGATCGAGCGATGCCCAGTGACCCTTGGGAATGATCAGGGCATGACCGCGCGACAGCGGGCCAATGTCGAGAAAGGAAAGGACGGTGTCCGATTCATAAAGCCTGTGGCAGGGAATCGCCCCCGCGATGATCTTGCAGAAGATGCAGCCGGCATCGATGGGATGGCTCATGACCAGGCTCCGTGAAGTGTGCGGCGCGATGGTAAGCGGCGCAGGCGGTCCATTCAACTGTTCGCAGCCGGCCCCGGGTCCGTTTTAATTCTCGGCACCCACTCTGTCGGAAGCTCCAAATGACAAACTTCAAACTCCAAACAAGCTCCAAAGGGGATTCCTGAATAACCTCCAATCGGTTCGGAATAACATCTAAGGAAGGCAGGAAAAAGCCCTTGTTTTCACGCGGTTCTTTTCCTGCCTTCCTTAGAGGTCATCCGGTTTTTCAGTGTTCCCAAAGAACAAAAAACGCAATCAAACAGAATTCGGATTCGGATCGGTTTTGCCCGGTTCGGCTCGCTTTCGAGTTTGTTTGAGATTTGGAGTTTGTGATTTGGAGCTTTTGCTTCCGGTGATGGGGCTGAGTCCGCGAAGCCCCGGCTCTTCCGGCTCTTCCGGCTCACCTTGCCCTGATGCCTCACCACGGGCGAAGGTTTTCGATGGCGTCCGCCTTGGGTTCAGGCAGCGGCCCGCGGTGCAGTTCGAAGACGGGCAGATGGGGCGGGCAGAGGATGCGAAGCGGAATGAAGGTTTCGCCCAGCCCGCGCGAGACCACGCCCAGGGTCTGCCGATAGCGCAGCACGCCGGCGGAAAGATGTCCGGGCAGGTCGCAGGAGGTGTAAAGCGTCAGCCGCCGGGGCAACCGCCATTGCCCGCCATGTGTGTGACCGGAGAAGACCATGTCCATGTCAAGATCGGAAGCCACAGGCAGCAGGTTGGGGTAGTGCGAAAGCAGCAGGCGAACAGGAGCAGGGGCAGGGGCAGGAGCAGGAGCAGTGGCAGGAGTGGAAGCAGGAGCAGGAGTGCCGAGGTTCCACCGGTTTCTTTCGGCTTCGGCGGCGGCGAGGTGCTTGAGTGTGTCAGGCCATTTGTATCGTTCATTCTCGAAGCCATGCACTTCGATCAGGCCGTTTTCGATGATCCGCATTTCGTTGCTCAGCCAGCGCACGGGCAGCGACGACGCGAGGTTCCGCATGAGGTGGGTGTCGTGGTTGCCGAACACGCCAAAGGCGCCCAGTCGCGGATGCAGCTTTTCGCAAATTGATTCAAGGACCGCCATGGCCGCCGGTTCATTGCCGGGGTCGGACATGTAATCACCGGTGAGGAAGACCAGGTCGGCATCGAGTTGATCCACGGCCTCCACCAGCGCCCGAAACCGAGGTCGCGGCCGGCTGACGTGCAGATCGGTCAGGTGGGCGATGCGCAGCCCATCGAGCGGCGCCGGCAGCCGGGGCAGGCGCAGCGGGATCAACTCGATCAGAGGATGGGGATTGACGGGGAGCATGGTCAGGGCCGTTTCATTCCCGGTTGACTGCGGTCTGAAATCACAAATCGCAATCGCCAAATCTCAAACAAGCTCC
>CAZYPK010000303.1:0-2020 GCA_964649195.1 uncultured Phycisphaeraceae bacterium
CGTGCATCCGGGCCGGGGCTTCGCGGACTCAGCCCCAGCCACCCAAAAGTTCTCACCCAAACGGGAAGCTTCACGCCGTCCGCCGCCGCCGCGCGAGCATGGGCGTCGCCAGCGCCAGCAGGGCGAAGGTGGCCGGTTCGGGAATGTGAGGGGCGAACGCGCCGGGGGTGACGCGGATGTAATCGACGCTCCAGTTGCCATCGATCGTGCCGGTGAAGTCGCCCAGGAACCAGGCGCCCAGGGTGTTGCCGTTGATCAGCCCGTTGCCGCCGATGAAGGGGGTTGCGATGGAGCTGTTGAGCAGTTCGCCATCGCGCCAGATCCAGTAGCTGTTGGCGCCTTCGTAGGCGATGCGATAGGTGTGGTAGTCATCGCTGTTGCTGCCGGTGGCGATGGCGTTGACGCCGGCGCCGTTGAAGCTCACGTTGTCGTTATCGACGTTGAAGCGAAGCGAGTTGTTCTGGCCCGGCTGCTGAAGCGCGAAGCCGAAGCCGCCCACGTTGGACGGTGTCGCATCGCCATCCAGCTTCAGGCTGACTTCGATGGTGAAGACGCCGTTGACGGTGGCCCGGCTCAGGCTGTCGGTGAAGTCGGTGCGCCACAGAATCTGCTGCGGCGACGCGGCCTGGTTCGATGTGGCGAACCCGCCTGACACGTTGGGCTGGATCAGCCCGCCGGAGGCCGTTGCAAACCAGTCCGAGGCGGCGTTGCCATCGAGGTCCTGCGAGCCGGGCTGCACGTTCATTTCGTACTTGTACGCGAACTGATTGGAATCGAGCATCGCCGTCGGCACCGCGAACGCCGCATCGGCCAGAAGGCACAGGGGAAGGGTCGCGGTCATGAGAGTGATACGTGTTGAGCGGGTCATGATGGTTTCTCCAATTCGCTTGAGGTTCGTTCCTGTCCTGATTCGACCGGGCCGTTCTCCTTGCCCGGGCGAAGGCGATGTCATCGGACATCGCGGAGTTGATTGGTTTTGTTCAGCCGCTTTCGCTGCTGGGCGTCGAAGTAGTCAAGCACATAGGTGCGGCCATGTTGAATGTGTTGCAACATGAGTTGGCGCGCCAGTTCGACGTTGCGGTTCTTGACCGCCCGATAAAGCCGGGCGTGTTCCCGGCAGGTGATCGCCGCGGCCTGAAGCGTCAGCAGCGCCGACTCCCTGCGATGCGGCGCCAGCGAAGTGGCGATGAGCCGGTGATTTCGCCCCACCTGCGCCAGCCAGCGGTTGCCCGACGCCTTGAGAAGCAGCATGTGGAACCGTTCTTCGCAGTCGGTCCAGTCGCTGTAAAAATCGACCGTCGCCACCTGGCCCGGCAGAACGCGCAACTGCCCGGCGATGGCCAGCGATCGTTTGCAGATCAGCTTCAGTTCCACCAGGTCGTGGCGGGTGGCGTTCTTCGCCGCCTCCGCCGCCGCCAGCGGTTCGATCGCCATGCGGAGGTCGTAAAGCTGTTCCATCTCCCGCCGATCAATCTGCCTGACATAAGCCCCGGCATGTTGCACAAACTCGACAATCCCTTCGCTGGCCATGCGATTGATCGCTTCGCGGACGGGGGTGACGCTAAGCTGCAAATCCTTGGCCAAAACGCGATTCACCAGCCTCATTCCGGGCTGCAAATCCCCCGACACCAGCTTGCGGTGCAGGGCACGGTAAGCCTGCTCGGCGAAGGTCGTGGAGGCGATGGCGGATTCGGCGTTGCTCATGTTGTCTCATGTTATAACATGGTGTGATGCTATGTCAAGCCTTTGAAGGAAGATTTTTTCCCAATCAGCCGCTTGCGGCTTCGCGATCCCCCGGTTCAAAGTCCCGGAAGCCCCTCTTGGATAAGATGCAACCATGAAACTCCATTCGTTCTCCGTTGTGCTCTCAAGCCTCCTCTTTACCGCCACGGCCATCGGAGCGGCCGAATCCGAATCAACCCCCTCCGGTAAAGCGGTCGAGGCCCTGCGCGAAGCCCTGGCGAAACCCCCGGCACCCCCGGCACCCCCGGCACCCCCGGCACCCCCGGCACCCCCGGCA
>CAZYPK010000304.1:0-1972 GCA_964649195.1 uncultured Phycisphaeraceae bacterium
GCCATTCTTGTCGCTCACGTCCGCGACGTGTTACGTCGCGGCTCACTCTTATTCCCGAACCCGGGTATTTGACTCTTTTGCCCTTCCCGCTAACCTACTAAGCCGCCAATGTGGCACGGCTGGGTAGCTCAGTTGGTAGAGCACGGCATTGAAAATGCCGGTGTCGCCGGTTCGATTCCGGCTCCAGCCATTGAAGAACCCGCTGATTTCAGCGGGTTTTTTGCTGTCAGGGGATCATCATCGATGTCCAGCGAGCCGGCCATTTCGATTGATGAACTGCTCCGGGCCTATTCGCGCGGCATTTTTCCCATGGCTGACGGACGGCATGGGAAGGTGCAGTGGTACCGGGCCAATCCCCGGGCGGTGCTGCCGCTGGAGCGGTTCAAGGCTTCGCGCACCCTGCGACGGCGGGTTCGGCGGGGTGAGTATGAAATCCGCTTTGACACCGCCTTCGAACGGGTCATCCGCGCCTGCGGTCAGCCGCGACACGGACATCCCGATACGTGGATCAACGAGCGGATCATTCAGGTTTTCGTGGAGGCCCATCGCCTGGGGCTGGCTCACAGCGTTGAAGCCTGGACGAAGCCGGAGAACCGGAATGAGGAACCCATGCTCGTCGGCGGGCTGTACGGCCTGGCCCTCGGCGGAGCGTTCTGCGGCGAGTCGATGTTCAGCGCCGCCACCGATGCCTCGAAGGTTTGCCTCCATCACCTGGTCGAACATCTCAAAAAACAAGGCTTCGTCCTGCTCGATGTGCAGATGAACAGCCAGCACATGGCGCAGTTCGGCGTCATCGACATCCCGCGCGAAGCATATGAGGCACAGTTGAAGGAGGCGTTGAAGGTTGATGTTCGGTGGTGAATCAGGGGATTGCGAAGCCGCGAGCGGCTAAGGCACTCTCACCACGAAGCTGGGTTGGGGCCGTTTCTCGGCTTTTCTGCCGTCGCTGATGGTTTCGAGCATCGTCAGGCCGTTGGCCAGGTTGTTGGGGAACTTTTCCTGGGCGGCGAGCATGCGTGGGCCGTAGATGCGGACCGGGCCGTCCTGGTCGAAGTCCGCATCGGTGAACAGCTCGATGGTCACCATCGAGCGGTTGGGGCCGTGGTAGTAGAAGGCTTTGTTTCCATCCATTCGCAGCGTGGCCGCGGCCTGCTCGGCGGCGTCGCGGTAGTCGGGGCCGTAGTCGGGATCGTAGAACATGATCTGCAAGGTGTAGAACCCCTGCCCGGCGTGGCTTCGCAGGTCGGCGGACCCCAGGGGCTGGCTCTGCTCGCCGCCCAGGGAGATGAGCTGGACATTCTCGAACGGCCTGGCGCCTTCGTCCTCGATGGCGCGGGTCTGCATCAGGGCCTTCTGGGCCTCCAGGTCGGTCAGGTGGTCATACCTGCCGCGATAGACGGTGGTCTTGCCTTCGTGATCCTGAAACCAGAGATCGGTGACGGCATTGCGATGGGTGAGCCGGCGGATGAGATCGCTGGCCCGGCGAAACCGGCTGGCGCCTTCGAAGGATTCCAGTTGGATGGCCCAGCCGGCGCGGGGGTTGGCGGGGATGGCGCCGCTGGCGAGAGGGTCTTTGGTGGAGTTGCCGCCGGGCTTGTCCGCCCCGATCTGGGAGCGGAAGGTTTCCCAGCCGTCGTATTTCACGCGGTACTCATAGCACCCGGCCATCGCGGCGAAGGCGGTCAGCAACAGACAGGCAAGATGACCTCGCAGCGGCAACGAGCATCTCCGGCGTGATGACCACGCGACATTCGCATGTTTCAGCAGTCGATGACGCCATTGGGTTCAACGCGCTTGAACCATTTCCCTGCATCGACCGTATCAACCATCAGTTTACCGCCACCGAGGGCAGGCGGCAATGAAAGCGCGATGGGCGGCAGGGTAAAAGCATATGGCGGGAGGGCGGAAGCCTCCCGCCGGGAGGGCGAGGCTCCCGCCGAGCCGTTCGTTTGCTTCAGCCCGCGGACGGGCT
>CAZYPK010000305.1:0-1961 GCA_964649195.1 uncultured Phycisphaeraceae bacterium
CCAACCTGCTCTACAGCGGCGAGTGGACGATGGCGAGCGGCCAGCAGTACCTGCGTGCCCGCATCTACGATCCGGCCAGCGGCACGTTCAACCGCCTTGATCCGTTCGTAGGCAACCTGAGCGACCCGCAGTCGCTGCACAAGTATCTGTATGCCCACGCCAATCCGGTGGCGTTCAGTGATCCGAGCGGCCATTTCGCCGCGCCTTTGCTTCTGGCCGGTCAATCAGGCGGCACGACGTCCTGGGTGCGAGTCATCACCTCCGGCCTGATCGGCGCTGCTTTTGCCCATGGCGACGCATTCCTGCGAACCATGTACTTGACGGGCGACCTTGACGCCACCAATGATGCTGCACGCGCCGCCGCCGCCACCGGGTTTGCGATGGGATTGGCGGTGGGGTATGCTTGAGGGCCGGTTCACGCCTTACATCGGCATGGCGGCGTTCAGTTTCGGTGTGGCGCAGGCCAAGCAGGCGTTGGATGCGGGGTATACAGAACTGGCGGCGCTGGATTTCACGCTGGCAATATTCTCGTTCTTTACGGGAGTGTATAAGCCGTTGACGATGCCGACAAGAGGCATACCTACCACAACATCCGGTCCAGTTAGAAGTGGGATTCCCGATGAACTTGTCGGAGCCCATACAAAGGTTAAAATCACCGCAGAGAAGACCACAGCGCTGTTGCCTTCAAACGGGGGGACAGGGCCGTTGCGCTGGCAGGTTATGTCTAGGGCGAACGGCTCTGGCGGCAGTTGGTCGACTGCGAGGGCTCGCTATTGGATGCAAACAACGGGAAGCAGGACACCTCCAAGGCATCCTGTTTTTGACGTTCCCAAGGAACTGCACCATATTAATGGAAGGAACATCCCCAATCCCCATGATCCTTCTAATCTGATGGAGGTCTGGCCATGGGAACATGCGGCCATAGATCCGCACAGATTCTACACTGGCCCCCAACCGTAATCACACTGGAGTTAGAAATGTTGACAGATGAATTCCGCAAAGCTAAGAGCGCTACGATCGAATACGAAGGAAAGACTGTCGTGCTTTACGACACCCTCAATGTGCCTGAACAGGGCAAGATTATTCTTCGGTTTCTTGAAATGACTTCCGAATGGCGTCAGGGCGTTTTTATTGGTCATATGCGTGTTGGAACTGACCTGCGTCTCACCGTATCGGGACAGACCGCACCTGGGATGAAGTTGTGGCAAGATACATCGCCCGAGAGTGTTGAGATCGCGTTTTCGGCTCCCCAAGGCATCATAAACGTCTACAACATCTGGGATGTTGGGAACGGCCAGTCCGCTTCGCAAGTAAAAGGTGCAGGCATGCACGTTGAGATGTCTGAGGATGGAGGGACCAGGATCTATCGATGCAACGATGGGCACGAGGCGACTACGTTTAATAATCTCGTCTTCTCGCTGGAGTTGGCATAAGACCCAACTGAAACCCGCCCCGGGCGGTGTGCTCTCTCTGCATTTATTCTGGCGCACGAGAAGCTGGCTGAAATATCGGGCCTCGCAAGGGGTCGAATGGCAGGCGGGATGCCCAGGAACAGGCGAAAGTCGTCATCGGCGCGCACCGATCGCACCAAGTAACACCCGGAATCGCCCTGTCCCGACGTCGCCCGGAACTTCACGCCGCCTGGCGATAGTAGTGCTTGAGCAACCCGCTCTCTCTGCATTTATTCTGGCGCACCGACGATCAGCCGATTTTTGCGATACGACCGAGCCGCGCATGTCGTGAAATGTTGATGGTCCATTGACTTCCAGTTCCGGCGCACACCGACCGCCTCACACATCAACCCGAAATGACATGTGCCAACGCCAACCAACCTCAAGCCGCCTGCCGGTAGTAGTGCTTGCGCAATCCGGCGAAGGTGATGCGCCGTTGGTCTATGCCGATGGCTCGTTCCGCTCCACCTGGGTGCGCGACACCCACGGCCACACCACGCTCGACATCAT
>CAZYPK010000306.1:0-1960 GCA_964649195.1 uncultured Phycisphaeraceae bacterium
CGCGATTTTCGTTCGCTTCAGCCCGCGGACGGGCTTCGCAAACGAACGGCTCGGCCGGAGCCTCGCCCTCCCGGCGGAACGGCTCGGCGGGAGCCTCGCCCTCCCAACGGAGCCTCGCCCTCCCGGCGGGCCGTTCGCCTGTATGCGACCGACCTGCCAAAATATCCCATAATGCTTCAGTCCGACAAATTTTCATGGCGGCTTCTGGAATCTCTTGACATCTTTTGGAACATAAGGTATCCTTGCTGTTGATATCGTTTGTCTCTTGCGGCTTCGTTGAGGTTTGCTCATGCCTGCCACGCTTGATCGATCCCAGGTGGAACAGCTTGTTCGGCAGGTGCTGCGCGATCGCCTTGCACCTGGTGTTGCAGCCAGGCCGGCCAAGGTGGTGCATCCGCGATCCTCCAGTGCGGGGCCGAATCCGCTGGTGGTCAATGTTTCCGCCCGGCATGTGCATGTCACGCAGGCCGACCTTGAGACGCTTTTTGGTCCCGGTTCCAGGCTCACCAAACTCAAGGACCTTTACCAGCCCGGCGAGTTCGCCAGCGAACAGCAGGTGAATCTGATCGGCCCTCGCAACCGCATGATCCCCGGCATTCGCATCCTTGGTCCCACGCGGGCCTTCACGCAGGTCGAGCTCAGCTACACCGATGGTGTCTTCATGGGCATCGATCTGCCGTTGCGGGTCAGTGGTGATATCGAAGGCACGCCCGGCTGCGTGCTCGTCGGGCCGCATGGCGCGCTGACCCTGAACAAAGGTGTGATTCGTGCAGCCCGGCATGTGCATATGGGGCCGGCGGATCTGGCCTACTTCGGCGTCAAGGATGGCGACATGATGAAACTGAAAATCGAAGGGCCGTGCGGCCTGACGTTTGATGGCGTCCGCGTCCGCGAGCATCCCAAGGTCAAACTCGAAATCCACATCGACACCGATGAGGGCAACGCCTGCGACCTGGAAAGCGCGACGGGGATGGAGCTGATCAAGTGATGATTTGCGGGTATCGGGTGTCGGGTGTCGGGTGTCGGTGAAAACCAGCGCCCCTTGCCCTTTCCTCCGAAACCCGAAACCCGATACCCGAAACCCGAAACCCGATACCCGAAACCCGAAACCCGAAACCCGATACCCGAAACCCGAAACCCGATACCCGAAACCCGATACCCGAAACCCGAAACCCGAAACCCGATACCCGATACCCGAAACCCGGAGATTTCCCATGGCACAACAAGCAATCGGCATGATCGAAACCAAGGGCCTCGTGGCTCTCATTGAAGCGACCGACGCGATGACCAAGGCCGCCAACGTCACGATGATCGGCTGGGACAAGGTCGGGTCCGGCATGGTCACCGGCTTCGTCACCGGCGATGTCGCCGCCGTCAAGGCCGCCGTGGACGCAGGCGCCGCCGCCGCCGGCCGCATCGGCGAAGTCATCGGCGTCCACGTCATCCCCCGCCCGCACGATGAACTCGTCGGCATGTTGCCCAAGCCGAAGAAGGCACCCAAGTGAAATGCGGGTGTCGGGTATCGGGTGTCGGGTGTCGGCTGTTGCCGATGACTGATCGCCTGCCTTTCCGAAACCCGAAGCCCGATACCCGACACCCGTTTCATTGATCTCCAAACCACAAGGAATCTTCCTATGTCCGCCATCGGCATGATCGAAACCAAGGGCCAGACCGGCCTCGTTGAAGCGACCGACGCGATGCTCAAGGCTGCGAACGTCGAGTACGTCAAGTGCGTCGCCATCGGCGGCGCGTTCCTCACCGTGATCGTCAAAGGCGATGTCGGCTCCGTCAAGGCCGCCGTCGATGCCGGCGCCGAAGCCTGCGGCCGCGTCGGCACGCTGGTCGCCGCCCACGTCATCGCCCGTCCGCATGAGTCGCTGGTGGAGTCGTTCTGAAACAGCGGATATCGGGTGTCGGGTGTCGGGGGTCGGGTGTCGGGGGTCGGGGGTCGGGGGTCGGG
>CAZYPK010000307.1:0-1946 GCA_964649195.1 uncultured Phycisphaeraceae bacterium
CCGCTCTCCTTTTGCCCTGCCAAATGGCGAACCTTTGGGTGCGCCCATCTTTTGTGGCAAGATATGATTCCGGGAGATTCCGGGTGGCTGGGGCTGAGTCCGCGAAGCCCCGGCCCAGGCGCACAAAGCAAAGTGAGGCAACTGATCGCTGATGGTCCCTTGGCCGGGGCTTCGCAGAGCCTCAGCCCCAGCCACCCCCAAAACTTCCTACGCTGTGACGATGAACGAACATGATGCAATTCTGGAAAGGCAACGCAAGGCCGCCGATGCTCTGGGCCTGCACGCGACCCGTCGCCACATCTTTCTCTGCTGCGATCAGACCAAGCCCAAGTGCTGCGACAAGGATCGCGCGAACAAGGCATGGGACTATCTCAAGACCCGGCTCAAGGAACTGGGCCTGAGCGATCACGGCGGCATCGCCCGCACCAAGGCCAACTGCCTGCGCGTCTGCGAAGGCGGCCCGATCGCCGTCGTCTATCCCGAAGGCGCGTGGTACGGCCAGTGCGATCCGCCGGTGCTCGAACGGATCATTCAGGAACATCTCATCGGCGGAAAAATTGTCGAGGAGTACGCGGTGATGGTGAAGCCGTTGTGAGAAGTGGGAAAACCAGGAAATCAGGAAAGCAGGAGGGAGGGAAAAGCAGGAAATCAGGAAAACAGGAAAACAAGAAATGCGGAAGGAGCTTGTCACTTTATGTTTTCATTTCCTGCTTTCCTGCTTTCCTGATTTCTTGTTTTTCCATCTCTCCTGATTTCTTGTTTTTCCATCTCTCCTGCTTTCTTGTTTTTCCTACTTCTCCTGCCTCAGCAGCGCCCGCATCTGTTTCGCGCGATCGATCAGGCGTTCGCTGCTTTTGTCGCCGATGGGTTCGAGGGTGAAGTCCCATTGGAGTTCGACCTTGTTGTTGGGAATGGCTTCGCCGATGAGGTCCGGGCCGGGCATTTCCCACCAGGGGGCGGCGGCCTCCTGTTGCGTCCAGAGCGGGGCGTAATAGATGCGGACAAGCTGCCGGCCGTTTTCGTTTCGGCCATCGAGCCGTTGATCATCGATGCGCTGTTGCAGTTCCGCCTCGCTGATGTTCAAGAGTGTCGCCGCTTCCGGGGCGGGCACCCAGTCGCCTTCGTGTTCGAGGCGGACATCATAGACGCCATAGAACTTGAAAGGCACCGTCACCGGGGTGCGGCCGATTTCCTCATCGTTGAGATGGACCAGTGCGCCAGGCGGCTGCGAGCGCACGGTGATCAGCCGTTCCACGCAGCCGGTCAATGCGACTGCGAAGAGAGCGATGCAGATGATGAGGATGCTTCGGCAGGCGTTGGGCATGGCGCCATTGTAGCGGTGAGGCGGCGCCCTATCATGCAGGCATGACGCAGGACAAGCTGACCCATCTCGATGACCACGGACAGGCTCGCATGGTCGATGTCGGCCACAAGCCGGTCGTGCGGCGAACCGCCGTCGCCCAGGGTGACTTCATTGCCGCCAAGGCCACGCTCGACCGCCTGCCGGCCGGTGATCTGCCCAAGGGCGAAGCGCTGGCGGTGGCCAGAATCGCCGGGATTTCCGCGGCAAAACGCACCGATGAACTCATTCCGCTGTGCCACAGCCTGCCCATCGATCAGGTCACGGTGGAGTTTGAAAGAGTTGCGGATGATCGCCTGCGAGTCACCGCATCCGCCAGCGTCACCGCCCGCACCGGTGTGGAGATGGAATCGCTCATCGCGGTGAGCATCGCCTGCCTGACGCTGTACGACATGACCAAGGCGATCGATAAATCGCTGCGCATCGAAGGCATCGTGCTGGTGAAAAAGGTGAAGGGCCAGTCGCCGGCAAGTTAGCGAGGCGGGTGGCTGGGGCTGAGTCCTCGAAGCCCCGGCCAGGCGACCCTCAGCCTTCAGTTGCGCCACCTTGCTTCGCGCATCCGGGCCGGGGCTTCGCGGACTCAGCC
>CAZYPK010000308.1:0-1914 GCA_964649195.1 uncultured Phycisphaeraceae bacterium
GGAACGTGTTGGAGCCTGCACCCCCGGAACCGGCGCGAACCCTCATGCCATCCTGGGCGACGCGGCCAAACCGGATTGCAAGTGGGTGACGGACATCACCTACATCCCCACCGATGAAGGCTGGCTTTATCTGGCGGCGGTGATCGATCTCTGCTCACGCAAGGTCGTGGGCTGGTCGATGGCGTCGCACATGAGAAGCGAACTGGTGAGCGATGCACTGAAGATGGCGATCACTCACCGCAAGCCTGGCCGGGGCCTGCTGCATCACAGCGATCGGGGGCTCAGTATGCCGGCGATCACTATCGGCAGTTGCTCGAGTCGCAGGGCATGATCATCAGCATGAGCGGCAAGGGCGACTGCTGGGACAACGCCTGTGCCGAGAGCTTCTGGGCCACGCTCAAGAACGAGCTGGTCCACCATGAGCACTACGCCACGCACGACCAGGCCCGGGCATCGATCTTCGAATACATCGAAGTGTTCTATAATCGCAAACGTCTGCACAGTTCGATAGGCTACATGAGCCCCGAAGCGTTCGAGGCCGGCCTCAATTAATCACTTCGCCGCGCCCGCCGGGAGTGGGGAAGTCCAAGGCTCCGGGCGGGGCTTATCCGAAACTCAGGTCATATGCTTTTACCCTGATCATTGACCCGCCTGCACCCCACTTCATAAAATGCAGGCATGCAGTACACGATCCGCGAGCAGCGCCGCATCGACCCGGAGATGTGAACTCTCGGTCACCTTCGGGCCGACACGCCCCGGCTCGCTTACTTGCCGACCTCCATCAGCCCCATCCCTTCCGCCAGGCTTTTGTTCACCGGGGCCTGGTCCATTTTCCGTCGATGGTCACCAGCGTCACACCGGCGAGGCTGTTGTTGTGGATGAGTTTCGCCGCTTCGACCGGCAGGCGCACGCAGCCTGACGAGGCGGGCTTGCGGGGCAGGTCGGTGTGGCCGTGCATGGCGATGAAGCGAGGGGCGTGAAGAATCCAGGTCGCGTAGGTGCATTGCGGGGTGAGTTTCAGATGATCCGCAAAGCCTGCGATGTGGAACGTGCCCTTGGGGGTGCAGAAGGAATCGAGGGTGTTGCTGTCCGCGACATCATCGCAGTCGAAGTCGCCCTGTCCGCGTCCGGGGGTGGATCGCCACGGGCCGATGGGGCCTTGCGGAGCGAGCGGCCCGTTCCACTGAAGGTGAACCCAGTGATCGGGACCGGTGAGGTCGATGTGAATGGCTTGAATGTGGGTGCGCGGAAAATCAGGATTTCGCATGGCCAGGTCGAACCCTTCGCCGGTGCGTGCGCCTTCGCCGGTCCGGTAGCCCGGCGCGAAACTCACGGGCGCCGGCGGCCTGCCGGATGATGCGGCGGAGGGCGCGAGAACGAGGTCCGCACGCGGCACAGCTTCCGCATCAAGCTGCCAGTCTTTCCAGGTCTGCTTTGAAGCGGTGCAGCCGGCCAGTGAAGCCAGCATCAGAATGAACATCGTTCGACGGATCGCCGCTGCCGGCGAGCCGTGACAGGAATCCCATCGATGTGTGGATGTGAACATGTGACCCTCCCAGGCGGCCCCCGTGTTCCTTGTTCATCCCCCATGCAGGCGGCCCGCGAAGGCCGGCCGGTGTTGCGATCCCTTTAATCTACATGACAACAGCCTGTCGCCTCAAGCCGCTTGCCGGGTGTGCCGCTTGCGGCGTGGCAATCCCCGGCCACCCCAAACTTCTCAAATCCTTCGATCCGATCGTGGCTCAGGGTAAAAGCATATGGGAGGGCGAGGCTCCGCTGGGAGGGCGAGGCTCCCGCCGAGCCGATTCGGTTGCGACGGCCCCGCTTTGGGGGCCTGAGCAAACGAAACTCGCGCGGCAGGCGAACGATCAGGCACGATCACCGGCCGCGCGAGTTTCGTTTGCTTCAGCCCGC
>CAZYPK010000309.1:0-1877 GCA_964649195.1 uncultured Phycisphaeraceae bacterium
TGAGTCCTCGAAGCCCCGGCCAGGCGACCCTCAGCCTTCAGTTGCACCACCTTGCTTCGCGCATCCTGGCCGGGGCTTCGCGGACTCAGCCCCAGCCACCCGTCGTTTCTTATTCATCGGGACTCATCTCACCCACCACCGCCTCGATCACTTCCTCTTCAAAACCCCGCCGCGCCAGCAGGGCCCACTGCTTTCGTTTGCGTTCGAGGTCGCCCAGCTTCGCCATCGACCTGCCGCGTGAGGCGATCAGGGCGCGGGCGGCTTCGATCTGCGTCGCCTTGCCGGATGAGGCGGTCACGATCTCTTCGATGATCGATTCATCGACGCCGCGTTGCATCAGTTTCGCCCGTTTGAGCAGCGGGCCGGCAGGTCGGCGGCGATCGATTTCCTCCGTCAGTTCGCGGGCCAGCGCCTTGTCATCCAGCGCCCCGATCGCGGCGACCCTGGTGAGCACCCGTTCGATGATGCCCGCGGCGCAGCCGTGCTTTTGCAGCTTTTCCGCAAGCTGCACGCGCGACAGCGGCTTGCGGTTGATCAGCTTCATGGCATGTTCGACCCCGTCTTCGAGTTCCGCCGCATCGCGGATGATCCGCGCCAGGCCCGGCTCCCAGGTCGCGCCGACCTCCAGGCAGAGCGCGGCGATGTGCTTCCGCGACAGCGTGGCCACGGCCCGGCCATCGACGTGGATCACCTGCTTGGTCGCATCGCGCTTGCTGGTGGATAGGGCGGTGATGACGGGCATGGGGTCGCTCACATCGCGGCGGGGCACAATCGGCGCAGCTTTTCATAGACGCTCATCGGCACGCGCTGGCCGCCCAGGGCGATGTTCTTGCGCGTGCCATGGTAGTCGCTGCCGCCGGTGGTCGCGAGGTTCATGCGTGCCGCCAGTTGTTCGTATCGCTGCACCAGGGCGGCGGGGTGATCGCTGTGGCGCGACTCGATGCCGTCGATGCCCAGGTCGGCGAGCTTGCGGAAGGCGTAAGCCGTCTCATCGTCATCGATGCACTTGAGCTGCACCGGATGGGCGAGAATCGCCAGGCCGCCCGCGTGATGAATCGCCTCGATCGCTTCGCGCGGGTGCAGCCGGTCGCGCCGGACGAAGGCCGCGCCCCGGCTGCCGATGTAGCGCTGGAAGGCGTCCTGTATGGACTTGACGTAGCCCTTGTCGAGCATCACCTGGGCGATGTGCGGACGGCCG
This sequence comes from uncultured Phycisphaeraceae bacterium, assembly GCA_964649195.1. Classification (GTDB taxonomy): domain Bacteria; phylum Planctomycetota; class Phycisphaerae; order Phycisphaerales; family Phycisphaeraceae; genus JTS-RE9. The sequence continues at coordinate 1,199 of CAZYPK010000309.1, forward strand.
ACGATGGCGGTCCCTTGCGCCGCGGCCAGCTCAAGCACCTCGTCGTAATCCATGCGAACGCCCAGTTCGTTGAGCTTCTCCACGATGGCGGGATTGCGATGGTTGCGGGCCTGCTCCATGCGGACGCTCACGGCCGCGAGGCGGGGATCATCATGCCCAATGAACAGGCCAAGAATGTGCAGCGTGGAACCGATGGGGGCATCCGGGTCCGCAGGCGGCGGCAGAATCGGCGCAGGGTCGGCGGAAATCTCGATGCCCGGAACGAAGTCGATGCCCGCCTCCTTGCAGCCCGCGGCGGCGGCGGGAAGGCCGGCGGTGGTGTCGTGATCCGTCAGCGCGATGGCGGACAGGCCGGCCGCCCTGGCCAAGGCGCCCAGGGCAAAGGGCGCATCGGTGCCGTCGGAAGCCGTCGAGTGCATGTGCAGATCGCAGAACATGTCCGAACTATAGCGGGGATGTGGAAAACCTGAGTTTCGCATAAGCCCCGCCCGGCCCCCGGAGCAGGGCGCGGGCCAAGGGGGCTGAGAACTTATTCCGGGTGGCTGGGGCTGAGTCCGCGAAGCCCCGGCCCGGATGCACGAAACAAGGTGGCGCAACTGAATGCTGAATGCTGCCTGGGCCGGAGCTTGCGCAGAGCCTTGTATCTTACAAATGTGTCTGATCGGCGTCCCCCCGCGGG
>CAZYPK010000310.1:0-1844 GCA_964649195.1 uncultured Phycisphaeraceae bacterium
CGGAACTCGGAACTCGGAACTCGGAACTTTCCCCCTTCGTGCCTCCGTGCCTTCCCAATTCACAACCCTCGATTTGACAAACCTTCCCGCGTGCGACGATAATGGCGGCGGTAACTCCGATGCAGCCTTGTCGTGGTTCGGCAAGGCTTCGCAAAACCCCACTCCAATTTAGGAGGTCAGCCTTGAACGTTCTGACCAAGGTCTTCGTCGTCCTCATGACCATTCTCTCGGTCGTGCTGGTCTCTCTCGTCGTGCCGTTCGTGGCCAACACGGAAAAGTTCAAGGACCAGGTGGCGGCCGCGGAAGCGGTGGCCAACGCGGCCCGCGCGGAGGCCGCCGTGCAGCAGGCCCGCTCCGAAGCGACCCGATCGGAGATGAACGAACAACTCAACGGCTTCAAGGCGATCGAGAACTCGATCCGCCAGAGCAACGACAATCTCAAGTCGAAGCTCTCCGAAGCCAGGTCCGAACTGGAGAAGTCCCGCAGCGATTTGATCCGCACCCAGGCGGACATCGCCAACCTGACCTCCGCCAACGATCAGATGGCCAAGATCCAGGTGGACCTCCAGAAGGAACTGGCGGTTCGTCGGGATGAGACCGTCAAGCTTCGCTCGCAGGTCATCGAGCTTGGCGAAGCCAACAACAATCATTCCAGCGCGACCAGCGCCCTTCACCGGGCCGTCCGCCTGGCGCAGGAAAACCTGATCAAGACCCAGGAAGAGCTGGCCCAGGCCAACGAGCTGATCCGCAAGATTCCGCCCGATGAGCTGGCCCGCCTGACCGGCGCCGGCGCCGGTTCCGGTTCCGACGAACGCGACATTTCACGGCCCCCGGTGCCGATCAACGCCCGGATCACCGATGTCAAGCAGGTGGGCGAGACCACGCTCGTTCAGTTCAACGTCGGCTCCAGCGGCGGCATCAAGCAGAATTATCTCTTCCAGGTGCATCGCGATGGCCAGTACCTGGGTTCGGTGGTCATCATGACCGTCGATGAACAGGCCGCCGTCGGCCGCGTCCGCCTGCTCAAGAGCGGCGCGGAAATCCGCAGCGGCGATGCGGCCCGCTCCGGCCCGATCAACTGATCGGCGGATCAGGTTTGCGTGTTCTTCGCCTTGATGTGTTCTGCAATGCAGTGTCACCGTGCCGGAGCCCCCGGATTTCCCGGCACCCTTTCGATCAGAACTTGGAGTTCGCCATGAGCCAGTCAGGTGGAGCATCGTCCGGCAAGCGCGTGGTACCCGCGCAGGCCAACATCTACACGGTCCTTGCCGCGGTCGCCACGCTCGTGCTGATCATCGGCATCGGCTTTGTCTGGAAGACCGCCGGTGAAATGACCGGCCAGGGCAATCCGTGGTACGTCGAACCCGCCACGCCCGACCAGGCTTCCGTGCAGCCGACCCCGTGAACGGCAGGCCGAGCCGCCGAGCCGCGACTCAACGAGTCGCGGACGTGAACGGACTGAAGGCGGATCCATCGCGCGGCGGGTGGCTGGGGCTGAGGCTCTGCGAAGCCCCGGCAAGATGAAGCAGAACGCCGGGGCTTCGCAGAGCCTCAGCCCCAGCCACCCACCCCAAAGTTCTCAGGCTCCGAGCCGCGATTCAACGAGTCGCGGAGGTGCGTGGTCCAATGGTTGAATTGAAACGATGTCGGGTCATGCCGCGGGATGCGGCAGTCGAACGGTCATGGATGGCGTCGCATGTCGATCGGCTTTGAGCCAATCCGTTTACGTCACATCAGTTCAGGCTTCGCTGTCGAATCGACCAGTCCCATTGCCTGCCGATCTGCATCACAGGGTAAAAGCATATGGGAGGGCGAGGCTCCCGCCGGGAGGGCGAGGCTCCCGC
>CAZYPK010000311.1:0-1724 GCA_964649195.1 uncultured Phycisphaeraceae bacterium
ACCCGACACCCGACACCCGACACCCGACACCCGACACCCGACACCCGACACCCGATTTTCCCTGCCCTTCCACCGCGCGGAGAAGAAGGTGCCGTTCATCGATTTGGAGACGGGGCGGGAGGTGTCGCCGGTGAAGCCCAACGCGGTGAAGCTGGAGACGTTTGTGTTTGATGCGCTGCCGCTGTGCGGGCGTTCGATCGTGTATGAGACGGATCGCATCGAGGAGTTCGCGCCGATCAAGAATGCGGATGCGGCCCCCGGCCAGCCGATGGAGGCCGATTCGCCCGCGTCGAGCATGGCGATTCAGATCGAGCGTGCCGGCCGGTGGCTGGAGAAGATCGGCGTGCCGGTGACGCGCGATGATGATGGCAAGGTGGAAGGCATCGTGGAAATCTCCCAGGCCACCGCCATCGAAGCGGAGGACCTGCTGGCCACCGGCCTGCCCGACGCCATCGGCCCGGGAACGCGGCTGGTCATCTGATCGCAAGAAAACGTCACCTTTTCAGGTGTCGCTCCAGGAGCATCAACATGCGCTTGATTCACATCCCGTTTCTGCTTGCCGCGCTGAGCGCATCGACCGCTGACGCAGCCCCCAGGGTCGAGGTCGTCATCCCCGGCTCCAAAACCGATCGCTCCCGGCTCGATACGCCCTTCGGCATCGAGTTCGACGCCAAGGGCAACGGCTACATCATCGAGTTCGACGGCGGCCGGGTGCATCAGCTCGATCCGCTGGGCAAGCTCACCCATCTGGGCGGCGCCCCCGGCGAACCGGCCACACGCGGCAAGCCCGCGCCGCAGGCCAAAATGTATCTCGGCGACGGCGGACCCGTCGCCAACGCCACCTTCAACGGCATGCACAATCTTGCCGTCACCCCCGAAGGCGATCTCTATCTCGCCGACACCTGGAACCATGTCGTCCGCAAGGTCGATCACCGCACCGGTCTCGTCTCCACCTTCGCAGGTAACGGCGAAAAGGGATTCGCCGGCGACGGCGGACCGGCGGACAAGGCCCGGTTCAACGGCACCTTCTCCATCGCCTTCGCCCCGGACTTCTCCCGCCTCATCGTCACCGACCTGGGCAACAAACGCATCCGCGCCATCGACATGAAGACGATGATCGTCACCACCCTCGCCGGCAACGGCAAAGGCGGCAGGCCCGCCGATGGCGACATCGCCAGGGACTCGCCCCTGGTCGATCCCCGCGCCGCCGTCGCCGACCGCCAGGACAATCTTTACATCCTCGAACGCAACGGCCACGCCCTGCGAAAGGTGTCGCCCGACGGCGTCATCAAAACCGTCGCGGGCGGCGGCGGCAAATCAGGCAAGGCCGATGGCAATGTCAACGCCTCCACCATGAACGGCCCCAAGCACCTGTGCGTCGATCTGAACGACAACATCATCATCGCCGACGCCGAGAATCACCTCATCCGCAAGTACGATGCGAAGACCGGCCTGCTCTCGACGATCAACATCAAAGACCTGGCGCGGCCGCACGGCGTGACGGTGCATCGCAACGGCTCGCTTTATGTGGTCGATAGCTACAACCATCGGGTGCTGAAAGTCAGCGGATGGTGAACAAGGCCGCCGGGTGCCGGGGTTTGAGAAGTTTTGGGGTGAGAAGTTTTGGGGTGAGAAGTTTTGGGGTGAGAAGTTTGGGGTGGCTGGGACCGCTTCGGGTGGCTGGGGCTGAGTCCGCGAAGCCCCGGCCCAGGCGCACGAAGCAA
>CAZYPK010000312.1:0-1640 GCA_964649195.1 uncultured Phycisphaeraceae bacterium
AGTTAAAAGATCATGGCGAAGATTCAACAAAGGCGTGTTTGGCCATTTCTCGTGGCGATGCTATGTGCTTGGGCGGGATGGGCCGAGGCGCACGCGCAAGTGTCGGCTCCTGGGGAAACAGGGGGTGTGACCGCCATCGACATCTTGCTCCTTCCCGACGAGACGATGATCAATCATGCTGAAGCCGCCAACGCCCGCTTGCTCAAAAACTATCCGAGAGGGTTCTCGCTCGACGCTACGCATCATCCCCATGTCACGTGCCTGCAGCGTTATGTCAGGACGGCCGACCTCGAAAAAATTTACAACGCCGTGGGAAAGGTGCTCGCAGGAGAGCAGCCGACCACTTGGAAACTCAAGGCGTACAAGTATTACTATCTTCCCGTGGACAATACGGGATTGGCCGGGATCGTGGTCGAGCCGACCGACGAACTACGAGCATTCCAACAGAAATTGATCGACGCGGTTGCGCCCTTCACGGTGAAAAGGGGGATCTCCGCCGCTTATGTCACCACACCGGAAGATCCTGATATCGTGCCGATGGTGATCGACTATGTGGCGGATTATGTCCCCAAGTATTCGGGCAAGAACTTCAATCCGCACGTGACAATCGGAGTGGGCAGCAAAGAATTTTTAGACCAGATGCTCAAAGAACCGTTCGATTCGTTCACATTTTCGCCGGTGGGTGTGGCCGTCTATCATCTTGGTAACTATGGCACAGCCCGTACAAAACTTAAAGAATGGGATTTCGATCCGGCTGTCACAACCGCGAAATAAGTCCACACTTCAGGAATATCGTTATGCATCGCGTAGTCTCGATTGTTTTGCTGTTTGGGATGGCCGGCAACTTGCCGGCTCAAACTAGTTCCCGCGTGTCGAACGAAAAATCGGCCATCGAGCAGTCCGCCCAGGCGTTTGTCACGGCCTACGATGCCGGCAATGCGGCTGCTGTCGCGGCGCTGTGGACGCCCGATGGCGAGTACACCATCGGCGCCCAGACGGTCAAAGGGCAAGCCGAGATCAAAAAGCTCTATGAGGAACATTTCCAGGCGAACCCTGGTTCCAAGATGGAAGTGAAAATCCAAGCGGTCAGGAACCTCGCGCCGAACCTGGTGCTTGAAGAAGGCGTTGCTTCGGTCACAGGCGGGGCCAATGGCACGAGCACCGCGAGTGCCTACACGGCCGTGCATACGAAGCTCAACGGCAAGTGGCTGATGGCGAGCGTTCGCGAATCGGAAGTTTCCTTGCCGCCGGCTGCGGTGAATCTGGAAGAACTCGCGGGCCTGGTGGGCGATTGGAAGGCGAAGGGCGACGCAGCGCACGTCGACGTGAAGTTCGCGTGGATGAGCGACAAGTATTTCCTTCGCGCCGAGACGACGGTGCACCCCAAGGACAAGCCGGATGGCGTGCCCGGCGGGATGCAAATTATCGGCGTGGATCCGCTCTCGGGGCAACTCGTGTCGTGGTTCTTCACGGCCGACGGCGGGCATAGCTCCGGCCTATGGGTCAAAAGCAACAAGCGCTGGCTAATCAACACCCAAGGAGCGACGGCGGAAGGCGCGGCAACTTCTCGGGATCGGAGTTCCGTCAGGCCTTCGACTTCTATGCGAATATCTTTCGTGAGGGACTGGCCCCGCGGCTTT
>CAZYPK010000313.1:0-1626 GCA_964649195.1 uncultured Phycisphaeraceae bacterium
TCGCCAGCCGCGACGTAACACGTCGCGGAGATCACCAGCCTGAAGGGGTGTTCATGCACACCTTGTGTTGCAAGCCTCGAACATCTTCGCGCGACACGGACGCTCTCACCCGGCGACCTTCATGAAACGGACCACCCTTCTTTCCGTTCACGTCCGCGACTCGTTGAGTCGCGGCTCTGGTCGCGGGCCGAGGTTTCCGTGGTCATTCCCCGCTATGCTTTCCCTGGTGAACACGATGCTTTCCGACATTCACCGTTTCCTCGCCGCGTCCGGCGCCGGTTTTGTGCCCTTTGGACCCGCGTCCGATGCCGCTGCTCCGGCGGCCATCGAGCTGGTGGAGACCTTTGACGAGTACCACGCCGAGTATGCCGCGATTCGCAAGAGCGTGGGCATCTTCGATCAGCCTCAGCGGGGGTTGGTGGAGGTGACGGGCAAGGACCGCGCCGAGTTTCTGCATCGCATGATCACCCACGACACGCGGACGCTGGAGCCGGGCCAGGCTCGCCGGGCGTTTCTGCTGAGCAAGCAGGGGCGGATCACGGCGGACATGATCGTGCTGCAAGGCGACGATCGGATGCTGATCGACCTCGACCGATTTCAAGCCGGCCCGATCGTCGCGGAACTGGACAAGTATCTCTTCAGCGAGGATGTGAAGCTCACCGATGTCGGCGATGCGTTTCATCACATCGCCTTGCATGGCCCCAACGGGCTCAAGCTGGTGGAACATCTGACGGGTTCGGGCGTCGGGCCACTTGAACCGATGCGGCATGTGTCGCTGAAGATCGAAAGCGCGGCCTGCACGATCTATCGCCGGGATGATGCCGGTGCGATGGGGCTGCATCTGATCGTGCCCGTCGAGGCGGCCTTGAACATTTTCACCCGCATGGCGGAGGCGGTCGGCGGATTGGTTCCCGACATCGGACACGCAAAAGACGATGTTGTTTCCGACACCCGACACCCGACACCCGACACCCGCCCTCTCATCAAAGGCCGGGGCATCGGCTGGCTGGCGTACAACACGGCCCGCATCGAGGCGGGCACCCCGCTCTACAACATCGACTTCGGACCCGACAGCCTGCCCGGCGAAACCGGCCAACTCGAGGATGCCGTCAGCTTCACCAAGGGCTGCTACCTCGGACAGGAAATCGTCGCCCGCATGAAACACCTGGGCCACCCCAGGCGGATCATCGTCGGCCTGCGCATGGAGGATGACCGCCTGCCCATCGCCGGCTCGCAGATCTATGAACCCGACAGCCCCGGCGGCGCCGTCATCGGCGCCATCAGCAGCTCCACCCTCTCCCCCATGCTCGGTGCCACCGCCATCGCCCTGGCATCCATGAAGTGGGCCAGGCGACAGCCGGGCACGCAGGTGATCGTCCCGGCCGAGGGCGGCTACGTGAAGGCGACCGTGACGGAACCGGGAGGAACGTAGCGCTTGTCGAGCCGCGACTCAACGAGTCGCGGACGTGAGCAGCCTGAAAGGGCGTTCATGCACACCTTGCGTTGCAAGCCTCGAACATCTTCGCGCGACACGGGTGCTCTCACCCGGCGACCTTGGTGAAACGGACCACTCTTCTTTCCGTTCACGTCCGCGACTCGTTGAGTCGCGGCTCGCCAGCCGCGACG
>CAZYPK010000314.1:0-507 GCA_964649195.1 uncultured Phycisphaeraceae bacterium
GATGATCGGCGATGCGCCTGGCGATCATCAAACACTTGTGGGGGCCATATTGCGCTGCGACCGCCAGAATCTCTTTCTTCGTACCGGCTTCCTGGCCACAGATGGCACGCACGTGCCCTGCGATGCCGTGCTCTTCCCATTCCGCCTTGAGAGCCGCGTTGGGCGTCGCCGAGGCCACGATCATATCGCACTTCTCGGCAAAGCGGTCCAAACATTCGCGCACATTCGGAAACGGCGGCACGCCCCGCACCATCGCCGCCACGGCATCGTTGACAGCTTTCGACCAGGTGAGGGCGACCTTCAAATCCGGGTCACCGGTCTCCGCCACGGCCTTCTCGAGAGCGGGGTTGCCGAGCTTTGACTCGTCGGCGATCCAGTTGATTACTCCCTTCGGCGATGGAACCTTGACGCCCCGCGCCTTCACTTCCGGTCGACGGGCAAGCCACTCAAGTTGCTCGACGAGCGCGGGGAATCGATTGATCCCTCGGCTCTTGGAGTAAAGATTCA
>CAZYPK010000314.1:517-758 GCA_964649195.1 uncultured Phycisphaeraceae bacterium
AAGATTCACAAACTCCGCGGCCTCGCGGGCGTATTTGCTCACCCCTTGCAGCTCGTAGTAATTAATGAACGCGGGAATGAAGCACTCTTTGTGCTTCACTTCCATCGTGTCGAATACGCAGCCGTCGGAATCGATACCAACCAAAAACTCTTGTTTCGCCTGAAAATCCATCATCGCCATCCATCAACTCAACTTAAGTGCTGGTGTCTATTTGCCCGGGGCCTTCATGCGCTCCGCCTGG
>CAZYPK010000314.1:768-1603 GCA_964649195.1 uncultured Phycisphaeraceae bacterium
GGGCACATACTTTGGCAGTTTCTGCTCCGCGAAGATCGGCTTGATTCGTGCGAGCCGTTGCCGACCGTCTTCCATGGGTAAGCTGACCATGGTATCGCCCACCAACGGCTTGACATACGCCAGGAATTCATCGCTCACGTCAGTGCCATTTGCAGTGATCCATTTATCGGGGAATGTCCGCTCGCTATTCGCCACATCGGGCAAGGGGACCTTGTCGTAGGTCACTCCGTACTTCGCACCTGGGTTACGCAGAATCGTCGACATGAAGCCGCTTTCGCCGTTGGCGGCGAGCTTGAGCGCCTTCACTCCCACCTCATAAGCTTCGTCGAGATCGACCACCGACGCGTAACCAATGGAATTCCGCTGATCGGTTCCGGCCACGTTACAGCGAGCCGCGCCTTTAGCAGCCAGCCCCTGCGCGTTCAGGTAATTGGTCACCATCTGGGCGACCGTGATTTGGCTCGCACCGAACGATGTATGCCCAAAGGAATCCTTCACCGCCCCCACGTCACCGACATCAAGACCTTCGCTCACGACCAGCATCACGCGACCAGCGCGTTTGAGTTGGTCGTTGACCTGATCGGCGATTTGCTCCAAAGTCACCTTGCGCTCGGCCAGATAGATTTGCAGCGGTAACTCACGATTGGGATCGGCCAAGCGAGCAGCAGCGGGGATGTATCCGATCTTGCGCCCCATCGCCTGCATCACGAGCACGGGGTCGGCGGGCGAAGATCCCGCATTCTCCTCATTGGCATTCTGCACCATGTGCATCCAATACTTCGCACATGAGCCATAACCCGGCGTATGATCGATGAGCTTGAACTCGCTGTCGCCA
>CAZYPK010000315.1:0-1525 GCA_964649195.1 uncultured Phycisphaeraceae bacterium
GGCCCATGCCGATCACATCGTCATCGCCGGCGACACCGGCGGCACCGGCGCATCACCGCTCACCAGCATCAAGCATGCGGGCCTGCCTTGGGAACTGGGCATCGCCGAGACGCACCAGACGCTGGTGATGAACGACCTGCGCAGCCGCGTCGTCCTCCAGACCGACGGCCAGATCAAGACGGGCCGCGATGTCGCCATCGCCTTCCTCCTCGGCGCCGAGGAGATCGGCTTCGCCACCGCGCCGCTGATCACGCTCGGCTGCATCATGATGCGCAAGTGCCACCTGAACACCTGCCCCGTCGGCATTGCGACACAGGACCCGGTCTTGCGGAAGAAATTCGCCGGCAAGCCCGAGCACGTGATCAATTATCTGTTCATGGTCGCCGAGGAATGCCGGCTGATCATGGCCGACCTGGGCTTCCGCACCATCAACGACATGATCGGCCGCGTCGATTGCCTGGAAACCGATGCCGCCGTCAATCACTGGAAAGCGAAGGGGATCGATCTCTCACCGATGCTCGCCCCGGCGAAGAAGCCGCACAAGCGCGTCGGCGTTTACTGCACCCGCAAGCAGGACCACGGCCTGGAACTGGCGCTCGACAACACGACGCTGCTCGATCTCTGCAAGCCGGCCATCGACAAGGGCGAGAAGGTTCATGCCGAGCTGCCGATCATCAACACCAACCGCGTCGTGGGCACGATCCTCTCGCACACCGTCGCCAAGCGCTGGGGCGAGAAGTGCCTGCCCGAGGACACGATTCATCTGAAGTTCAAAGGTTCCGCCGGCCAGAGCTTCGGCGCGTTTCTGGCGCGCGGCATCACGCTCGATCTGGAAGGCGATGCGAACGACTACGTGGGCAAGGGGCTCAGCGGCGGGCGCATCCAGATTTATCCGCCGCGCGAATCGACCTTCGTTCCCGAGGAGAACATCATCGTCGGCAACGTGTGCCTCTACGGCGCGACCGGCGGGCAGGCGTTCTTCCGCGGCCGCGCCGCCGAGCGGTTCTGCGTGCGAAACAGCGGCGCGTATGCCGTCGTCGAAGGCGTGGGCGATCACGGCCTCGAGTACATGACCGGCGGCAGGGCCGTCATCCTCGGCCCCACCGGCCGCAACTTCGCCGCGGGCATGTCCGGCGGCATCGCCTACGTCTGGGACAAGGCCGGCGATTTCCTCACCAAATGCAACCTGGGCACCGTCGAGCTCGAAAAGGTGGATTCCGATGAGGACATCGGCGAACTTCTCCAGATGATCGAGGATCATCAGACCTACACCGGCTCGACCGTGGCGCAGCACATCCTCGACCACTGGCCGGGCATCACCAGCCAGTTCGTCAAGGTCATGCCGACGGACTACAAGCGCGTGCTGATGGAACGCCTCAAGCACGATGAAGAGGTGGAGGCGGATGTGCATTGAGAAGTGAGGCGAGGAAAAAGATGTCCCGTTTATTGATCCTCACTTTAATAAAGATATCAAGCCCGATGGCGAGTCCGCGAGCCGTCGGGGTATTCCGGTTCGATACCCCAA